>NZ_JEMA01000759.1 GCF_001589285.1 Sorangium cellulosum | reverse complement strand
GCCAGCCTTCGCGAAGGCGCCGTACGCGAATGGGGCGGCCGCGCCGGCGTTCCGCCCCGACAGCGCGCCGCCTCCTTCGCCGCGCGGCGCGCTCTACTCCGTCCCGCAGAGCCCTCCGGCGGCCCCCGCGGCGCCGAGCCCCGTGTCAAGGACNGCCCTCCGGCGGCCCCCGCGGCGCCGAGCCCCGTGTCAAGGACGAGCGCGCCGCCGCCGCCGATGAGCGCGCCGCCGCCGCCGATGAGCGCGCCGCCGCCGGCGATGAACGCCGACGACCTCGCCACCTGGCGCGCGGTCATCACCGCGGTCCGGGGGCAGCGGCCGGCGCTCGCCTCGGTGCTCGAGCACGCGGCCGTGCTGGAGCTTAAGCCGACCCGCGTCGTCCTCGGCTACGAGGCAAACTCGTTCCTTTCCGGCCAGGCGACCGAGCCCCCTGCCCGCGAGCTGCTCGCCCGCGTCCTGCACGCCCATTTCGGCGGCCCCGCCGAGCTGGTCTTCGAGACGATCACCCGCGGCAGCGCCGGCCCGTCGCTCGCGCAGGTCGAGACCGCCGAGCGCAAGGCGCGCGTCGAGGCCGCCAAGCGCGCCGTGGCCGACCACCCGCTCGTCGCGGCCGCGATCGAGCTGCTCGGCGCGGAGCTCAAGGACGTGCGGCTCGCGCCGGATTTCGCCGAGGGGTGAGCGTCGTGTGCTGCCGCGCGATGTGCCATTGCGCGACGGTCTGGAAGAAGAGAGAATTAACCACAGAGGCACAGAGAGCACAGAGGGAAGAGAAGAGAGATTGATTTCTTCTCATCCTCTGTGGCCTCTGTGCCTCTGTGGTTCAATTCTCTTTTCTTTGCATGTTCGTGAGGTCCGGTGCCCAATCGATGCACGCCGGAGGCGCGCGGTGGTCCTCCGGCGTGAAGCAGCGCGCTCGCTGCGAGAGCTACGGGATCAGCTTCCGTTCCGCAGCCAGGCGCGGAACGCCTTGACCGCCTCGTGCTGGTCCGGCCAGCGCACGAACCGCGCGAGGGCGACGAGATCCAGGTCCGGAATGAGCTCGCTGGCCGCAATGGCCTCGTACTCCTCGCCGCGCAACGCATGGATGTGGAAGGCGTCGCGCTCCCAGAACCAGACCTCGCGGACGCCGAGGCCGCTGTAGACAGGCAGCTTGTCGAGCCCGCCGCTCGTCAGCACCACCTCGATCGCGATGTCGGGGATCTCCTTGAGCGGGCCGCCGAGGCAATAGCACTCGTCGGGCTCGAGGCCGCGTGACTTGGCTTCTCGACGAAACGTGGTCGAGCCGTAGCCATGGAGCGGCACATCCCGCTCCAGCGCGAAGATCTCGACCAGGCGGGCGATGCTCTTCTTCGCTGCTTCGTGGTCGATGGACGGACTCATCAGCTCCAGCGTTCCCTCGCAGAAGGTCATGCGCAGGCCGGGGGTGTCCAGCTCGTCCCGCAGTCTGACGTACGTGTTCCAGGGGACGCCCTGGATCACGAAACGCTGCTCACCCGCAGGCGCGGTCGACGATGGAGGCGGCACGTGTACGGCGGCTACCATGGGCTCCCACGGAAGATAGCACGCTCGTCCCTGGCGTTGCCGTCGGCACGCCGTGGAAACCCCCCACGAGGTCGCCCGCGATCCGACCAAGCGCGACGCCGCAAAGCACCAGCCCGCCAGTCACTGCCCCCGGGCACGTCAAGCGTGGCGCGCCGTGTCGCTGAATCCGGCGCGGCTCGCCAGGAACGCCGCCCGCTCCTCCACGGGCCCCGGGCCGACGTCGACCACCTCGAAGCCGGCCGCGCGGTACATCGCGCCGAGCCGCTGGTTGATCCGCTCCGCCTCGGCGGCGCGCTCTCCTCGGCTCCTGCCCCAGCGCGGGGCCTGGATCTCCGGCATCACGGCGAACAGGAACACCAGCGCATAGCGCTCGAACGCGGGCTCGCCGGGCGGCCAGGGATACTCCACCTCTCCGCTCGTGCGCAGGTAGTACTCGACCGGATCGAGGTACCCGCGCTCCAGCCAGTCTCCGCTGCGCGCCTCCGCCTCGATCGCCTTCTGGGTCTCCAGCACCCGGCCGGCGAACTCCCGCTTGCGGCACAGGGGACAGACGTGCTCCGGCGCGTCGATCGGGCGAAACGGCTCGTCCGGCGGATGCCCGTGCGTGCGCGCCCCGAGCTCGTCCAGCACGCGCCTGTGCGCCTCGCCGTGCACGCGGTGGCCCCGCGTGGACGCGAGGTGACGGAGCGTCGTTGTCTTGCCGCACGCATACGCGCCCGTCGCCACGAAGAGACGCTTGCTCATCACGAGCTCACCGCCGCGTCCACCACACCGAGCCCCCGCCGACCTCGACGGCACGTCCAGCGAGCGCCGTGAAGCGCGCGACAGCCTCCATGACGCCCGCGTGCTCCTCGTTGTGGTCGTGTCCGGCCAGGATCGCGCCCGGCTTCAGCTTGGGCCACCAGGCCTCGATGTCCGCCATCACCGCCGCCCGATCGTGCGAGCCGTCGAGGAACACGAGATCCAGGCTCGCGTCGTCGAAGCGCGCCGCAGCCTCCATGGAGGCGAGCCGGTGGACGTTCGCTCGGATCCCGAGCGCCTCCAGGTTCGCCCTGAACGCGCCGGGTACGTCCTCCGCGGCCAGCATGGCGCGGTAGTGCGCGGCATACTCGTCGCTGGAGCCCTCCCAGGCGTCGACGCAATGGAGCGCGACGCCGTTGCTCGCCGCGAGCCGCCCGACGTACGCCGTGGAGAGCCCCTTCCAGGAGCCCACCTCGACCATCGCGCCGCCCCGGAGCGGGCGCACGAGCGCCCTGTACGCGAGGCCGGCTTCCTCGGAGAACCAGCCCTGGATCGGATCGAGCCGGGTCACCGGGAACAGCGCCAGGAGCGCCGCCGGCTTCCGCGCTGGATCGCGGGCCTCATACTGCCTGTCGCACAGCTTCACGAAGCTGCGGGCGTCGTGCGCGACGAACAGCGGCCGCTCGATCACGGCGAACTTCTTGAGCGACGTGGACCGCTCGGGATCCCGCTCTCCCCGCCGGATCTCGTCGGCTGTCGTCGCGAAGATCACGTCCTCGTGCCGGATCGGGCGCCCCTGATCCGGGCCGTCGGTCCACGGCCGCTCTCCGGGGTATCCGGCGCGGTCGGTGCCGTGCTCCAGCAGGCGAGCCAGCTTGTCCGCCTCGCTCGCGCGGAACAGCAGAGGGCCCGTGATGCCGCGCGCCTCGAGCTCGTCCAGCACCTCCTCGAGAAAGAGCAGGTTCCGGCCGATGTAGGGCAGGGGGATGACGGGCGGTGTCATGAGGCGTCGAGCGCGGCTGAGGCGTCGAGCGCGGCGCGCGCCGCCGGCGGCGGGCCCAGGATGCCGTCCCAGGGTTGCCAGGTGGAGGCGAGCCTGGCATTCGGGTGGAAGATGAGCTCGTGGACGATGCCCGGGCCGGAGCGCTTCGTCTCCTCGAGCTGCGCGAGATCGGCCTCCTCGAAGACGACATCGATGTCCTCGAAGCGGAACACCTCGACATAGTAGTAATAGCCCACGATCTGCCGCGCGAACGAGAACCGCGCGTCGGCGCTCAGCGCGTCGAGGAGCGGTTCGAGCCGGACGCGGGCGCGATCGCTGTATTTGACAACGTGGTTCTCGATCACGGCGGCCGGGTCGGTCTTCATCAGTTGCCGGAAGATCACGTTGTCCACGCCGAGCGACCGCGCGAACCGCAGATAGGCCACGATGTGCTCCACTGTATCGATCTGCCCCTCCAGGAGCACGCAGGAGAGGCGCACCCGGGTGCCGCCGGCCGCTGCCGCCGCCACGACGCGGCGGAGCTCGTCGACGGTCAGGCCGTCTTTCATCACCATGAGCCTGGCGTTCCTGTCGTGGTCGGGGTGGGCGCGGCTGATGTTGAGGTGCTGAATGCCGGTCTCGACGATCCAGTCGATCACCCGCTTCCCCTCGCGCTCCTGGAGCAGCCCCGAGCCGTTCGTGGTGAGGGTCCGCTTGCGGCCGCGGCGCGCCTGCCCGAGCGCGAGGATGCGGGGCAACCGCGGATCGTGGCTCGGCTCGCCGCCGGTGATGGATACCGTCGGATCCAGCGGGCGGAGCGCTTCCAGCGACTCGGCCATCGCGTCGAAATAGCGCCCGTCGTCGTCCTCGACGCTCTTCTGCACGGAGAGGCTCCGCCCGCGCGACGCGGGCCTTAGCTCCTCGACGCAGAAGTGGCATCTCGCATTGCAGGGTTGCCGGCTGTAGATGGAGAAGTTCGCATTGCGGTAGACCTCGACCGGCCGGCCCCACAGGTCGAAGCGCACCGTCTCGCCGGCGGTGCTGTTGCCGGTCAGGTCGAAGGCGCGGCTCTTCAGCCGGCGCCATTCGTCGCGGAACGGGCGCGCGCTCACGGCAGCCTCCTCATCGCGTCGGAGCGCGCCACGAGATCGGGGCCGAAGGCGTGGCCGTCCGGGTTGAGCATCGTGAAATGGGTGCCGACGAGGAAGGGCTCTTCCCAGTCCTCGTGCTTCTGCGCGAAGCCGTAGCGCTGCAGGTGGAAGACGTTGGCGAGCTCGATGAGCCCCGCGTCGCGCACCGCCTGCACGACCCACGCGTCGCCGTCCGGCTCGCTCTTGCGCAGCCGGACGTTGAGGACGAGCTGCCGGTCGCCGCCGAGCGCCGCGAGCCGCTCGCGCAGGGCGCGCGCGAGGGCGAGCAGGCCGCTGTCGTGCTCGAGGAGGTGGTGGTTGACCGAGAGCTTGATCGTGGTGGGCTCGCCGAGCTTCTCCAGCCAGGCGTCGAGCCCGGCCGGGTCGCGCGGGAGCTCGACGCCGTTGGTCACCACGACGACGCGCGCGCACCGGCGCTCGGCGCGGGCGAGCCGCACCATCTCGTCGAAGTGCGGGTGGATCGTGGGCTCGCCGCCCTCGAGCTGCACCTCGAACGGGCCCTCGGCCGGGAAGCTCGCGCGGTAGCGGTCGAGCGCGAGGAAGGTCTGCCCCCGGGGCGACGAGCAGGTGCAGCACCACGGGCACGCGCGGTTGCAGTGGTTCGAGGTGGCCACGTAGAGCCGGTGCGGCCGCTCCGCCGTGGGCCGGTCGAGGGGGAGCGCGCCCGTGAGCGTGGCGTTCTGGGGTCTCGTCGCGGTCGGCATGGAGGGCCTCCAGCGAGGAGGATACGGCGGGGTGGGGAGGGGATGAAGGAGATCCGGGGGGCGCGGATCACGGGGCCGGGCGCGCCATGCGCGCCGGGGCGAAGCTCCCGTAGCCGCCCTGATCGCTCCGGCGGATCGCCGACTCGAACACGATGGCGATGCCTCGGGCGCGCAGGACGCCCGGATTCACCTCGAAGACCTCCGGCGACGTCAGGACGGAGCCGATGACAGGGCGCGAGAGCGGCACCGTCCAGATCGGCCACCGGAATGTCCCTGTCTTCCACTCACCGCTGCACCCGGTCGTCACGATCCGGTCGCCGACAGGGGCCACCCGGATGAACGGCAGGCCTCGGAACGCGAGCCAGTCCGCGCCTGGCACGCCCAGCTTCTTGTCCTTCGAGGGATCGCTCGCGCGAAGCGCATAGTCGCGCGCCGAGGTGTTGTCCCACTGGAGCACCGGCAGCGGTCGCTCGTAGCGCCACGGCCCGAACAGGGCCTCTTCCAGGTCCTCGGCGCGCACGCCCCGCAGGAGCTCGCTCACCATCCCCAGGAACTCCTGCTGGCCCGCGGTGAAGTGGAGCGCGGTCGGCTTCGTGTTGCCGTTGTTGTCCACCGCCACGTCCGTCGCGAACGCGGCGGCGAAGGCGAGGCTCCGCCGGAGGTCGTCGCGCACAAGGCCGCTCAGGTACTCCACAAGCTTGCTCGGAGGCGGCTTGAGATCGTGCGCCTCGGCCCCATCACCGTCCTTGCGATAGCGCAGCCGCTCGATCGCGGGCTCTCCCCGGAAGCTCTCAAGATCCTGCACGAGCACATCGAGCAACGCGCCGCGGTCCGGGCCGCCCACGATCGCCGGCCGGTACGTGCCGCCGGTGCGCCAGACCAGCCTGGGCTCCGGCGTCCCGTCCTTCGCCCGATCGGCGAGCGCGTTCAGCACCCCGAGCGCCGCCAGGAAGGCCAGCGGGTTCTTGCCATCAAGCCCGGTCAGCAAGAGCTCGGTCATCTCTCTTCCTTCGCCCCGAGGTCGCCCCGCTGCTCTTCCTCGCTCCGCCGGTGATCTGCGAGCCGCAGGATCGCTTCGAGCCACGCCAGGCCGAACCAGCCGTAGCGCTCCACGAGCCGCCAGAACCGCTCGGCGATCCCCGCGTCGAGCCGCGCGAGGCCGTGATCGCTCGAGACGCCACGCACGACGGTGTCCCCGGCGTCCAGCACGAGCTCGACAGGCGCGGGGTCCTCGACCACCGGCGCGAACGGTCGGCACCAGCCGTGATGCGAGGCCACGAGGTGCAGGACCAGATCGCGATCGACGGCCTCGCGGAGCAGCGGCGTGCAGGCCTCCGCCTCCAGGAGCGCGACCGACGCGAGCTCGTGACGGGCTCCCCGCGGATATCCGGAGCGCTCGAGCGCGTGGGCCCGCGCCGCGCGATCCGCGGCGACGAGCGCGCTCTTGGCGAGCGGCTCGGGCGCCACCGCCGCCCGGAGCTCGCTGCCCCCGTGGAGCATCCGCTGGAACCGCGGGTCGACCTTCCCGGCGTCGTGCCAGCGCGCCGCCAGCGCGACGTCGCGCGCGACCTCGGGCGGAAGCCCGCACTGCTCGGCGAACCGCCTGGCCCAGGAAGCGACGCCTCCAAGATGCTCGCGCAGCGTCACCTCGACGCCCGTGTACGACGCACCGTCGTCCTCCGTCGTCACGTCGCCGGCCCCCGCGTCACGCGTGCGGAAGCGGCCGACGAGCGCGAAATAGCCCGGTTCGGCCCGCCGCTCGCCTTCCTCGTCCGCCATCGCCACGGCATCGAGCCGCACGAGCGCGGGGCGCCTCCTGCCCTTCACCGCGAGCGCCTTGAGCGCCCGGCCAAGCCACGATGCCGCGGCCGTCGCCGCGCTCATGTCCGAAAGCCAGGCGTCGATCTCCGCGCGATCCTCGGCATCCGGCCGCTCGTCCACCACCGGGACGGGGATCTTCGGCAATGCAGCATCCATGACGTCAGCGTGCTGCCGCAGGACGTCCGGGTGCAGCCGCAGCGTCGGGCGCCCTGTCTGCTGCCATCGCGCGCGATCGCCCAAGTCCGAGACGGGCACCTGGGATGATGGATCCCAGGTGCCGCCGGCGAGGCCTCCATATGTGCTCGGAACCACGAGCGTAATGCCTGGGCGGAGCTCACCGGGCTCGATCACACGGCTCTCGTCGCCCTTCCAGAGGAGCGCGAGCCGTCCGCCCCGCTGATTCACGTCGTCCTCTCCCACCGCGCGCCCCTCGACGTCGGCGAGATCGGGGGCTGCGCCGCCCTGGAGCCACATCCGCACCGCATGGATCGGCATCGAGATCGCCTCGAGCCCGACCGGCGCGCACGCCTCCACGCGCTTCAACAACGCCTCGCGCGCCTCCTCGTCTCCCTTCGCCTGCGCGAGCAGCGCTCCGGTCACATCGGCGCGCCAGACGACCTGCACCTCGGGCGCCTGCTCCTGATCGGCGCCGTGGAGCCACAGGGAGATATCGGGGTCGATCACCGGGCTGGGCCGCGTCTGCACCCACGCATCGAGGTGCGCGGGGAGCATCACGGGCGCGCGCGCCTTGGGCGAGCGCATGGCGTCGAGTCTCTCCCCTGTCGGCAACGCCGCCGCCATCGTCTGGACACCGAAATCGCGCGCCGCCTCGCCGAGCCACGTCCACGTCTCGGCGATCGCCTTGCCATAGACCGGATCGACGTGATCCTTGGCCAGCGCGTCCGAGCGCACCAGCACCACGCCGCGCGCGTCCTCGATGGCGCCGATCCGGTTCAGCCGGCCGAAGCGCTGCCGGAGCGCGTCGATCGAGGCGCACTCGGTCACGATCGCGTCGAGATCGAAGTCGGCGCCCGCCTCGATGCACTGCGTCGCGACGATGACGACCGGCTCTGCGGCTGCGTCGCGCGCGCGGCCCGAGCGCACGAGGGGGCCGAGCTTCGCGTCGAGGTCGTCCCGGTCCAGCGGACGCATGCGGCCCGTGACGAGGATGGGGTCGACGCTGGCGCCGGTGCGCTTCCGGATCGCCGCGGCGGCGTCGCGCGCCGTGGCCACGCGATTGACGATGACGCCGACGGCGCGCCCCGGCGCCACGAAGCGCACGGCGTGCTCGGCGATCGCCTCGACGAACGTCGCCTTCCGCGCGTCCTCCCCGCCGCTCACCTTGACCTCACCGAGCGCGACCGGCTTCTTCGCCCGGAGCCGCAGCGCGAGCCGCTCGTCCCGGTGATCGTCGTCATTCAGCCCGAACACGCGATCGCCCTCGGGGATCGCCGTCGCGTCCCCTTGCGCGGCCGGCCTGCTGCCCGGCGTCGCCGACATCTCGACGACCTGCCACCGGTCGGGCAGCTTGCAGGCCTTCCATGGGTCGGGCAGGTTGGAGCCGGCCCACGCGCGGTACCGGCGCAGCGAGGCCAGCGTCTCGCGGAAGGGCTGCGAGAGGTGCACCTCGTCGAGCAGCAGGAGCGCGTCGTTGCCGAGCAGCCCCGCGTGGATCGGGCGCATGGCGTCGCTCACGCCGTAGCCGCGGAAGAGCAGCCGAGAGCCGACCTGATCGACCGTCGAGACGGCGACGAGCGGCTGATCGGGTCTCCGCGCCCAGGCGTCGTCGCGCGGCATGCCGCCGCGGAGCTGCGCCAGCGCGATCGGCGGCTCGTCCCCGCGCAGGCCGGCGAGCGCCCGGAGCCGATCGGCCACGGCGCGAAGGACGCCGTCCCGCGCGCTCCTCAGGGACTCGGCGATCGCCTTCGCCCGCTCGTACGCCTGATCGACGACCGTGCGCCGATCCACGACCATCATGACGCGCCGCGGGGCCTTGCGCTGCGCCGGCGGTGACGCGGCGTCGAGCGCGAGGTGGAAGAGGGCGACGTCGATCGCCGCCGTCTTGCCCGTGCCCGTGGGAAGATCGAGCAACGCCGGCCAGCGTCCCTCGCGCGCGACGTCGGCGAGCAGCCTCGCCTGCCACGGGAACGGCGCCGCGCCGTGGATCGCCTCGAAGTACGCGGCGAAGTCGCCGGGCGAGAGATCAGCCATGTCCCCTCAGCGGCCGGAACAGACCGAGGCCGAAGTAGCGCCCGGCGCCGAGCAGGATGGGCCCCCTCACCGGCGCGTCGAACGTGAGCGTCGCATGCACCAGCACGCGTTGCACGGGAGGCTTGCCCGCATGAAACGGCGGGAAGCGCCGGGCCTTGTCGGCACCCGTGATCGGCGCCGCAGGGAGGACCGTCACGCGCGATGGGCGCGGTAGGCCGATCCGCTCGCACGCGGCGGCGAGGGTCGCCTCGGCCTCGGCGTACGCGGCGGCCTCCTTCTGCGGATCCCGCGCGCCGAGATCCCCCGGGTTGCGATCGAGCGCGACCGGCGTCGCGCTGGCCCAGGATGTCGACTCGGCGCACCAGGTCGCGGGTCGCAGCGTCGACGGGGACGCCTGCTCCTCGATCCGCGCGAGGACGAGCTCGCCTGTCCTGCCGAGGTGGACAGGGAGCGTCGGCGCCTCCTCGTCTTCATGGCGCCGTTGCCGCTCCCAGGCGTCCAGCGCGCGGTAGACGGCGAGCCGTTCGTCGCGCGTCGCGTCCCGCGGCAGGATCAGCGCGACGCCGAGGATCGCGCCGTCGGCGTGCTCGCTCCCGACGAACGGCAGCGGGACGTACGCGAGGTGGGGGCGCTCGCTCGGCCCGCCGGACGCTCGGTGCCCCGACAGGATCTCGGGCGCGCCGGGGCCATACGCCGCCATCATGGCCTTGCGCACCGTCCGGGCGACGTCGACGGCCCGGATCGACGGGAGGCGCGGGCCGGCGACCCGGCGCAGGACGATCCACCCGTCGCCGAGGAGAGGCGCCGGCGCGCTCGCGACGCTGGCGTGGCGGGGCCTGACGTAGCGCTGGAACGACGCCGGCATGACCCGACCGGGTGTGTCGGCCTGGAGCTCGAAGGCCGCGCAGAGCGCCGCGAGCTGGCCCGGACCGACGACGCGGAGCACGGCATCGTCCCCGGCGCGCCTCGGGCTTGTGTCGTCCGGGATCCATGTCGCTTCGGGGCGATCGTCGCGCACGCGGACGGTCACGAGCGACGAGGAGTGCCCGAGCCGCGTCACGCGCGCAGCGAGCGTGTCGAGCGTCGATCGCTGCTCGGGCGTGGGCGTCGCGCTCGGCCAGGCGAAGACGATGCGCGACGCGGCAGGATCCATCTCGGAGGGCGCGCTCGATGGGAAGGTGCGCGGTTGTCGTGTCCGTCGCTCGGGCAGGATCGACGACGCCTTTCCCGGCCCGTCTTTCCCCTCCTTGCCGGCCGGGACGGGGGCGATCGCCTTCCGCACGGCCTCCAGGAAGCGCGCCTCGGCCTTGGCGAACTTCTTCTCGGCGGCGGCGAGCGGCTTGCCGCCCTTCGGGCGAGCGGCGTCGAGCTCTGCGCGCGCCTCACGCACGGTGAGCGCTTCGTCGTCGAGCGAGCCGACGACGCTCGTGTCGTTCACCGGCACGAACACGGTCACGACCTCCCGCGCGGTGGCCTCGGGGGCCGTGATCTCGGGCGGGCCTTGCTGCTCCAGCCACTCCAGCGCGTCGCGCTCGTCGGTAGACGGGTCGAGCGCCTCGAAGTGGGCGTCGACGAGGGCCGAGAACAGCCGCGCCGGGTGGGGTGGCCACTCGGCCCGATTGCGGTCGTCGACGGCGGTCGCCACGTAGCGGCCGGTCAGCAGGGCGACCTCGATCGCGAGCATCAGCCGCCCTCGTCCTCGGCCTCGCCGCTCGCCGCCAGCTCGCGGCTCTTCCGGATCAGGCCGGCGAGCTTCGGAGCCGGCGTGAGCGTGACGGGCTTCGGATCCCAGCCGAGGCCGAGCTGCCGCGCCTTCTGCTCAGCGCCCTTGAGCAGGGCCGCGGCCTCGGCCCGGGAGAGCGAAAAGCGCTCCGGCTCGCCGCCGTCGCGGCCGAGGAGATCGAGGACGAGCGGCTCTTTCGCGACGAGGGTCGAGCGCGAGCGGAGGTCGTAGCCCTGGTCACGCTGGTAGACGACGGCCGCGAGGGCGAGCGCGGCGAGCGCGGTGCGCGCCGCGGCCTCGGCCGCGTCGCGCTGCTCAGCCGGGAGGCGCTCGCCCGAGCAGTCGGTCTGGAACCGCAGGCGGCGGAGGGCGCCGAGCGAGAGCACGAGGGTCTGCACGGCGTGGCTCATCGTGACCCCGCCCGCCGCCGCGTCGATGCTCGGTGGGATGTTGCCATGGTTGATGGCCGACGGAGAGCCCTTCTTGCCGTCGCCGCCGCTGCGCGAGAACTCGATGGGCTTGCCCTTGGCGAGCTCGGCCTCCTTCGGGTCGACGGTCCAGTCCTGGCTCGGGTCCTTGTGCTTGAACACCGGTCCTGCCTTCGTCTGGATGCCGGCAGGATCGAGGCGACTCGCCGTCTTGACGCCCGTCGCGACGTCGATCCCGACGATCTCGGAGACGAGGCAGCGCTGGAACTTGGCGCCGAGGCCGCCCTTCGGACCGGTGCTGTCCCACACGCCGAAGATCAGGGCTGTCGGACAGTACTTGAACATGGCCGTCGCGTGGTTGGGGCGCGCGTCGGTGACGTCCTTGCCGACGGTGGTGTGGCGGAACGGGGTGCCGCCGAGCACGCTGTCGCGGAGGAGCGCGTCGGCGATGCGGTGCGGTGCCTGGAGCGCGGTGATCTGCTCGAGATCCTCGAGCCCCTCCTGCTTCGAGAAGTCGACCTGCACGACGGGGAAGGGGAGCTCTCCGCGCCGCCATCCTTCGAGCAGCGCCTCTTCCAGGCGGTTTGCCTGAGAAGCGACCGAGTCGAGGAGCACGGTAGTCACCTCGCGCCCGTCGATGCGTCGCGGCTCGGTTGCGTACTTGGTGGTCGCGTTGCGCTCTTTCACGTAGGTCGGCGGGAAGACCTTGTCTCCGGGGCCGCCCGCGGGCTCGAGGCGCGTGATCGCGCGGATGGCGGCGGTGCCGCCGGCGACGGCGTTCGCGAGGGTGTCGAGATCGAGAGAGCGCATCGGGCCTCCGTGGGCGGGAAAGGGTGAAGAGCTCCGGGCGGCGCAGGGCGGGGCGAGCTCATGCGGCCTGGTGCCGGCGTCGTGCGGCCGAGGCGACGGTGCCTACCATCGCAGAGGAGGGGGGGAATGGGAAGGGGGCGGTGCGCGACCGCGTCCATTTCCGAAGACCTCCATGAATTTACCAGATGGCGTGACGTGCACCGCCGAGCCCGTCTTGCCGAGGGGGGGTCGAGGCCGGGCGGCTACGGGCCGTGGTGGCCGGCGTAGCAGGGAAAGGGGAAGGCGCGGGAGGTGGAGCGGGAGAGGTGGCGCGGAGCGATCTGCCGAGGCGGTTCAGGCGCCGGTGCGGACAGCGGTGGTTGCGACGCGCCGCTGTCGGTGCGGGTGAGGGCACGCCGGGAGAACACCGTTGCTCCTTGGCTTGCGTTCCCGTGAGCTGTCAATGATTTCCAGTTAAATTCAGAGATTTGCGCGCTTGACTCTGCCTGATACGAACGCGTTTGATGGCGTCCATAGGGGGTGCCACGATGGCGCGAGCTCCTGAGCGAGTCACGGACGAGTCGAGCGAGCCGCTGATGCGGGCGAAGCCGCTCCCGCGGAGGTTGCCTGTCGCGGGGGCGCCGCCGGAGCTGGTGCCGGCGCGGATGATCAACGAGGTGTTGTATTGCGAGCGCCTGATGTACCTGGAGTGGGCGCAGGGCGAGTTCGAGGACAACGTCTTCACGGTGGAGGGCCGGAGCGTGCACCGGCGCGCGGAC
>NZ_JEMA01000758.1 GCF_001589285.1 Sorangium cellulosum | reverse complement strand
GCCCGCGGGGCCGAGGCCGCCCGCGCCGCCGGCGGAGCCGCGCTGCCCTCCGGAGATGGTGCGGGTCGCGCGCCGGTTCTGCGTGGATCGCTACGAGGCGGTGCTGCTCGACAGGGAGACCGGGCTCGAGATCTCGGCGTTCTACCCGCCGTCGCGGCAGGCGGCCGCGTCCGTCGAGCGGACATGGTCGAAGATGCGGCTCCAGCTCGGCGACGCGGAGGCGCGGCAGATGGAGCTGCCGCTCTTGCCCGGCTGGCAGAAGCAGCGCGAGTTCGAGCCGCGCGCTGTGTCGCGCAAGGGCGTGCTGCCGCAGGGCTACACGAGCGGCGCGCAGGCGGCGCTCGCGTGCCGGAACGCCGGCAAGCGGCTCTGCACGCTCGAGGAGTGGCGGACGGCGTGCCGCGGCGAGCGCGACGAGCAGTTCCCGTACGGGCCGACCTACGCGGACGGGCGGTGCAACGTGTTCCGCGAGGGCCACCCGGCCGCCGTGCTCCACCGCGACGTGAGCCTCGGGCACAGCGATCCGCGGCTCAACCTGGTGCGCGTCGCCGGCGCGCCGCTGCTGCGGCGGACCGGCGAGACAGCGACGTGCGCGAGCGCGTGGGAGGACGACGCGGTGAGCGACATGGTCGGCAACCTCGACGAGTGGATCGACGATCCCGAGGGGACCTTCGTCGGCGGGTTCTATGCGCGCGCGACCCGGGAGGGGTGCATGGCGCGCGTCGCGTCGCACGACTTCGCGTACTTCGACTACTCGACCGGCGTGCGGTGCTGCGCGGATCTGCGCGGGCCGTGATCTGCGCGCCGCGAGAGCGCCGCGCAGAGCGAGCGGGGTGCAACGGATCGGGTCCACCCGGAGGCCGGCTGCCCTGAGGCGAGGCGCCTCCGGCGTGCTTCGATCTCGCCCTGGAACCTTGTCCCGCCGCGTTGCCGATCGCGTGCGTCGGCGAGCGGCGCTGCCTCATCGAGCAGGGCCCGGCCGGCCGGTGCCGCCCGCGCCGAGGGCTCAGGTCGTCGGGCGGCCGACGGCGAGGAAGCTCTCCGCGCCCTTCGGGCGGCGCCGGTCGAGCCAGACGAGCGCCGCGGGCAGCACCAGCACGGCGGCGAAGAGGCAGGCGAGCTCGCCGATCACGGCGGCGACGCCGAGGCTGCGCACCGCGTGGTTCTGCGAGCGGATCAGGGCGAGGTAGCCGAGCGCCGTCGTGAGGCTGCAGAGGATCACCGCCCCGCCCGTCTCGCGCACCGCGGTCAACGCGCCGCCGGCGCCCTCGCGCGCGTACCGCTGGACGATGTTCACGGCGTAGTCGACGCCGATGCCGAACGTCAGCGGCAACGCGATGAAGTTCAGGAAGTTGAGCTTCACGTCCATCAGCACGAGCAACCCAGCCATCCACGAGGCGCCGACGAGCAGCGCGCCGAGCACCGCGAACGCCGGGCGGCCGCCGCGGAAGGCGACGAGCACGACGAGCACCGTCGCGGCCAGCGAGAAGAGCACCGCCGGCGGCACGTCGTCGATGACCGCCGCCCACATGTCCGCGTAGATCACCGCGCGCCCCGATCCGCGCACGACGCTGTCGTCAGGGAGCCGCGTCTCGCGGTACGCGTCGGCCCAGCGGAACAGGTAGTGCGCGTCGTGCACGCTCTCGGCCGAGATCGGGCTGATGTAGACGATGCGCCCGCGCGTGCCGTCCGTCTCGGTGAACGCGCGCGCCACCCCCGCCGGCAGATCGTCGATCCCGAACGGCGCGAGATCGTCCGGCGGGATGACCGCCTGGATCCGGGCCCAGTCGTCGTCGCCGATGAGGCCGCGCTTCTGCGCGCGGACGACGCGATCCTTGATCTCCTGGAGGAGCGGGATCTTCGCCTCCTGGTCCTTCGGGATCAGGTCCTGGAGCGCGTAGATCTCCTTGAACGGCTTCTCGCCCTCGGGCGCCGCGTCGCGCTTCGCGTAGAGCGCCGCGCGGAGCGGCTCGACCTGCTCGGGGCGATCCACGAGGATCGCCATGCCGTCGGTGCCCACGTAGCCCGTGATCTCCTCGGCGAGCTCGCCCAGGCGGATCTGCTCGGCGCGCGCGCTCTCGTCGTTGCGCAGGTTCCGGAGGTCGTACTCCATCGGATCGGCGCGCACGTACGCCACCGTGGCGACGACGCCGACAGCGGCCAGGGCGAGGCCGGTGAGCGTGATCGCGACCGGGCCCCGCGCCGCGAGCCGCGCGAACGGCCCGCCGAACGCGAGGCCTCCCTGGGTGCGCTGCCGGAGCCTGCCGAGCAGGCCGGGCGACCCCTGCTCGAGGGGGACGAGCCGCTCCGTCACGGCGAGGATGCTCGGCAGCGCGACGAACGTGGCGACCCAGCAGAGCACCATGCCGACGCCGCCGATGAGGCCGAAATCGCGGAACCCGCGGAACTCGGTGACGACCAGCGAGCCGTAGGCGGCCGAGGCGGCGCAGCCGGCCGTGAGCGTCGGCAGCCAGGTCTCGCGGTGCGCGACGCGCACGCCCTCGAGCAGGCTCGCGCCGCCGCGGCGCGCCTCGAGGTAGCGCGCCATGTAGATGATGCCGAAGTTGATCCCGTTGCCGGCGACGATCGAGAAGAGGAACCCGGTCGCCATGTTGAGGTGGCCGATCGCGAGCTGCGTGACCCCGAACGTCCAGGCGACGCCGACGCCGATCGTGATCAGCATCGCGAGGAGCGTGCGCACGCGCAGGTAGTAGAGGAACACGACAGCGGCGATGAGCGCGGCGCCCGCGACGCCGACGTCGGTCAGGTCCTCGTTGATCGCCGCGTACTCGGCGATCCCGGTCTGCAGGTCGCCGGCGAGGCCGTAGGTGATCCCGGGGTCGAACGAGGCGGGGCGCACGCGCTCGACCACCTCGCGCACGCGCCGGATCGCCTCGCTCCCGGCGGCGAAGTCGCTCGCGATCACCTTCGAGCGGATCGCGACGACGACGGTCTTGCCGTCCTTCGACTGGTAGTAGCCGTCGGGGTAGCGCCCCGCGTCGATCCCGTTCAGGCCGAGGCTCTGCTCGATCGAGCGCGCGCTCACCTCGGGCGGCGGCTCGTCGTCGTCGAGCAGCGCGCCGGTCGCCTTGTTGACCTCGTAGGCGTAGCGCGCCTCGATGTCGTCCCGCAGCTTCGTGAGCCGGTCGCGCTCGACGTAGAGCCCGGCGCGCGGCGAGAGGTAGCGGAAGGCCTCGTGCACGCCGTCCTCGACGCTGCCGACCCACGGCGGACCGAGCCGCTCGATCTCGGGCACGAGCGCGTCGGCGGCCCGCTGCAGCGCGGCCGTGGGCGTGCCCTCGCCGCCTTGCAGCACGACGAAGAGCGTGGAGACGCCGGCGGTCTTGGCCGCGACCCGGTCGAGCTCCTGCACGCTCGGCCGCGACGCCGGCAAGAGCGACTCGAACCCGGTCAGCACCGAGAGCCGCGTCGCCAGGAAGATGGCGACGACCGTGAGGAGCCCGGTCACGAGCAGCGGCAGCGCCGGCCGGTTCACCTGGAGCTCGGCGAGGCGCGCGGCGAGCCCGCCGCCCTTCGAGGGCGGCGGCGCGACGCGGGGGGGCGTCTCGCGGGAAGCGTCACGGGAGCTGTCGCGGGAAGGAGAGGGGCGGGGCGCCGGGGGCGATGGCATTTGCGGAGCGGGCATGAGGAGGTCGGTGGATCCGGGGCTGAAAGGACGGTGGAAGCGTCTGGGTGGAGCGCGTCCCAGGGAGCAGGTTCCCCCGAGAACAGCGGTCGCGCGCGGCGCGGCGACGGCGCGCGGCCGAGAGCCGGGCGGCCGCGGACGAGCGCGGGGCAGCGATAGCAAGAAACAGGGGTCCGAGCGACCGACCGTCGCTGTCGGCGTCGCTCTTACCGTCAGGCTTCCCGGGACAGCCGATGATAGTCTTTCTCCATGTCGCTATCGCATCCGAGGGCCGTTCTCTGGGATCTGGACGGGACGCTCGTCGACTCCAGCGAGCACCACTTCGTCGCCTGGCGTGAGGCGCTCGCGGCCGAGGGGCGCTCCTACGATCATGCCGACCATGATGCGGTGTTCGGGATGCGCAACGACGATCTGCTCCGCCGCCTGATCGGCCCCGAGATCCCGGAAGCCGAGATCGCCCGCATCGCGGACGCGAAGGAGCGGCATTACCGGGCGCTCGTGGCCGAAGCGGGGATCGAGCCGCTGCCCGGCGTGCGCGCGTGGCTGAGCGCGCTCCCCGGGCGCGGCTTCCGGATGGCGATCGCGTCCTCCGCGCCGCGCGAGAACCTCGACGTGATCCTCGCGGCGACCGGGCTCACGGGCGTGTTCGACGCGGTGATCAGCAGCGAGGAGGTGCCGCACGGCAAGCCGCACCCCGCGGTCTTCCTCCGGGCGGCCGAGGGCGTCGGCGCCTCGCCGGACCGGTGCGTCGTGGTCGAGGACGCCCCCGCGGGCGTCCTCGCGGGCAAGCGCGGCGGCATGAAGGTGATCGGCGTGGGCCCGCGGCACGCGCAGCTCGGGGCCGACCTCTCGGTCGAGCGGCTCGACCAGCTCCCCGCGGGCGCGTTCGACCGCCTCCTGTCGCCTGGCTAGCGACGATCGCCTGCGGGGAGCCGCGCGCCCGCCACCCACGGTGCTCACGGGCCCGAAGCGCGGTGATCGATCCGCGGCACGACCTCCCGCCGGTGCGCCCGAACGCGGAGGCCATCTTGCGCGATGGGNCGCCCGAACGCGGAGGCCATCTTGCGCGATGGGGAGAATTGGAACCACAGAGGCACAGAGGGCACAGAGGGAAGAAAGAGAGAGATAATCAATCTCTCTTCTCTCTTCTCTCCCCTCTGTGCCTCTGTGGTTCATTCTCTCATGAACCAGGGATGAGCTGGGCGGCGCGACGTTAGCTGCCCTGGGGCGGGCTGCCCGCGTCGCCCCCTCCGGCGCTTGGGGGCTTCGCCGGGCCGCCCGCGCCCCCGTCGCGGGGGACGCCGGCGTCGGCCGGCGCGGCCGCCGAACC
>NZ_JEMA01000757.1:6616-13483 GCF_001589285.1 Sorangium cellulosum | reverse complement strand
CCGCCGTCGCCGCCGGTGCCCGTCGTGGTGGTGCCGCCACCCGCACCGCCGCTGCCGGTCCCGGGGGGCACCGTGGAGTCGTCATCGCCGCACGCTGCGGTCGTCAACAGACTCAGTGCAAAGAGGTATACCAAAGATCGCATCTTCATCCGCAGCTCTCCAGCCCGTGAGGGTCCAGTGACGCAGCGCCGCCGCTCGGAGGTGTCCAGCGCGGCTCCGCGGTCCACGCGCGCGCACATCTTCTGCCGAAACGGCACCGAAGCCAACGCTTCTTTATGCCGTCTCGGCTCTTTTGCGCGGGAGCGACCGCGCATTCCGCCCCCCCCGCCGCCCCAGCGCTCGCCCACTCCCGGGCGCCGAGAACGCAGACAGCAGCTTTCCGACGGTCCTTCGCGCGCCATTGCCGCGCTCGCTCCAGATGTCGCGCCCTCTCCGCAATAACGGATGACGCATTGTAGATCGCAAGGTCCTTTTCTCCGATCGGCCCGCGAGCCCGATTGAAGCCCGAGCGCGCGTCTCTCAACGTTTCCACATCGTTTCCGCGGCGCCGGACCGGCCCCACCGAGCGCCCCCGTCCCCCGTCCGGCTCACGAGCGCGCCTCTCTCCTGCGGGCCTCGCGCAGCACCGCGCGCGGGCCACACACACACTTGCCCGCGCCACCCGCCAGCGCCCTGTCGCTGCGCTGCGTACCCTCCTGCGCTTACCTGGCCCGACCAGGGCAGCGACCCACTTCGCTGCTGTAGGCCGAAGGCAGCTTGGATGATTGACCGCTCTCTCAGCGGACTGGTATAGGTAGCTGTTTTCTTTTAACCGAATTTTACAGCCACAGTCGAGGCGAGAGACGATCGAGCGCGGTGTGCGCAGGTGGAGGGTATCTGGGGCTTTCTGCGCCATCGATGCCGTTCGCCCCTGCCTGCCCCGCGGCGGCGCGCTGCGCCTCGGCGCGACCCTCTCTCGCTTCGGCCAGAGGATGAGGAGACCACGATGCGTGTCAGACACGTGATGGCCACAGCAGCTCTCGCCGGTTGGTTCGCGGCCTGCGCCAGCTCGGGGGCGGGTGAGCCCCTGGCGCCGGTGTACGCGACGGTCTGCGAGGCGCGCTGTGCCTGCGAGGACTGCTCCGGCGACGACGATGGCGTGTGCGAGGCCGAGCAGGACGCGCTCGCGGGCAGGGCCAAGGAGCGCTGCCAGGACGAGCACACGGAGTACATCGAGTGCGTTCGCCTGGAGGGCCGGTGCGTGGACGGGCATCACGTGGCCGAGGTGTGCGACGAGGCGGAGGCGGCCCTCCTGGGCTGCCTCGATCCGGGTGATGAAGAGCACTGTTCCACCGCGGGCGACGGCATCTGCGATGAGCCGGAGGGCACCGGCGCGTGTCCGGCCGGGACCGACCCCGACGACTGCCGCTCTCTCTGCCCGTACACAGGCAACGGCGTCTGCGACGAGCCCGAGAACACCGGCCTCTGCCCGGCGGGCACCGACGTCGAGGACTGCGCGCTCCCGCGGTGCGAATACGTGATGGACGGGACGTGCGATGAGCCCGAGGGGACGAATCGCTGCCNCGTGCGATGAGCCCGAGGGGACGAATCGCTGCCCGGAGGGGACGGACGTCGACGACTGCGCGGCGCCGACCTGCGCCGACACGAAGGACGGCGAGTGCGACGAGCCCGAGGGCACCGGGAGCTGCGCGGAGGGGACGGACGTCGACGACTGCGCGGTGGAGCCGTGCCTCACGACGAACGACGGCGAGTGCGACGAGCCCGAGGGCACCGGGACCTGCGCGGAGGGCACCGACGTCAACGACTGCAACGATCTCGGCACCTGCGACAACCTCCGTTCCTGCGGCAACGAGACGTCCGGGTGCGTCGCGTGCGCGAACGAGGGGAGCTGCGCCGACGCGCTCGAGGCGTGCGTCAGCAACGACGAGTGCGTCTACTTCAGGCAGTGCGCCGTGACCTGCGCGAAGGGGGACGCAACATGCCTGAGCGCGTGCGAGAGCCAGCGCCCCGCCGGCGCTTCCATGTACCGGCTCTACGACAGGTGCGTCCACTGCAGCGAGTGCCGTATCTCGTGCAACAAGCGCGGGCTCTTCGGGTGCTGATCCTCGTCGGCGCCGGGCGCTCGTCGCTCGCAGGAGCGCGGGGCCAGGGGCGCGGGGGCCCGCCGGCGGGCCCGCTCTGGTAGCATCGCGCCGCTTGCCGGAGCTCCCTCTCTCCCCAGCCGATCTCCACGCCGTCCTCGAGCCGCTCCACGGCGCCCGCCCGCTGCCCCCGCGCGCCTACTGGGACGAGGACGTCTTCGCCTTCGAGCAGGCCGAGATCTTCGGGCGCTCCTGGCTCTGCGTCGGGCGCGAGGACGAGATCGCCCGGCCGGGAGAGTGGCTGCTCGCGCCGCTCACGCCGGCGGGGGTGCTCGTCGTGCGCGGCGCCGATCTGGAGATCCGCGCGTTCCACAACGTCTGCCGCCACCGCGCGGCGACGCTGCTGGAGGGCGCGTGCGGCCGGGTCGATCGCCTCGAGTGCCCTTATCACGGCTGGACCTACGAGCTCTCCGGCGCCCTGCGCGCCGCGCCGCACGCGCCGCCCGGGTTCGACCGCGGCGCGCACGGGCTGCTCGGCGCGCGCGCGGGCGCCTGCTTCGGCTTCCTCTTCGTGACGCTCGACCCGGGCGCGCCTGCGCTCGAGCGCGCGCTCGGCGAGGCGCCGCCGTGGCTCGCGCGCCCCGAGCTGCGCTCGCTCCGGCGGGGCCGGCGGGTGGAGTACGAGGTCGCCGCGAACTGGAAGCTCTGCGTCGAGAACTTCCAGGAGTCCCACCACTTCCCGCGCGTGCACCCCGGGCTGGAGCGGCTCACCCCGTGCGACGACGCCGTCTCCTGGGGCAGGGGCGGCCCGTGGCTCGGCGGGATCATGGACCTCGCGCCCGGCGCCGAGACGGTCTCGACCACGGCGGCGCGCGGCGCGCGGCCGCTCATCGTCCCCGAGGCGGAGCGGCGGCGCGTGCGCGACGCCATGCTCTTCCCGGGCCTGCTCACGAGCCTCCAGCCCGATTACCTGCTCACCTACCGGCTCACCCCGCGCGCGCCGGACCGGACCCTCGTTGTCGCCGACACGCTCTTCCACCCCGCGGCGTTCTCCCCCGGCTTCGATCCGGGCGACGTGTTCGCGTTCTGGGACACCGTGAACCGCGAAGACAGCGCGATCTGCGAGCGCCAGCAGCGCGGGATGCGCGCGCCGGGGTACGCCCCGTCGGCGTACGCCACGGTGGAGGACGGCGTGCACGCCTTCGACGGCATTGTCGCGCGCAGGTACCTCTCGGCCCTCGGCGCGAGGACAGCATGAGCAAGCTCTGCGGCCTGTGGGGCCGGCCGTACATCGACCTCTCGCCGCTGATCGACACGTCCTGCTTCGCGGAGCTCGATCGCGAGATCGTGCTCGGGCTCTGCCGCGTCGAGCCCTCGTACACAGGCGGCAGCCTGAAATGGATGGGCGTCGTCGCTCCCTGGGTGCAGGAGGATCCGTATGTGGACTACGGGCACGCGATCGGCGGCTTCTCGCGCGAGGAGTTCCGCGAGTTCGTCGCGCTCGCCGACGACCCGTCGGCGTTCGATCTCGACAGGCAGCGGGAGTACACGTTCGGCGACGAGACCGAACACCCGCTGACGCGGGCGCAGATGCTGTACCTCAAGTACCGTTACGGCGTCTATTTCCCGTGGAAGGTGTGCTATCACCTCCTCGAGAACGACCGCTGGGAAGACAAGCACTCGGGCGCTGGCAAGGACTTCTCGGAGGAGGCGAGGGCGGTGTTTCCCCGCACGGTGGAGTTCATCCGGGGCCTGCCGTTCGTCGAGATCGGGCGGTGTGTGATCTTCGGCCTGGAGGCGAACGATCACGCGCCCGCGCACCGCGACACCGAGCCGGGGAGCGCGATCGGGGCGGCGCAGTCGATCTCGTTCGCGCCGCGCGGCGGCAAGCGATTCTATCTCTGCGACAGGGAGGGGGAGGAGCGCACGATCGTGCGCGCGCCCGTCTACTGGTTCAACGACATGGACTACCACGGCGTGGAGCCTGACCCGTTCTTCCGGTACTCGATCCGCGTGGACGGCGTGTTCGAGCCCGGGTTCGTGAGGCGGCTCCAGCGGCTCCACCGGCGGTAGGCGAGCGACCTCTCGGCCCGGACGCGCGGCGCAAGCAGATCTCGCGCGGCGGCAGCGCGCGGCGCGGCGAGCGCGGCCGTTCCGCCGCGCCGCGCCCCGATCGACGTCGCCGGCCGCATCGCGCTTGCCGCCGCATGTGCTCGCCTTCAGAAGGAATGAGCCCTGCCGCGAGGCCCGCCGAATGACCCACGACCTGCGCATCACCCCACCCGACGCCAAGGCCCACACCGAGCCGGAGCTCGCCCTCCGCGCGAGCGAGGACCGCTTCACCTCGTTCTACGCCGGCTGCCCCGTCGCGCTCTTCACGACCACGCCCGAGGGCCGCTTCATCGACGCGAACCGCGCGTTCGCGCGGCTCCTCGGCTACGCGGACCAGACGCTGTTCCTCGACCTGCCGGTCCCGAGCTTCTACGCCGACCCGCGCCGGCGGCAGGAGATCATGGGCATCCTCGACCGCGACGGCGCCGTCCACGGTTACGAGGTCGAGTTCGTGCGCCTCGACGGCACGCGCGTGTGGGTCAGCATCAGCGCGCGCGCCATCCGCGACGCGACCGGGCGCGTCGCGCGCTACGAGGGCGCGCTGGAGGACGTGACGCCGCGCCGCAAGGCGCAGGAGATGACGCGCCTCAGCGACCAGCGCTTCCACCTGCTCGCCAAGGCCACGAACGACACCCTCTGGGACTGGGACTTCGCCACCGGCGCGATCTGGTGGAACGAGAACTTCGAGCGCACGTTCGGCTACCCGCTCGACCAGATCGAGCCGGGCATCGAGAGCTGGACGCGCCGCATCCACCCCGACGACGTCGAGCGCGTCTCCCGCACCATCCACGACGCCATCGACGGCGTCGCGACGACGTGGAGCGACGAGTACCGCTTCCGCCGCGCCGACGGCGAGTACGCGTACATCTACGATCGCGGCGTCGTGCTGCGCGACGCGGGCGGGAAGGCCGTCCGCATGCTCGGCTCGATGATGGACGCCACCCTGCAGCGCCGGCAGCAGATCCTCCTCGCGTGGCAGCGCAAGGTGCTCGAGAAGATAGCCCTTCATCAGAGCCTCGAGGAGACGCTCGACGCGCTGTGCCGCGACGCCGAGGAGCACTCGGCGGGCCGCCGCTTCAGCGTCCTGCTCGCGAGCGACGACGGCCGCCTCCTGCTCCACGGCGCGGCGCCGAACCTGCCGGAGGCCTACAACAAGGCCGTGCACGGGCTGGTCGTCGGCCCGTGCGCCGGATCGTGCGGCACCGCCGCCCATCGCCGCGCGCCGGTCGTCGTGGAGGACATCGCGACCGACCCGCTCTGGGCCGACTTCCGCCACCTCGCCCTGCCGATCGGGCTGCGCGCCTGCTGGTCCACGCCGATCGTCTCCTCGAGGGGCGAGGTGCTCGGCACCTGGGCCGTGTACAGGTCGACGTCCGGCTCGCCGACGGCCGCCGACGAGGAGGTCGTCCGCGTCGCGACGCGCCTCGCCGCCATCGCCATCGAGCGCGCCCGCGCGGAACGCGCGCTCCAGGAGAAGGAGGAGCGCCTGCGCGCGGCGCTCGACGCCTCGGCGACCGGCACGTTCCGCTGGGACCCGGCCACCAGCGCGCTCGACTGGGACGAGAACCTCGATCGGCTCTTCGGCCTGCCCGTGGGCAAGACAGCGCGCCACATCGACCAGTTCACGAGCCTCGTCCACCCCGACGACCGGGAGCGCGTCCTCGCCTCGCTCGATCGCTGCGTGCGCGAGGGCGCCGACTTCGACCTGGAGTTCCGCGTGGTGTGGCCCGACGGCAGCGTCCACTGGCTCCTCGATCGCGGCCGCATGCTCCGCGACGCCGAGGGCAGGCTGCTCTACATGACGGGCGCGTGCACCGACGTCACGGTGCGCATGAACGCGGAGGTCGCGCTCCGCCAGCGCGCGGACGAGCTCGCGAGGATCACGGAGGCGCTGCAGCGCACCAACCACGAGCTCGATCAGTTCGCCTACATCACGTCGCACGACCTCAAGGCGCCGCTGCGCGCCATCGGGAACCTGTCGCAGTGGATCGAGGACGACGTGGGCGACCACCTCACCGACGAGTCGAGGCGGAACCTGGAGCTCCTGCGCAACCGGGTGCAGCGCATGGACGCGCTCATCGACGCCATCCTCGCGTACTCACGCATCGGGCGCGTCCGGGTGCCCACCGAGGTCGTCGCGGTGGTGCCGCTCATCGAGGAGGTCGTGGACCTCCTCTCGCCGCCGGAGGGCTTCCGCGTCGAGGTCGACGGTCCCCTGCCCAGCATCGTGGCGGAGCGGGCGCTGCTCCAGCAGGTCTTCATGAACCTCGTCGGCAACGCGATCAAGCACCACCACGACAAGCCGAGCGGCCGCGTCGTCATCTCCTGCGCGGACGCCGGCTCGCACTGGCGCTTCACGGTGGCGGACAACGGACCCGGCATCGCGCCGCGCTACCACGAGAAGGTGTTCGTCATCTTCCAGACGCTCGAGGCGCGGGCGCGATCGGGCGGCACCGGCATCGGGCTCTCGCTCGTGAAGAAGATCGTGGAGAGCAGCGGCGGCGCTGTCGCGCTCGACTCCGACGTCGGGCGCGGCGCGGCCTTCACGTTCACCTGGCTCAAGGCATGAGGCGCGGCGCCGCCGGGGCCGCGCCGGTCAGGGCGCTGTCGCCGGCTCGGCGGGCGGGGCCGCGGCCGGCGGGGCCGCGGCCGCCGCCGTCTCGGCGGGCGGGGG
>NZ_JEMA01000757.1:0-6594 GCF_001589285.1 Sorangium cellulosum | reverse complement strand
GTCGCCGGCTCGGCGGGCGGGGGCTCGAGGAGCGCCGGAGCAGGCGCCCCGCTCACCACGAGGTGGATGAACTGCAGCTTCGCCACGGCGACGCGCGGGAGCACGAACGGGTAGAAGTCGTGCTGGCCCATGCTGCGCGACATCTCGTTGAGCACGGCGGTCAGCTCCAGCCACGCGTTGAGGAAGTCGAGGAAGCTCTTCGCCCCCGGATCGTCCGGCCGCCAGAGCGCGTCGGTGCGCCAGGGCTCGACGTCGAGCTCCACCTCGTCGGCGTCGATGCCGAAGCTGAGCGCTGTGTCCACGGTGTCCACCATGTGAAGGTAGTGGGCCCATGTCTCGGCCCAGTCCTCCCACGGGTGCATGCTCGCGTAGGCGCTGACGAAGCGCTGCGGCCAGTCGGCGGGCGGGCCCTGCTCGTAATTGGCCTTCAGCGCGGCGGCGTAGTCCTGCTGCTCGTCGCCGAACAGCTCCCGGAACGACGCCAGCCAGCCGGTGTCGCGCACCAGCCGGTCCCAGTAGTAATGGCCGACCTCGTGCCGGAAGTGCCCGAGCAGCGTGCGATACGGCTCGCGCATCGCCGCGCGGATGCGCTCGCGCGTGGCGTCGTCGGCCTCCTCGATGTTCAAGGTGATCACGCCGTCGGCGTGGCCTGTCATCACCCGCGGGCCGTCGGGCGGCGAGGCGAGGAAATCGAAGCAGAGGCCGCGCTCCGGATCCTCGCCGACCCTGGATTTCACCGGCAGGTTCAGCGCCAGGAGCTGGGACACGAGCCGCCGCTTGGCCGTCTCGATGCGGCGCCACAGCGCCTGGTGCTCGGCGTTGCCGGCGTCCGGGATCGTGCGGTTGAGCCGGCAGGCCGTGCAGAGCGCGGGCGCGTCGTCCGCCTCGACCGGGACGAGCCAGTTGCAGCCCGACGCCGAGTCGAAGTTGTCGCAGCGCCTGTAGAGCCGCGGCGGGTCCGATGTGTCGTCCCAGAGCTGCCATGTGTCCTCGGTCGGACCGGGCTTCAGCGGCAGCAGCTTGGCGCGATCTGTCTCGTAACCGAGCGCCGTTTTGCAGGCCAGGCATTGGCTGTTGCGGAAGAACACCGGTCTGTTGCACTGGCAGCGGTAGGCGCGCGGGGCGGTGGGTTGCTTGACCGGTTTCCACGCGCTGCTCAGGCGCGCGCTCAGGGTGTCGAATCGGGTGGGCATGGTGGTGGGAAGATCTCGATAGGGGGCGGGTCTGGCCGCCCGGGGCTCGCGTGTTGGCAAGCGATGTGCCAGGCCTGCGAAGCGAATTTCGCTTCACGGGATGGAGTCCATGCCTCGCGGCTGGCCTCTGGCGGGACGTGTGTCCAGCCCGGAGCTCGACGCCCGGCCACGGCGCGGCGGCTCACGCGGACGTCGCGGAGTGCCTCAGTGTGGCGAAAACGCCGTCCGTTCGGGCAGGCGGCCGGGCATGTCGCGCGCGACGGGTCGACCGCAGAGGATAGCGCCTAGAGGCGGCGGATCCAGGCGCGCAGCGCCGCGAGCCCGGCCTCGTCGACCACCTCGGTCCCGAGGGGCGGCATCGATGGCCAGTCGGGATCGCGCCGCCGGGCGCGCTCCACCACGTCGCTCTCCTCGGGATCGCCCGGGTGGATCACCGTGCCCACGGCGGTGCGGTACGTGGCCGTCGCCTCGACGGAGGCGAGGTCGCCGACCCGGAGCGTGAAATCGAAGCTGCGAACCGGGTCGTAGCAGCGCGCGCCGTCGCTCTCCGGGCGGCGCTTGTTGTGACAGTGGCTGCAGTTCGCGTGCAGCCACCCGAGGGCGGCGCGCGCCACGGCGTCGCCGGGGAGCTCGATGGGCGTGGGCGGAGGATCCGAGAGCATCCCGCGGGCGGCGATCTCGTCGAGGTCGACCTCGCCAGGGCTCGCGGCGAGCTGGATCGCGGAGAACCCGAGCACGCGGCCCGCCGTCCCGCCGTGGCAGCCCATGCACTCGGCCGCCGCGGGCACGTCGTGCTGTGTCCCGCGCGCGTCCACGGCGCCCCCGGGCGTCGCGAGCGCGTCGGTGCCGTCCGCGTTCCAGACGTAGGCGAGCGCGGCCCAGTCCTCGGGGGCCGAGCCCACCTTGGCGAGCACGCGGGTCTCGACGAGCACGCCGTCCCTGCGGAACTCCTTCCAGAGACGGGTCCCCTCGGGGAACTGCCATGCGTCCTGATCGCCGGTGTCGATCTGCGCGCCGGGCGGCAGCCGGATGAACCGGCGCTTCTCCGCGCCGTCGCTCCAGAGCTCGAATCCGGGCTCGTAGGCCAACGCGTCGCTCGCCACCGTGCCCGCGGCGATGTCGGCGTACAGGCCGGTCTGCGACAGCGCGGCCGGCAACGCGGACTGGCGCGCTGGATCGGGCGCGTCGCAATGGCGGAAATCCTCGCAGCCGGCGGCGGCGAGGCCGGCGGCGGCAATGAAGACAAGGGTGGCTCGAGGGGGAATTGGGCCTCTCTCTCGGTCGGACATGGCCGTATCTAGGCAGGCGCGATGTGCCATCTCCAGTGATGGTTCGTGATAGATGTCATCACCGTGGTGAATCTATCGACCATCGACCTGAACCTGCTCCACGTCCTCGCTGTCACGCTCGAGGAGCGCAGCGCGACGCGCGCGGCGCGGCGGCTCGGCGTCACGCAGTCGGCGGTCTCGAACGCGCTCGCGAGGGCGCGCGAGCTCCTCGGCGATCCGCTGCTCGTCCGCGACGGCCGCGGCATGGCGCCGACGCCGGCGGCCGAGGAGCTGCTGCCGGAGCTCGCCGCGGCGATGGGGCAGCTCCGGGCGGTGATCGAGCACCGGCGGGCGTTCGATCCGCGGACGTCGACGCGGGAGCTGACGCTGGCCTGCGCGGACAACTCGCAGATCGCGGACGTGCCGCCCGTGGCGGCGGCGCTCGCGCGGGAGATGCCGCTCGCGCGGCTCCGCGTGGTGAGCGTCGATTACCTGGTGGCGTCGGGGGGCATGTCCGCGGGCGGGATCGACGCGGCGATCGGGCTGCGGAAGGGCGATCCTGGGCTGCGCGCCGTGCCGCTCTACCGCGATCCGACGGTCGGGGTCGTACGCCACGATCACCCGATCGTGCGCCAGCGCCTGACGCGGGGCTCCTTCCCGCGGCTCGGCTTCATCGACGTGCACATCCCGCTCGGCCGTCCGGGTCGGGGTCACGCCATGGTCGAGCAGGCCCTCCGCGCGCAGGGCCTGGTCCGCCGGATCGCCCTGGTGGTCCCCGGGTTCGCCGCCGCGGCGATGGCAGCGGCGGGCGGCGACCTGGTGGCGCTCATGCCCCGCCGCGTCGCCGTTGCGCTCGGGTCGCACCTCCCGGTCCGGATCGTGGAGCTGCCCCTGGAGCACCTCGGGCACGAGATGTGGCTCGCATGGCACGAGCGGACACACAGGGATCCCGCGGCGGCGTGCCTGCGGAGGGTGATCCTGGAGACGCTGCGCGCGGCGGATGGGCCTGTGGTTCGACCCGACCCAGGTTGAGGTAGATCATCCACCTGGGCTGTAATTTGTTGCTTTCACGGCAGCCGACCCGGGTTGGGGTAGCCCGACCCGGGTTGGGGTAGCCCCTGCAACGCTACGACCCCAGCCGAGCCATCGCGTCGACCGCCGCGCGCCGGAGCGCCTCTCCCTGGTAGACGACCGCCCCCGCGTGCCCGGTGTCGAGCCACCGCAGCTCGCTCGCCCTCCAGAGCGCGTGGAGCTCCTCGACCTGCTCGGCGAACACGTACCCGTCGCGGCGCCCGCCCACGATGACAACGGCGTCGAGCCGCCGCGGCGCCGGGTGGCGGTCGAGATCTGCCGCGCCGAACAGCGCCCCCAGCCGCGTCCTCGCCGCCGCCGCCCCGCCCAGCGCCTCGAACTCGATGCTGATCGACAGCATCCCCTCGGTGAACACCGGCACGACGCTGCGCCCCGCCCCGATCACCGCCACGGCGAGCGGCCGCGCCGTCACAGCCGCCGCCAGCGCCGCGGACGCCCCGCCCATGCTGAAGCCGCCGACGCCGATGCGCTCGTACCCCTCGCGGGCGAGGTGCTCCACGAGCGCCCGGGTCTCCTCCACCGTCGCGACGTTCATCAGCAGGTGCTCCGCCACCGTGCGGATCGCCGTGGCGCGCTGCCCCGCCGGCCGCCGCAGCCCGTACAGCGCGTTCTCCAGCAGGATCACCTCGATCCCGCCACGCGCGGCGAGCGGCCGCCACAGCCGCGTCCGGCTCGCGAAGCCCTCCTCGCCGGACGCCGCCAGCGCCACGTACACCGGCCGCCGGCGCCCCCGCTCGGGCGCCGCCGGCGCGATGCGCCGCACGAACGCCGTGCTCGCGCAGGGCGGCAGCCCGGGGCACGCGGCCGGAAACCAGCCGTCGGTCACCTCGACAGCCCCCTCTCGCCGCGCCCGCCCCCAGGTGACCTCCGCCGCGCGCGGCGCCTCCGCGAACCGCGCCACGGCCGGCACCCGCTCGAGCACGCCCTCGTCCCCCCAGCCGCCCGCGAACAGCCGGCGGCGGCGCGTCAGGACGGCGGCCGCGTGATCCAGCCAGTGAACGGAGCGCGATCGCCGCACGGCCCTCACCCCGCCTCGTCGAGCACCACGCCCCGGGTGCGGAAGCGCAGCACCTCTTTCCCGTGCTGGTTCCAGCAGACGCCGCTCATCGCGAGGCGCACGCGCCCCGCCTCCGGCACGACCTCGGTGACGGTCGCCTCGCAGCGGATCGTGTCCCCGGTGAAGACAGGCCGCAGGAACTCGAACGTCATCTCCCGCGCGAGGTAATCGATCTCGCCGCCGAGCCGCGTCGGGATCGTCGCCGTGAGCAGGCCGTGCACGACGCGCCTGCCCTGCGCGTCCGGCCGGGCGTGATGGCGCCCGGCGTCGCCGGAGACACGCAGGAACTCGAGGACGTCCTCGTCCGTGAAACACCGCTCGCACACCGACACATCGCCCACCTCGAACGGGCGCCCACGCTTCATGGTGCCATCCTCCTGTCCCGACCCACGCAGCGCCGACATAAACGATGGCCGCGCGCTGCGCCAGCATCATCGACAGCGCCAGCGGGCGGTCCTGCCGCGACAGAACCATTGCGGGCGATCCTTCTTTCATCCGTGCACCTCTTGCGCGGACAAGAACATGACAGCTCGATCTCATGACTCGATGTCTCGCGCGAGCGCTGTCCCGCTTCGTCGGCTATCTTCCGCGGGCCGATGAACGCCAATGTCCTCGCGTGCGCTCTCGCTGTCACCCTCCTCGCCGCGTGCTCCAGGACGCCGTCGGACGCGGCGTCGACGGACGCAGGCGCGGCCGCGAGGCGCGGCGCGCGCCTCCGCATCGCCGTCGTGCCCAAGGGGACGACGCACGAGTTCTGGAAGAGCGTGCACGCGGGCGCTGTGAAGGCCTCTCGCGAGCTCGACGTCGACGTCGTGTGGAAGGGGCCGCTCAGGGAGGACGATCTCAAGGCCCAGATCGACGTCGTCGCGAGCTTCGTCGCGCAGGGGGTGTCCGGCATCGTTCTCGCGCCGCTCAACGACGCGGCGCTGAAGGCGCCTGTGCGCGCGGCGGCGCAGGCGAAGATCCCGGTGGTCGTGTTCGACTCCGACCTCGCCGGCGACGAGCACGTGAGCTTCGTCGCGACCGACAATCACGCGGCCGGCAAGCTCGCGGGAGAGCACCTCGGCAGGGCGATCGGCGACAAGGGCAGGGTCGTCATGCTCCGCTACCAGGAGGGCTCGGCGAGCACGCAGCGCCGTGAGCAGGGCTTCCTCGACGCGGTGCGCGCCCTGCCCGGCGTCACGATGGCGAGCGAGAACCAGTACGGCGGCGCCACCACCGAGACGGCGTTCAAGCGGAGCGAGAGCCTGCTGCTCGCGCTCGGCGCGGCGGAGGGGGCGATCGACGGGGTGTTCACCCCGAACGAGTCGACGACCTTCGGGATGCTGCAGGCGCTCCGCAAGACGAACGTCGCGAGGAAGGTGAAGCTCGTCGGATTCGACACGTCGGAGAAGCTCCTCGGCGCGCTGCGCGAGGGCGACATCGAGGCGCTCGTCGTGCAGCACCCGTTCAAGATGGGGTACGTCGCGGTCAAGACGATGGTGGCGCACCTCCGCGGCGAACCGGTCGAGAAGCGCATCGACACGGGCTCGCGCGTCGTGACGAAGCAGGACCTCGACGACCCGGCGGTGAGGGAGATCGTGAGCCCCGATATCGCCAGGTGGCTCGGGGAGTGAGCGGCCCATGGCCGGAGCGCGCGCGCCCCTCCTCGAGGTGACCGGCCTCGCGAAGGCGTTCGGCCAGAACGCTGTGCTGCGGGGCGTCTCCCTGCGGATCGCGCCCGCGAGCGTCCACGCGCTGCTCGGCGAGAACGGCGCGGGCAAGAGCACGCTGACGCGCATCCTGCTCGGCATCGAGCGCGCGGACGCCGGGACGCTCCTGCTCGGGGGAGCGCGGTACGCGCCCGCGTCGACCGAGGGCGCGCGCCGCGCCGGCGTCGTCCTCGTCCCGCAGGAGCGCACGCTCTGCGCGCACCTCACTGTCGCCGACAACGTGATGCTCGGGATCGAGCCGACCGCCCGCGCCCGGCTCGGGATCCGGGACC
>NZ_JEMA01000756.1 GCF_001589285.1 Sorangium cellulosum | reverse complement strand
CCGGCGCATGCCCTGCCCGGCCGGCCTGCGACGCGCCGCCGCCGCCCGCCCTGCCGCGCGGGTTCAGGCACACGCGCTCGCGCGACGTGGCGAGCGGGTGGCCGCGCCACCGCGGGCGCGACCTCTTCGTGCGCGCCGACGGGCCGCAGTGGGCGATCGCGAAGTTCGCCTACGGGCCGCAGGACGACGACCTCGAGGACGAGGACGTCGAGGCCTATCTCCTGCGCGGCTGCAGCGGCGCCTGGGAGCGGCTCGGCGCCTTCCGGACGAGCGACGACGACCACCTGCACCCGACCACGGAGGGCATCCCGGACACCGGCGGGCGCGTCTATCTCGACCTGACCGCGGGCCGCCGCCTCGAGGTCGGCCGGCACCGCGTGCACCTCGCCGTTGTCGGCGACGGCACGAGCGCCGACCTCTTCATCGAGGTCCTGCCGCCGGACGCGCGCGTCGCCGTCACCGACATCGACGGGACGCTCACGTCCAGCGAGGTCGCCGTTGTCGGCGAGCTCCTCGGCGGCGGCCCGCCGGATGCCCACCCAGGCGCGGCCGCGGCGATGCACGCGCTCGCCGGCAGCGGGGTTCACCTGTTCTACGTGACAGCGCGCCCCGAGTGGCTCGTGGGGAACACCCGGGTCTGGCTGAGGGAACAGGGCTTCCCGCCAGGCATCCTCCACACAACCATCGGCGTCACCGGCGCTTTCGGCGGGGCGGCGGCCCGCTACAAGACCGTCGAGCTCGGGTGGCTCAAGGCGCGCACGGGGATCGTGCCCTTGTTCGGCTTCGGCAACATGCCGAGCGACGTCGCGACCTACACGGCCGCGGGGATCCCCCCCTCTCGGTGCTTTTATTACAAGCTCGACGCCGATCTCCGCGGCGGCGTCGGCCACGACGACTACCGCCGCCTCGTCCCGGCGCTCTTCACCCCGCCCGCGTGCGCGCCGTGAACGAGGGGCGCCTCACCGGCGCGCCGGCGCGGCCCGGTCGAGGGCGCGCCGGCGCGTGAGCGCGCAGCTCACAGCGGGACCTCGATCACGTCCTCGCAGGTGAAGTCGACGCCCAGGGACACCTCGAACTGGGCCTGCACCGCGGCGCACGTGTCGTTGCAGAGCACGATGGCGGTCGGGTTCAACGGCTCGTCGTAGCGCCACGCGCTCTCGGTCGCGCAGGTCTGGTCATAGTCGAGGGTCGTTGCGGTGCTGGTCGCGGCGCTCGTGTACGACACGACGACCTTCTGCTTGTCGAACGTCCTCCCGTCGGGGGCCGGCGGGATCGGGATCGTGCACGAGACCGCGGCGCCGCGGATCGCCTCGATCGCCTCGGTGAACGCGGCCGACGTCGCAGCGGCGTTGCCTGTGTCGAGCATGAACGCCTCCGTCGTGCCGCCCGCCGCCGCGATCTGGTGCAGGTTGGTGAGGCTCGGCGGCGAGCCCTCCCCCGGCGGGCTGTCGACCCCGATCACGAACGTCGAGATGTCGCTGGCGAGCGCCGCGCCGACGCGCTCCACGACGGCATCGATCGAGTCCGTGTCGTCGCGGCACTCCTGCGGATAGCCGTCGGTCACGAGCACGATCGCGTATTTCCCGGGGTTCTGCTGGCGCTCCGCCTGGATGAACTCGAAGATGCCATCGATCGCGTACGCCGTCGGCGTGCCGATGCGCCAGCTACGGTCGTCCGGGGGCGTGACGACATCGATCGCCTCGCCGAAGGCCGGAGAGGGGAGCAGCGTCATCGGGACAGCCGGGGTCGTGTACGAGTCGCTCGAGCACATCTCCCGCCGCCCGCCCGGGCCCGGGAAGAACGTGAGCGACGCCTTGAACCCCTCGGACGCGGGATCCAGGAAGAACTGCTTCGTCGCGGCGACGACGGGATCCCACTTGAGCGCCTTGCTGCGCCACTCCACGTCGTTCGACCCCATGCTGGCCGACACGTCGAAGGCGAAGGCGAGATACACCTGCTGGAATCCGGCCTCGGACGTCTTCGTGGCGCACGCGTCGCCGGCGCCCGTCGAGCCGCCCGCGCCGCTCGCGGCGGGATTACCGCCCGGATTCAGATTGCCCCCGTCACCAAAACCGTTGTCGGAAGACCCGCTTCCGCTGCCACTACCACTTCCGCTGCCACTACCGCTTCCGCTGCCACTACCGCTCCCAACCCCGCTCCCAGTGCTGCTCTGAGAGGCGTCGGCGCCGTCCTCGGCGCCCGAGTTCACGCTGCACGCCGCGCCGATCGCGGCGACCAGCGACAGAGCGATGGCCATCGTGGGCAATCTCATGTCCTGACTCCTCTCCAAGCGCGTACCAGCGCCCTGCGCTGGTAACAAAGCAACGCGGCGCGTGAGGCTCCCGGGGGTCGGCCCCAAGCCGGCGCGTGGCGCCGGGACCCTCATGACCAGACCAGGGCGGAGTATAAGCGAGAATGCCGCCCAATGCTCCACATAGTCGCTGCATACAATACGTTGTCTCAAGCGCTCACAGCGCAACTCACCCGTGTGGACGAAATACCCACTGTGCGCATATGTGACCCACATACTTACATCAGGCAGCGCGGGTGCTAGGCTCCGCCGCGCATGATCCGCGCTGTCTGTTTCGATCTGATGGATACCGTCCTCTACGACCCCTATCGCGAGGCGCTCGCCGCGGCGATCCGTGCCGTCGCGCCGGCCGAGATCGCCAGGCACCGCGACCCGACCTGCTGGCCCGCGTTCGAGACCGGCGAGATCGACGAGGCCGAGTTCGTCCGCCGGTTCTTTCGTGAGGGCGCCGAGGGCGTCTCGTTCGACATCGAGGCGTTCAACCGGGTGCGCCGCGCGGGATACCGCTTCTTGCCCGGCGTGCGGGACATCGTGGAGGCGCTCGAGGGCCGCGCGCTGCGGTTCGTGGCGAGCAACTACCCCGTGTGGGTCGAGGAGCTGCGCGAGACGTTCGCGCTCGACGTCCTGTTCGAGGGGGTCTATTCGAGCCATCACCTGCGCGTGCGCAAGCCGGCGCGCGAGTTCTTCGACAGGCTCGTGGGCCGCATCGGCGTCGCCGCGGGCGAGTGCCTGTTCGTCGATGATCGCGCGGAGAACTGCGACGCGGCGGCCGCGGTGGGGATGCGCGCGCACCGCTTCGACGGCGCCGCGGCGCTGCGCGAGCGGCTCGTCAGCGAGGGTCTGCTCGAACGCTGAGGCGCCTGGTCGAGCCGCGCCCGGGCGCGCGGGTCGCCGGCGGCGCCCTGGGCGTCAGAGCGCCGCGCAGAGCGGGCACGACGCGCGCGCGTGCGGCGCGTCGCCGCGGTGCAGGTCGAGGATGGCCCGCGAGATCTGCGCGAGCTCGCGCCGCACCTCGCGGCGCATCCCCTTCACGCGCGGGATGCTCATCGTGTCGTACGCCGTGGTCTGGTGCCGCATCCAGGCGATCACGGCCGACTCGGCGCGCCGCGCGACAGGGATCCGCTCCGTGCGGGCCACGGTGCCGCTGCCCACGGGGGTCGCGTGCTGCGTCACCTTCACCGCGAGCGCCTGCGCGAGCGCCGCGTAGCGCGGCGAGAACCGGAGGAACGCGGCGACCTCGGCCTCGAACTCGCGCACGTACTCCGCCTGATCGCGCTCCCGCCGCCGGGCGTCCGCCTCCCGCTTCTTCGCGTAGGCGGGCGTGCTCCGCTCGGCGTCGAGCGCCGCGCGGGCGGCCTCGATCGTGGCGGACGGCGCCCAGAGGCCGCGGGAGAACGTCTTGTTCCCGCGCTTCTCGACCACCATCCAGGACGGGCCCGCGAGCTTCACCCGCCGCGTGAGCCCGGCGTCGCCCGGCGGCAGGCACGCCCAGCCTTCGGGCGGCGAGAGCAGCGCGCCGTCGGGCGCGCGGAAGCGGCGGGGATCCGGGGTGGGGGCCAGGGTCAGGCACTCGTCGGGCATGGCAGGCGGCCGGCTTGGTAGGCCAGGTCGTTCTGCGTGTCCAGCCGACGGCGCCGGGCGCTCCGCTGCCGATGCTCGGCGCGGGAGGCTACGCTCGGCGCGCGTCCTCTGCCATCCTGGCCCTCGTCGCGCCGGGCGTCGGGTGAGGCGCGGCGCGCCGCCCGGGCGAGCAGGAGGCCAGCGTGTCGGACGACGATCGCATCAAGTGGGACGCTCGTTACAGCGAGGGGGGCGCCGATCCGGGCGAGCCCTCGGCGGTGCTCACGGCGCTCGACCCGCTGCTCCCCCGGCGCGGGCGCGCGCTCGATCTGGCCGGCGGCGCGGGGCGGCACGCCCTCTGGCTGGCCCGGCGCGGGCTCGACGTGACCCTGGCCGACATCTCCGAGGTCGGGCTCGGCGTCGCGCGGGGCGCCGCGGCCAGGGAGGGGCTCGCGCTGCGCACTGTCGCGCTCGACGTGGAGCGCGATCCGCTGCCGGCGGGGCCCTGGGACCTGATCGTGATCTTCTACTTCCTCGAGCGCCGGCTCGCGGCCTGCGCCGCGGAGCTCGCCCCGGGCGGACACCTCGTCGTCGTGCATCCGACGCTGTCGAACCTGCAGCGGCACCCTCACCCGAGCGCGCGCTGGCTGCTCGAGGACGGCGAGCTCCCCGGCCTGCTCGGCGAGGCGCTCGAGGTGGTCCGCTACGACGAGGGGTGGCTCGAGGAAGGGCGCCACGAGGCCCGCCTCGTCGCGCGACGTCCGGGGTGACGGCGCCTGCGGCCCTGACGTTGTCCGCGACGTGACGGCGTCCGCAGCGCGACCGACGTCGCCCGCGGCGCGGCGGCGCGCGCGGGGCCCGGGCTTGCCGCGACGCGGAGATCGCGCTTTGCTCGCGCCATGCGCTTCGCCCGAATCGTGCCCCCGGAACAGGATCGCCCGGCCTTCTTCGCCCGCCTCGAGGGCGCGGCCGCGCTCGTCTACGACGAGCCCCCCTGGCTCGGCGGCAAGGCCACGGGAGAGGCCGTGGCGTGGACGGATGTCGACCTCGTCTGCCCCGTGCTCCCCACGAAGATCGTCTGCATCGGGCGCAACTACGCGGCGCACGCGCAGGAGCTCGGGAACGACGTCCCTGTCGAGCCGATGCTCTTCCTCAAGCCGCCCTCGGCGCTCATCGGCCCCGGCGAGTCGATCGTGCTCCCGCCGGAGAGCCACCGGGTCGAGCACGAGGCCGAGCTCGGCGTGATCATCGGCCGCCGCTGCAAGGCCGTTCGACCGGAGGAGGCGCTCGATCACGTGTTCGGTTACACGTGCCTCGGCGACATCACCGCGCGGGATCTGCAGCGGAAGGACGTGCAGTTCACGCGGGGCAAGGGGTTCGACACGTTCTGCCCGGTGGGGCCGTGGATCGAGACGGAGCTCGACCCGGCCGAGCTCCGCGTGCGGGCGCTCGTGAACACGCAGGTGCGGCAGGACGGGATGACGGCGCAGATGCTCTGGGGCGTGCCCGCGCTGGTCGCCTACATCAGCCGGGTGATGACCCTCGAGCCCGGCGACCTCATCGCGACGGGGACGCCCCAGGGCGTCGGGCCGCTCGCGCCCGGCGACGAGCTCGTCATCGACATCGGCGGCGCCACGCCCGCGGCGCGAGGCATCGGCGCGCTGCGCGTCTCCGTCGCGGCGCCTGCGCCGGCATCGGCGCAGGGCAACGGCCCCAGCGCGCACTGAGGCGCCGCGCGCGCCGGAGCCGGCGTTCCCCGGTGAGGCCTGATCGCCTCAGCCGCCCGCCCGCGCCTGCGGTGTCCTGACATCGCGCCAGCGCCGTTCCCGCCGCCTCTCACGGCCCGATCCGTCGCCCTGGCGCGCCGGCGCGCCCGCTGCCCGGCGTGGCAGGCCCTGTGCACTGCCCCGCAGGCGAACGCATTCCCATCCCCCACCCATCGCTGCGGCCGCCGCGGCGCCCCGTCGCGGGGCGCCGCGCGCGCCGCAGCAGATTTCGAGGTCACGATGACGACTTCCGAGAGCTACCGTCGATGGCACCCCATGGCCCTGCTCGCCTTCGGCGCGGGCGCCGGCGCGACGGGGCCCAACGCCGCCGCGCCGGACGCGAGCTCAGAGCGACGGCCCGTCCCGGAGCACGATGGTCACGTGCGACAGCCCGGTCCCGGCGAGGAGCATCGCCTTGACGAGGAACTCGACCATGGTGTCGAGGCACTCGGCGGGTGAGAAGCCCGCCCTCCCCGCCCCGAGCAGGGGCAGCGCCATGCTCCGGAGCTTCATCGTGTCCGCGTGGTAGAAGCACCCTTCGAGGAGCCGCAGGATGAGATCGCGCGTCGGGCGGTAGGTCGCCACGTGGTCCCAGTCGAGCGTGATCGCGTGGAACACGAACCGCGCGCTCAGCCGGCCGGCGGACGTGACCACCACCCCGCCGTGCCGCACGGGCACGTATTTGCGCGTCTCCATGTGGCAGACGCCGCCGCTCCCGTGGTTCAGGGCCAGCGCCACGCCGGCCGACATGGTGAGCTGCCCGTCGTCCGCGCTCACGAGCGCGTCGGCGGACACGCCCGCGATGTTCGCGCGCACGATCGCCAGCGTCCGGTCCCCGTGGAACTGGAACGATGTCACCGGCCCGGGAGGGCCGCCCGCGAGGAGGACGGGGCGGACGCGCTGGTACTGGTCCAGGTACGTGCGCAGCGTCAGATCGTGCGGATCCCCCCAGCGCGTGCTCTGCGCGCCCACGAGCGCGGCCTCGATCTCCTCGAACGACTGGAACCGGTCCTTCGGGTCCTTGGCCAGGCAGCGCTCCAGCACGGCCTGCACGTCCTCGTCGAGCTCGGGCCGCAGCGCCCGCGGCCGGGCCGGGATGTCCTGACGGTGCGCGAGCAGCAGCGGGAGCAGCTCCTGCTCCTCGAACGGCCGCTGCCCGGTGGCCGCGTGGTAAAAAGAAGCGCCGTAGCTGTAAATATCCGCCCGCGTGTCGCTCTCCTGCGGGCTCCAGGCCTGCTCGGGGGCCATGTAGTACGGCGTGCCGAGCACGGTCCCCATGGCCGTGAGGGGCTGCTCGCGGAGGGCCGAAGGGCCCGTCGTGGCCGTCAGGCGCGCGAGGCCGAAGTCCGCGACCTTCAGCTCCCCGGACGGCGCGATCAGCATGTTGGACGGCTTGAGGTCGCGGTGCATCACCCCGAGCTCCGTCGCGGCGGCCATCCCGCGCGCCGCGTGGAGCATATAGCGCCGCAGGTCGTCGAGCGGCAGCGGCCCGCTCTGGAGCCGCGCGGAGAGCGACGGGCCGCCCACGTACTCCATGACCATGAACGGCGACCGGCTCGAGAGGAAGCCGAAGTCATAACAGCCCACCACGTGCGGCGACTTGATGAGCGCCGAGATGCGCGCCTCGCGCAGCATCCGCTCCCCCGCGTTGGGGTCCGCGTGCCCGGTGAGCACCTTGATCGCCACGACCCGCGCGAGCGCGAGGTGGCGCGCGCGGAAGACGGCGCCCATCGAGCCCACGCCGAGCAGCCCCTCCACGCTGTACCGGCCAGCGAGCTCCCTGCCCAGCGTCGACGCGTCGATCATGAACGAACCTTCATGTCCACCCTAGAGGATGTTCGGAACCCCGCGCGCCGCGGTCAAGGGGCACGGCGCGCCGCGCGCGAGAAGAGCGCGGCCCTGGTGGTCCCCGGCGTCCTCGATCGCCGCCGATCGCGCCTCCTCCGTCGTCCGTTCATCCCCCGCCGCGCGTCCTCGCCCGGCACGCCCGGACGAAGCCAAGCTCGCTCTGCCCTGCCTCGATCCTGTCGATCCACCAGGCGAGCCCCGGGTACCTCGTCCGGATGATCTCCGCCTGCTCCTCGAAGCCCGCCGCGTCTCCCCGCGCGGCGTGGAGCTCGGCGCGCAGCGCGTGCGCCTCCGGCGCGTAGACGCCGTCGAGGACGTCGAGCAGGGCCGGATCCACGTCGCAGAGCGAATCCGGACCGTACATCAGGGTACGCAGGATGCGGTTGAAGCGCAGCGGATCGCCCGGCTCGACGCGGTCCGCGACCGGCGCGGCGCCGTCCGGAGGGAGGCTCGTCCAGCGGCCCCATGAGCCGAAGCGGGCGATCTCGGGCGCGAGCCGCTGCAGNAGCGGGCGATCTCGGGGGGGAGCCGCTGCAGCTCCTTCCGCTCTTCGGGGCTCGGCGCCGCGAGCTCGATCGTCACCGGCGGGCTCTCCACGCGATCCGGCGGCGCCGCGTAGATGATCGCCAGCGCGTAGCTCCCGGGCTCGATCCCCGCGGGCAGGTACGACGACACGTCGATGAGCATGCGCCGGCACGCGCCCGGATCGAGGAGGAACACCGGCGTGCCGAGCTCGCGGATCACGATCGGCGAGGGCTCGATGCTGACGACCTCCTCGCCGGTGCCCGCCCGCGCGAGGCGGACGCCGATCGCGCCGGCGTTGCCCGCCCAGCTCGCGCGCGGCAGCCGCCGGATGCAGGCCCCGGGTCGATCGGCGCACACGGTGATGGCCACGTGCAGCGGAAAGCCGAGCACGTAGCGGCGATCGTGATCGATCGAGCGCAGCGCCAGGCCGGGCGGGCCGGCCGGCGTCGTCTCTTCCCGCGCGTGGTCATCTGACATGACAGCCCCTCACCTCCATCGGAGTCCCCTGTTGTTCTCCAGGCGCACGCGTCGGGTCTCCTTCACGTGGCGCCCGCACAGGTCGGTGCCGACCCGATCGGCGGTCCCCGGGATGAGCTGCTGATCGGCGTCGATCATCCAGTGGGATCGATAGTTCATGCAGCACGTGGTCCGGCGCGGCGTCCGGTAATCGAAGTAGCCGCACTTGTGCGGCATCCCGAACGCGTGCGTGAGCTCGTGAACGATTGTGTGGAGCGTGCGCTGCTCGAAGCCGGGCCGCGGCTCCGCGAGCCCCGGATCCCACCACGCCCGGTGCTGGGTGAAGATGATGGTCCTGCCCGCGAAGTACCTCGCCGGCCCGACGTCGATCGTGGGGCTCATGCCGGCGGCGTAGGCGGCGCCCGGGCCCCGCACGTCGGCCTGGACGCGCGCGGGGATACCGTAGCCCGGGGGCTCCCACGCCGCGCCCCTGCGGCGGGCGCGAGGGAAGAAGAAGAGGCGGTCCCTGTACGCGTGCGCCACGGACCCGTCGCCCGCGGTGAACTCGCTCTGGATGTCGTGCGGCTCGAGCCAGAGCCGCGTCCGCGGCGGGTCCGCGAGGACGGTCGCGATCGCGACCGAGAAGCTGATCTGCTCGCCGTCCCAGCCAAATGTGACGTAGCTCGCGTCCTGGTGCTCTCCCGGGATCTCCACGTACTCCATGCGCCGCTCTCCCTCGCCGCCGGCCCGGATCGTGACCATCCCGGTGAACAGCAGCGCGCCCCGGGCCTGGGGCACGGGGTGCGGCTCGAGCGCGGCGATCAGGCAGAACCAGCCCGGCTCCCCGGCGCGGGAGAAGACCTCGCTCACGAACCGGGAGGCGGTCTCGCCGAGCGTGCCCGCGTCGAGCGCGAGGTGCTGTCGATCCTGGATCACCCGCTCTTCGGTGAAGTCGAGCTGCGTGAAGACCGGCTCGAAGTGCGCCGGCACCTGCTCCACGGCCAGCGGATGGGCGCTCTCCATCCGGATGTACTCGACGTCGATCCTGCGCCAGAGCGTCATGATCCCCGTCTCGTCTGCGGCCGACCCGGCGAGGCCCTCGGCCTCGAGCTCGGCGCGGACGATCAGGTTGTCTCCGGCGATGTCGGTCATGTGGCGCCGGATCTTGCTCCTCATTCCCTCGATCGCCGTGCTCGCGCTGGTCTCCGTCGCGTCGAGCAGCGAATAGCCCTCCACCTCTTCCCAGTCAGGGCTCGTGTCCGGCGTCCCCTCGTTGTCGTCTTTGGCCGGCCCCACATAGTTTTCCGCGGCGTCAAAGTCGTTCTCATCAATCGTGGGGGCCCAGTCCGGGTGCACCTCCGGCCTTTCGTTGAACGGGTCGTCGGGATCTCGCGCGCTCCAGCGGATCCGCGCGCCTTCCGGGAGCTCGCCCTCGGGGCTCGTCACCTCGACTGTGATCTCGATGAGCTGCGTATTCCTTGCCCACTGCCCGTCGAGATTTCGGTTGATGTAGACGCGCCCCTGGTCGTCGAGGCTCGTGTAGCCGGGGTTGTATCCAGCGGCCCGGGTCTCCCCCGGCGGGGCCGAGCTGTCCGGAAAGCCCGGCTGATACAGGCCCTTGATGTCGATGATCCGGACGGCGCTCATCGGAGCGAAGCATTGCAAATGCCGCGCTCAGCCCGGCCGTCTCCGGAGCCTCATCCGCCGCGGCGAGATCTGGAATGAGCAGCGGAGTGATCCCTGGAAGCGCGGGAGTCGCGCGCCAGGGCGGCGATGCGGGCGTCGAGCGCTCGCGCGCGTGGTGGGCTTTCGTCTCGCGCTCGACGCCGCGCGGCGTCGCGGACGCGCCGCCAGCGCGCCGCCAGCGCGCCGCCAACACACCGTTGCCGCTTTCTCCCCACGCCCGTTCGTGCATAGACTCCGCGCCCTCATGAGCTTCGAGCCAGTTGCAGGGTTTCGATTCGGCGCCGTCAGCGCCGGGATCCGGAAAGACGGGCGCATCGACGTCGCGCTCGCGGTCGCCGATCAGCCGGCCGTGGTGGCCGGCATGTTCACGAGGAACCTGGTGCGCGCCGCGCCCGTGGACATCGCCATGCAGCGCGTCCGGTCCGGGCGCGCCCGCGCCGTCGTCGTCAACAGCGGATGCGCCAACGCCTGCACGGGCGAGGCCGGCTGGAAGGCGGCGCTCGACACCACGCGCGCGATCGCCCAGGCCATCGGCGCCTCGGAGGACGAGGTCCTCCCCGCCTCGACCGGCGTCATCGGCGCCGTCCTGCCGGCGCACCGGATCGTCGAGCGGGTCCCCGAGCTCTCGGCGCGCCTGTCGCCCGAGGGCTACCTCGATTTCGCCCAGGCGATCTGCACGACCGACCGCTGGCCGAAGCTCTCGCAGCGCAAGCTGGGCGCGGGCGCCACGCTGCTCGGCATCGGCAAGGGCGCGGGCATGATCCACCCCGACGTGGGGCCTCCGCACGCGACGATGCTCGTCTTCCTGTTCACCGACGCCGTGATCGATCCCGGCGAGGCGAGCCTGGCGCTGTCCGCCTCGTGCGACGTGACATTCAACGCGTGCAGCGTCGACGGGGACACCAGCACCAACGACACGGTGATCCTCCTGTCCTCCGGCGCCTCCCAGCGCCGCGTCTCGCGCGACGAGCTCTCGACCGGCCTCATCGAGGTCTGCGGCGAGCTCGCGCGCTCGATGGTGGCCGACGGTGAGGGGAGCACGCACGTCGCCGAGATCCGCGTCCGCGGGCTCTCGACGCGCGAGGCCGCGCGCGACGTGGCGCGCACGGTGGCCACGTCGATGCTCGTGAAGACCGCGCTGTTCGGCAAGGACGCGAACTGGGGGAGGCTGCTCGCCGCCGCGGGGCGCGCTGGCGTCCCGTTCGACCCCTCCCAGTCCCAGATCCTCGTCGGCGGCATCCCGATCGTGCGGAACGGCGGGCCCATCGGGGCGGACGCAGAGCGCCAGGCGAACGAGGTGCTCGCGCGTGACACCTACGTCATCGAGCTCGTGCTCGGCAGCGGCCCCGGCGACTTCTCCTATCTCACGAGCGATCTCGGGCACGGCTACGTCGACGTGAACGCCGGATACCGCTCGTGAGCCCCGCGCTGCGACCGACCGGGCCGCTCGCAGCGGGCGCACACGCGCCTTCGCCCTGACCGGAAGCGCCTGCTGCGCCCGGCAGCCGCCAGCAGGGCGCCTGCCGGGCCGGAGCGCCGGCCGTCTTCCTCCTCACGCTGCGCTCCCCCACGCCCGCGGGCCAGTGAACCTCGCGCGACCAGCGCAGGTGAACGCAGGTTCACAGCGCGAACGGCCGGTCCGGCTTCCCGGCCATCCTCTCCCGCCGGCCCGTGGCACGCTGCGTGTTAGCGCCCGGCATGGTAGTCGTGCGGGAGGGCCGCGCCGGTGCCGGCCGCCGCTGGAGGACTTCGATGCTTCTTCATTCCCCCCTTGCGAAGATCCTGGGTCGAGGCGCGCTGTTTCTGGGTATCGCCGCGACCGCGGCGGGCTGCGGCGGCTGCGGTGACGCCTCGCTCCAGTGCGACAGCGACGGCGAGAACTGCCTTCTCTGCGACGGCTACGGCTGTCGCCCTGCGGTGCCCGACGTCGCCGGCGGCGCGGGCCAAGGCGGCGCGGGCCAGGCCCCCGCGGGCCAGGGCGGCGCGGGCCAGGGCGGCGCGGGCGGCGACGAGGCCGCCTGCGACGCGGAGCTCACCACGTGCCCCTGCGACGGCGACGAGGCGTGCGACGACGGCACGCGCTGCGTCGACGGGCTCTGCATCGCCGCGTGCGAGTTCAGCTACCAGTGCGGCGCCGGCCGGGTGTGCGTGAATGGCGAGTGCGCGGAGGGCTGCTCCGACAGCGTCCCCTGCGCCGAGCCCGGCACCCGCTGCGACCGCGGGGTCTGCGTCCCCGACCCCGAGAACCCCGAGTGCGGCGACGCGGCGCCGTGCGAGGGCGGCGCGATCTGCGTCGATGGCGCCTGCACCACCGGCTGCGCGACGCACGCGGACTGCGCGGACGGCGAGGTCTGCAATGCGGTGACCGGCGCGTGCATGCCCGACCCCTCGCCGCAGCCCGGCTGCGGCGGCACGGCCTGCGCGGCCCAGGGCCAGGAGTGCATGGAGGACGGCTACTGTCATTACCCGTGCGCCAGCGAGCAGGCATGCCGGCTCATCGACAGCCGCTTCATCCGCTGCGAGGACGGCGTCTGCAAGACGCGGGAGGAGGTCGCGCCGGAGTGCACGCTCGACGCGCCCTGCCCCGACGGCAAAGACTGCATCTCGGGCGAGTGCCTCTGATCCACGGCTGCTGACCGGGGCCGCTCGCGCCGTTCGCCCGCCGCGACGCTCGCCGCAGGAGGTGAGAGGGGCCGTCCTCGGCGCCCCCTCCTCACCACCTTCCGCTTCCGTGGTCCTTGTCCCGCACACCTTGACCGTCCGTCACGCGGCGGGTAATCGCCTCGGATGGTCGCCCGCTCCCCTGTGCATCGGCCCGCGCCGCCCCTCGCCCGGATCGCCCGCGCCGCCGTCGTGTCGCTCGCCCTCGTCGCGCCGGGCGTCGCCGCCGCCGAGACCCGGATCGCCGTGGTCGACGTGCAGCACGCCGTGATGCAGACCGAGGACGGCATCCGCGCGCAGGCCACCCTGAAGAAGCTCTTCGACCGGCGCCAGCAGGAGCTCGACGCGAAGCAGACGGAGCTCCAGCGGGCGCGCGAGGACATCGAGAAGCAGTCGCGCGTGCTCTCGCGCGAGTCGCTGCAGAAGCGGATGGAGGACTGGCAGCGCCAGATGGTCGAGCTCCAGACCGTGTTCGTCGACTACAACAAGGAGCTGCAGAAGAAGCAGGGCGAGCTCACCGGGCCCATCATCAAGAAGATGATGATCATCGTCGCCCGGATCGCGAAGAAGGCAAGCTACGAGGTCATCCTCGACAAGCAGGCGGCCCCGTACGTCCGCGCCGACCTCGATCTCACCGAGCAGATCATCCAGCTCTACAACACCGGCGGGGGCGAGGACGAAGCGGGCGGCGACAAGGCCGAGAACAAGGACGCGCCGAAGTAGCGCGCCGCGCGCTCGACGCCGTGAAAGGAGTCGGCCTTGCCTGACCGTACCCAGGAGCCCGTCACGCTCGACATCCATCAGATCCTGTCGATCTTGCCGCACCGTTACCCGCTCGTGATGGTCGACCGGGTGACGCAGGTCACCGCCAACAAGAGCATCCGCGGCTACAAGTGCGTCGCCTACAACGAGCCCTGGTTCCAGGGGCATTTTCCCCAGCGGCCGATCATGCCCGGGGTGCTGATCCTGGAGTCGCTCACGCAGCTCGGCGGCATCCTCGCCTATGCGTCCGACCCGTTCGACGCGACGTCGAACCTCATGTTCTTCCTCGGCATCGACAAGGCGAAGTTCCGCCACACCGTGACGCCCGGCGACCGGCTCGACCTCTACGTCGAGGTGGTTCACCACCGCTCGAACGTCTGGAAGCTGCGCGGGGAGGCGAGCGTCGACGGGACGCTCTGCGCCGAGGGGGAGATGCTCGCGTCCATCGTCGATCGCGAGCCCTGACAGAGAGGAAGTTCTCGCCATGAGCCGGAGCCCGCCACCGCCGTTCGCCCGCATCGCCGCCGTCCTTTGCGCCTCGCTCGCCCTCTCGCCAGCGGCCGGCTGCGGCGGCGCCCCGCCTGCCGCCTCGGCGCCTGTCGTCGGCGGCGGCCTCATCGGCGCCGCGGCGCCCGAGCTCGCCGCCGAGGTCGTGAGCGGCGAAGGGCCCGCCACGCTCGGCGAGGCGCGTGGCAAGGTGGTGATCGTCGATTTCTGGGCGACCTACTGCCACCCCTGCCGGAAGTCGTTCCCCGGGTACCAGAAGATCGTCGACCGCTTCGGCGCCGACGTCGCCGTGATCGCCGTCGCGCTCGACGCCCCCGAGGACGTCTCGAAGGAGCAGCTCGTGGCGTTCGCGAACGAGGCCGAGGTCAGGTTCAGGATCCTCTGGGACAAGGACCAGAGCGCGGTGAAAAAGTACAACCCGCCGAGAATGCCGACCGCTTACATCGTCGATCGGAGCGGCGTCGTACGGCACGTCCACGCGGGCTACGAGGACGGCGAGGAGGCGAGGATCTCCCGCGAGATCGAGGCGCTGCTCGGCCCGGCCTCCTCTCCTTGAGGCCGGTGAGAAGGCGGCGGTTGCCCTCATGTCCCCTACCCTGATCCGGCGCGTCTCGGTCGAGGCGCTCGACATCCCGCTGCACGAGCCGTTCGGCATCGCCGGCGGCGCGCAGGAGCGCGCGGAGAACCTCCTCGTCACCGTGGAGCTCGCCGACGGGACGCTCGGCTTCGGCGAGGCGGCGCCGCTGCCGGCCTTCAACGGCGAGACGCAGGAGGCGTCGCGCGCCGCCGCCCTCTCGCTGCGCGGCGCCGCGGAGGGCGCGGACGCGCGCGCGTGGCGCGCGATCGCGGGCGCGCTCC
>NZ_JEMA01000755.1 GCF_001589285.1 Sorangium cellulosum | reverse complement strand
GGTCCTTTCGGCCCCGGCGGCAGCGGCCCTCAGGGCGCCTGAGCGCCGTCCGGCTCCCGGCGCCCGGCCCGCAGGGCGCGGCGCTGCCGCGCTGCCGCGCTCACGCCACCACGCAGCCCGCCGATGTGCCTTGCATCGGCACGATCGCCTTGAGCTCGCCGTTTTCCCCGAAGATCATGAGCCGCGCGACGATGGCCTCGTGTCCCTTGCCGCAGAGGGGCAGGAGCGCGAGCCGGATCGCGGGTCCGTTGCCTCCCTGGAACTTGAGGGCGAGGAGCTGCTTCCCATCGCACTCCGTGAGGAGCTCCACGTCCGCCTCCAGGTGGACCAGCGCCACCTTCGTGCACGCCTTGGCCTCGCCGAAGCTGTCGACCGTGCAGCGGTTGGGATCGAGCGCGATCTGAACGCGGGACGCCTCCTCTTCGCCGATCGTCGCGATCTGGATCTGGTGCGTCGCGATACCTCTCTGGAGCGAGATGGGCTCCACGAGATAGCCTGTTTCCAGCCGCAGATTCCTGATTTTCATNACGAGATAGCCTGTTTCCAGCCGCAGATTCCTGATTTTCATTGCCCCCCCCGCCGCTCGTCCCGTGCGCGCCGCGACCACCGCCCCCGACGCCGCGGCCGCCGCGCGCCTCCCTCCACGGAAAGCACCGGCTGTGCCGGCGCGGTCCCGCGCGCGGGGCTCGCACCGCCGCGCGCCCGGCGGCGCCGCGCCGCAGCGCGCTCGTCGAGCCTCAGACGAGCCCGAACCTGTACGCATCCAGGAGCCTGGCGAGGAGCGCCGCGTGCGCCGGCTCCGCGAGGGATCCGAGCGGCGTGACCTCCAGCTCCGCGCTGGCGCGATCGAAGAGGGCGGCGCAGACGCGGCTCGGGTCGTGGCGCGCAGCGTAGACGATGCCGTCAGGCCTCCTCGGGTGGTCGTGGATCGCGAGCGCCCACCGGTGGGCGGCCGCGTACGACTCCCCCGAGGTCAGGCGAGCGTCGGCCCCGAGGCGCGCCAGCCCCTCGCCCGCGAGGTTTACGAGCCGGAGCGGCCGCCTCGGCGCGATGCGCGCGAGCCCGCGCGCGGCGAGCTCGCCCTGCTCCACGAACCGGACGCCTGTCGCGTGTCCGAACACCTCGATGAACGCGCAGCGCTCGTCTTTCGCCGCGTACAGCACCCCGAACTCGCCTTCCGGCGCGTCGAAGCGGTTGTCGCCCGAGCGACCGAAGAAGAGCGGGGCTTGCGCGAGCCGGTGGATCCGGAACCAGCACCGCCGGAAGATCGTGACGGGGAGCGGCCTTGTCGCGAGATCGAGCGGCGGATCCGGATGCGGCCCGAGCGTGGTCTTCATGTCGATCCTGCCCCGCGCGAACGGACGACGCGCGGGCTTGTGCGCTCGACGTCCGCCTCGTGCGCTGGTCCTTCGCCGCCCTCGCGCCCCGCGCGGAGCGCCACCGCCGTGACCCCTGGCGAGCGCGGCGGCCTCCTCATCGCGGGGCGCTCTCAGGCGGCGCCGTGCTCGCCGAACGTGCGGGCCGCGCGCCGTACGGCGTCCAGGTCGCCGCGACGAACCCTGTCGAGCGGCCGCTCGCCGTCCAGGCGGTGGTTGCCGGAGAGAAAGAACCGCATCTTCGCGAGCGGGGGGTGCTCTGCGAGGAGGGCCAGGATCTCCTCGAACCCCGGCAGGACGCCCTCGTCCGCGAACTGCCATGCGGGGTAGAGGTGGCCGCGGCGGCCGACGTCCACGGCCAGCAGCCTGCCGGCAGCGCGCCGCGCCTCGATGGCGTCGGGCGAGAGGTGGAGCACCTCGCCGACGTCCTCCGCTGTGAGCGTCCCCCCCTCGGCGGCGAGGAGCGCGTCCCGCGCCTGGAGGCCGCGGAGGCGGGCCGGCGTGAGCGGGTCGGCCGCGGAGAAGAGGCCGACGGCGCTCGGCTGCGCGAGCGCCGTCAGCAGGGCGTCCGCGTTGCTGGGCGAGGCGACGACCTCGCCAAGCTCGCTCTGATCGAGCCGCGCCGCGACCTGCGTGAGCGCGTCGATCCCGCGCGCCAGGAACGCGACCCGCAGCGGCTCCCCGTCGAACTGGTGGAGTCGCTCGGCGATGTCCGCCAGTGCGCTGGAGTTCCGGTCCTTTGCCATCTCCGACCTCGGGGACGATGCAACCCGTGCGCGGGCCCGTCAACCAAGCGCCCGCCGCCATGTCGTAACATTCCGACCACGCTGAACAGAACGTCAGTGAAAAGCATTCCCTGGTTCGTTCGTGTCGTTCTTCTTCGGTGTGCTCACCGGCTCCTGGGTTTGCCGGTGTCCCGGGGAGGCGGTCAGAGCCCGACCTTCTTCATCATGGCGCTCGTGATGGACTGGCGGACGCCGGTGAGCTCCGCCCAGGGATCGGGGACGGTCGCGAGCCGCTGCGGCACGGTCTCGATGGTGAACGAGGCTGGATCGAGCGGCGCGTCGAGCTCGTCCCACGAGAGCGGGGTGGCGACGGCGGCGCCGGGCCGGGCGCGCGTCGAGTAGGGCGCGACAGCTGTCGCACCGCGCCCGTTCCGCAGGTAGTCGACGAAGACCTTGCCGGTGCGCTTGGCCTTGGAGAGCGTCGCGATGTACCGCGCCGGATCGAACCGCACGAGCGCGTCGGCCACGGCCTTCGTGAACGGCTTCACCTCGTCCCAGCCTCTGCGCGCCTCGATCGGGACGACGACGTGGAGGCCCTTGCCGCCGGTCGTCTTGACGAAGCTCCGCAGCCCCAGCGTCTCCAGGAGGTGCCGCACCGTCCTCGCGGCGTCCGCCACGCGCTCCCACGGCAGCTCCGGCGCGGGATCGAGGTCGAAGACCATCATGTCCGGCTGCTCGATCCGGTCCACGCGGCTTCCCCAGATGTGCATCTCGAGCGCGCCCATCTGGACGAGGGACACGAGCCCTTCCGTCGTCTCGACGTAGAGGTAGGTGCGTTTTCCTTCGTCCTCCTCGACGGTCGTCCTCCTGATGTCCTCGGAGAGCCCCACGGCCTCGTGCCGCTGGAAGAAGCACGGCTTGCCCTGGCCCTCCGGGCAGCGGACGAGCGTGAGCAGCCGGTTTGCGACACAGGGCAGCATGTGCTCGGCGACTTGCGCGTAATAGCGGGCGAGAGCGAGCTTCGTGATCCCCTGAGCCGGATAGAGCACCTTGTCGGGGTTCGTCAGCCGCGCCCCGGCGACCTCGAACCTCTCCGCGCCGCCGCCTCGGCCCCCGCGAGTCGCCTTGCTTGGCGCCGCGCTTGCGGCCTTGCCGGTCGCCGCGTTTGCAGCTTTTCCGGTCGCCGCGTTTGCCTTCTTGCGCGTGCCCGTCGCCGCGCTTGTCGACTTGCTCGACGCGCCCGCCGTCTTGTTCGGCGGGAGCTGCGGCGGCGGCTGCTCGCGCTCGACGGTGACCGACTCCGGGGTACGGTCCTCGCGGAGTCCTTCGAACGACGGGTGTCGCAGCCGTCCGTCGCGCGTCCAGGCCGCGAAGTGGACCTCCGCGATGAGCTTGGGTTCGACCCAGTGCACGCCCCGCATGCGCGGCGCCCCTTGAAAGGCCGGCTTTGCGCGCTCGATGGCCTCGAGCTGGCGGCGCAGCGCCGTCAGCGTCTTGCTCGTGAAGCCCGTGCCGACCTTGCCCGCGTAGACGAGCTTGCCTGACGTGTTCACGCCGACGAGGATCGCCCCGAGCCCCTGGCGGGCCCCGGTCGGCTCGGTGAAGCCGACGATCACGAACTCCTGGCGTCGGCCGCACTTCACCTTGAGCCAGCTCGCCCCGCGCCCGCTCTGGTAGGGGGCCTCCGGTCGCTTCGCGATGACGCCCTCGATCCCGAGCTTGCAGGCGTGCTTGTAGACGGCGGCGCCTTCCTCCTCGAGGTGCTCGGTGTAGCGCAGGGTCCCGTCCTCCGGGACCTCCGCGAGCAGCGCCTGGAGCGCCCGCTTGCGGGTGACCTGCGCGCACCCGCGGAGGTCGCGGCCGTCCAGGTAGAGCAGGTCGAACGCGAAGTACACGAGGCGCCCTTCGCGCCCGTCGTCGCCGTCGCTCAGCGCGTTCTGCAGCGCCTGGAAATCGGTCACGCCGTCGCGCCCGACGATGACGATCTCGCCGTCCAGCACGGCTTCCCGGGCTGGCAGCCGTGCGAGGTCGTCCCGCACGCTCGGGAACCGCTCGGTCCAGTCCTGGCCGCGGCGGGTCAGGAGCGTCACGCGGCCGCCGCGGAGCTTCGCGATCATGCGGTAGCCGTCGAACTTCACCTCGTACAGCCACCCTTCGCCCTGGGGTGGCCCGGTGACGAGCGTCGCGAGCTGCGGCTCGACCTCGTCCGGAAACGGGCCCTTCCGGGCCCCCTCGAGCGCGTCCGCGTAGGTCAACATCGGGCGCTGCGTCCCCGCGGCGCCGTCCGCCTGTCCCGTCGCGGCAGACGAGCGCGCGCTGTCCGCCTCCGCCGCGCTCGCGTCGCGCCTGCGGCGAGCGGCCAGGGTCGTGGGCCGCTCCTCCTGGGAGCGCCGCGCCGCGCCGCGCGCTTGCCTTTGTCCAGCCAGGGTCGCGCTTACCACCATTTTGTGGTGGAAAAGCAAATGCGATACCGCAATGGCATCGCCGCATGGCGCCGCATTCTGCGCTCCTCGACGCCGACACGTTCTGCTGAGCTCGGCCTGAGCGCCCCAGAATGAGGCGTTGTGCCACGCTGGCGTCCTTCGCCCTGACTTCCTGGATCATGGCGTACGGTCGCTCGCGTGCGCCGTGCTCCCCAGGCTCGTCATTGCATGTGGAATGAACCCCTGCGCAGGACTGCGTTCATCGAAGCGTCAGCGAGGCGCGCTGATCGCCGCCCGCCGCAGCGCTCGGGATCTACCCTTCAAAACAACAGACCACGATTTTCTCTGAACGAAGACGACGCCGTCTCCGTAATGTGCTGTCCGCTCGACGGCGCTCGCCTCGCGACGCGCCGTCGCCGCCCGTCACCGCGCGGGGGTCTCGCTCCAGTGGCGGACAAGATCCGGCAAGGCCGTCTCTGCCATGCGGGTGAGATGCCTGACGTGGTCTGGCTTCTGGGTGCCTGCATAGCCGCGGACGTGGAATGCGCCCTTGTGCGCCTCGGAGAGGGGCACGAACCGGGGCTTCGCCTCGCTCGCCGTCCCCGACAGCTCGTAGACCGCCTGCGCGTCGGCGCCCGCGCCCGGAGCGCGCTGCGCGCCCGCCAGCTTGAGGAGCGCGTCCGTGCTCTCGTGGGTGCCGGCGTAATCGCCCACAGGGGTGATCTCCGAATGCGTGATCGACATCAGCTTCTTGCCGGTGGCCGCCTGCTCGGCGAAGCGCCCGAACGGCTTGAGGCGCTCCATGTCCAGGCTATGGTCGAGCGGCATGTAGCCGGTGTGGATGCCGTCGAGGAGGAGCACGGCGTCCACCTTGTCGGCGAACCCGGGCTGGTTCAGGAGCCCGCGGACCGCGCCGTAGCCCGCGCTGAACGCCGAGAGCGCGACGCGCCGGAGCCGGGCGTCGCGCAGCCCGCGCGCCTCGAGCGCCGCCTGCGTCCTCGCGAGGAGCACCGGCAGATACGAGCGGATAGAGAACCGGGTCTCGTACGCCGCCGAGCTGATGCCCATGTTGATGATCATCACGACCGCGTTGAGCCCGGCGCGCTCGAACCCCGCCTGGACAACATCGTTGATGCCGTGGAAATGGACAACGAGATCATAAGCCCCGTCGGCCGACGAGAAGGACGCGGGGAGGGTGATGATCCCGTCGGGGATGGGGATCACGGCCGAGCGGTCGAGCGTCGCGTCGGCCCGATCCTCGACGGCCACGACCTGCGCCGCTGCCGCTTCCACCTTGGCCTCGACCGGCGCCGCCGGTTCGGCCTTCACCTTGATGGGCGCCGCCATCCCCTTCGTGCGCAGGGCGGCCGCCGCCGCCGCGGCCGGCTGGAGCACCGAGCCCGCGCGGAGATCGAGGCCCGTCGCGCCGAGCTGCATCGACACGAGCGCGCCCAGCACCGCGGCGAGGCTCATGCCCGCTGCCGCGCTCAGGCCGATCAGGCGCGATGTGGAGCGCCGCGTCGGAGCTGCGATGGCCGCGGCCGGCATCGCGAGCCCTGCCAGCGACGCGGGGGGACGACGGAAAATTAAAGTGGGCTCATCCTCGTCATCAGGCAGTTGGACCTCCGCGCGGTTGGGCTCAGCGGGGAACATGCTCAGCCATGATGCGAGGCGTATGCCATGCAGGGCAAGAGCGAAATTCCGCAAGATAAGCTCACATCGGCGCACGTCAAGGCGGTGGACATGGTCCGACGTGGTCCCATGGTGATGGTCCACGGATTCCTCAGGAAATCACCTTACTTGCTCGGGCGCCCACGAGATATTTTGAGCACCCACGGATCCGCCGACGGCCTGTGGCACGTTGTGTTCCAACGATCGCCAGCGCGTAAAAATTGACGCGTCCCGGCGGAGCTTTCCCGGTCCCGAGGGCGCTCCTGGGCGCGCTGCGTCACCGCTCCTTCAAAGCGAGGACCCGGGTCAGGGACGTGGCAGCGCATGACGCCCACGCATCCCTTGTCGCCCGCTCTCCTCGAGACAGGCCTCGATGCCCTGTCCTTCGCGCGTAGTCGATTTCGCGTCTCCCACGGAGCGCCTCCACCCCTGGACAGACTGGCCACCATCCCTCCCGGCATCCCGACATCCCGGTGCGACCCGTTGCAGCTCCAACGGGTCGCCGCGACGCGAGCGGCGCGATGCGCCTCCGCGCGGACGCAGCGCGCGGCCCGACGTCCACCCCGCCGCGCCGCAGCCTGCTCGGGCGCTCTCCGCGCGGCCCCGCGCGCCGGGCGAGCCGCCGCGGGGGCGCGACCGGCGTCGTTTCCAGCGCCTCGCCGCGCGCTGGAAACGACCTGGGGCGGGGCGCCGCGCTCTGGAAATACGGCGCGACGGAGGGGAGGCGCACGTGGGCCTTGACAGCGAGGGGCGCCTCTGGATCTCCTCTCCTTCCCCCTCACCACGACGGCACCCCATGACCAACTTCCCCCGCGTCTACGACGACAACACCCAGAGCATCGGCCGCACGCCGCTCGTCCGCATTCGCCGCGTGACCGACGGCGCGCCCGCTACCGTGCTGGCGAAGATCGAGGGGCGGAACCCGGCCTATTCCGTCAAGTGCCGCATCGGCGCGGCGATGGTCTGGGACGCCGAGCAGCGCGGGCTGCTCGGCCCCGGCAAGGCGATCGTCGAGGCGACCAGCGGCAACACAGGCATCGCGCTCGCCTTCGCCGCCGCCTCGCGCGGGCTCGAGTGCATCCTCAGCATGCCCGAGACGATGAGCATGGAGCGGCGCAAGGTGCTCGTGGCCCTCGGGGCCAAGCTCCTCCTGACGCCGGGCCCCCAGGGGATGAACGGCGCCATCGCCAGGGCCGAGGCGCTCGCCGCCTCCGACCCGGGCCGGTACGTGCTGATGCGGCAGTTCGAGAACCCCGCGAACCCCTCGATCCACGAGACCACCACCGGCCCCGAGATCTGGGAGGACACCGGCGGCAACGTCGACGTCTTCGTCTCGGGCGTGGGCACCGGCGGCACGCTCACCGGCGTCAGCCGCTACTTCGAGCGCGTCCGCGGCAAGGCCCTCCACTCCGTCGCCGTCGAGCCTGTCGCCTCGCCCGTCATCGCGCAGACGATCGCCGGCCAGCCGCTCACCCCGTCGCCGCACAAGATCCAGGGCATCGGCGCGGGCTTCATCCCCAAGAACCTCGACATCTCCTTCGTCGACCAGGTCGAGGCCGTCTCCAACGAGGAGTCGATCGCCATGTCGAGGCGCCTCGCGCGCGAGGAGGGCATCCTCTGCGGCGTCTCGTGCGGCGCGGCGATGGTCGCGGCGAGCCGGCTCGCGCGCGACCCCAGATGGGCAGGGAAGACCATCGCTGTCGTCCTGCCGGACGCCGGCGAGCGCTACCTCTCCGGGCCCCTGTTCGAAGGCATGTTCGCCGAGGTCGAGAGCATGAAGGCCTCGTGAGGTCGATGTGAGCAAGACGTGTGATGACGCCCCTGTCCCAGCGGGCGATCTGCATGGCGTCGTCGAGGCGCTGATCGCGGGCTACCGGGAAGACCCCCGCGGCCATCACATCAACAAGCGCTTCACCCCGTCGCGCCAGGAGATCACGGAGATCATCGATCTCCTCCTCCAGATCTTCTACCCCGGCTACCACGGGCGGCAGGACCTGTCGGACGAGGACCTGCTCTACCACGTGGGCACGCTGGTCTCGACGCTCCAGGCCAAGGTGGAGCGGCAGATCGAGCGCTGCCTGTGCTTCCAGGACGAGGCGGTGGACGCGAACCGCATCGACATCCCGAAGTGCCGGCAGCGCGGGCGCGACGTGGCGCGGGCGTTCGTGGCCAGGCTGCCGGAGGTCCGGCGGCGCCTCCTGCTCGACGTGCAGGCGGCCTACGACGGCGACCCCGCGGCGGCCTCGATGGACGAGATCATCCTGGCCTATCCAGGCCTGCTCGCGGTGACTGTCCACCGGGTCGCCCACGAGCTGTACCTGCTCGGCGTGCCGCTCATGCCCCGGATCATGAGCGAGTGGGCGCACACGAGGACGGGCGCCGACATCCACCCGGGCGCCAACATCGGCGACAGCTTCTTCATCGATCACGCCACCGGCGTCGTCGTCGGCGAGACGACCGACATCGGCGCGCACGTCAAGCTCTACCAGGGCGTGACGCTCGGCGCGCTGTCGTTGCCCCAGCACTCGCGCGGCGCGCGCGGGCTGAAGCGCCACCCGACGGTCGAGGACGACGTCACCATCTACGCGAACGCCACGGTGCTCGGCGGCAAGACGGTGCTGGGGCAGGGGAGCGTTGTGGGCGGCTCGGTCTTCCTGACGAAGAGCGTCGCCGGCGGCCAGCGCGTGGCGATCGAGGCGCCCCGCCTGCGGGTCGCCTCGCCCTCGCAGATGCCGGCGGTCGTCGGCGGCTCCGAGATCGACGCCGCCGTCCTCGACTTCGACATCTGAACCGCCGCGGGGCTCACCTGTCGGAGTGGCCGAGCGAGCGCTCCGGGTCGATGCTGTCGCGGATCGCTCGCTTGAGCTCCTTCGGCTCCGGAAAGCGCTCCGCGGCGGCGCGCGAGAAGAGCAGGGCGCCGTCGAGCAGCTGAGTTGCCAGGCTCAGGCTCTCTTGTCGTCTCTCCTGGGACCTGGACGTGCTCATGGCGGCTCGGGGCGCGCGAGCATGGCCCGGCGCGGCCAGCGTGGCCCGCGCGCTGCCGCGCTCGCCTTATTGACCGGACCCCACGGCTCATGGTTCTGTCGCCTCGATGAAGCGCGCCTTCGACATGTGCGTGGTTGGGCTCTCGCTCGCAGCGACGTCCTGTGGACCGGGCCTGGATCCAGAGGTTGTGGTGCATGCGCCCCGGCCCATCGTCTCGCCGGAGACGAGCGCCGGCGCGAGCAGCGGCGGGTGTCCGGCCATCGGCCACACCGAGCCGCTCATCGTCGACTGGCTCGCGACCCGCCGCTCCGATCTCGGGCTCGCGATGAAAGAGGGCGTCGCGGTCGTCGCGTACGACTGCACGACGCTGAAGCTCCTCCCGCAGTGCAAGCTCGCAGGATCCTACTCCTACGCCGGCGTGGCGCGCAGAGAGAACGTAATACAGCTAACAAATCCCGCTGAGATGCAGGCGAATGTCCCCTTCGGCGCGCCGGCGTTGAGCACGGCGATCGAGGGCGGCGGGGCGAACGCGATCGACGTGGCGCTCGCGCCCACCGGGAAGATGGCGACCACTGTCGCATCGGTCTCGCCGCAGGATCTCGCGGGGAGCTGCGACGGCGCGACGCACTTCGTGCGCGCAGCGCTCCTCGGCGCGTTCGCGATGACGCCGGGCAGCCGCGACACGGCGCGGACGGTGGATCAGGTCTTCGCGGCGGTGGCGTCCTCCGCCGCGTCGGGCCAGGGCGGCACAACGACGAAGGAAGGGGAGCTCGAGGCGTGCCGGAGCGCGAAGCCCGACGCGCATGCGCCGACGGAGCGCTGTCAGGCGCCGCTGCGCCTGGAGCTCGTCCCGCTGCAAGCGAGCAAGGCCGCGCCGTCCGAGCCGCCGGCGGCGAAGCCGGGTGGGGCGGAGCTGCCGACGCTGTCGAGCCAGTGCCCGGCGGGGACGGTGCTGAGCGGGGCGAAGTGCTCGCCGCCGTCGTTCGCGCCGGCGTACCTGTGCGATCCATCGGACTCGAGGGCGTGCGCGACGCAGTGCGGGAAGGGCGACATCGGGAGCTGCTATCACCTCGGGATCCACTACCTCACGGGCAAGGACCTCCCGCGCGATGACGCGAGGGCGGCGGAGCTGTTCGAGAAGGCCTGCGGCGCCGGCATCGCGCAGGCCTGCTACGCGCGGGGGAACCAGCAGATGCGCGATGTCCTGAGCGCCAGGGTGCCCGCGGACGCGGCGGCGAGGGCCAAGGTGCGAGAGTTCGCCGACAAGGCGTGCGATCTGGGCGACGGCTGGGCGTGCTTCAGCGTGGCCGACTGGTACCTCCGGGAGGGCCCGCAGGCGGTCCTGCCCAGGGACACGACGCGCGCTGTAGCGCTGCTCCGGCGCGGCTGCGATCTCGGGCACGGGCCGAGCTGCAGCGCGCTCGGCAACCTGCTGGTCGAGGGGAAGCTCGCGGCGAAGGACGTCGCCGTGGCCGTGGGCGTGCTCCAGCGCGCGTGCGAGGCGGGCCAGCCCGAGGACTGCCTCGAGCTCGGGGACATCCTGCGCAAGGGGCAGGGGGCCCCGAAGGACGGGGGGAAGGCGCTCGTGGCGTACACGCGCGGTTGCGCCCTGGGGGACATGCGCGCCTGCAACGCCGCGGGCTCGGTGTACGCGGCCGGCGACGGCATCCCGAGGGATGTCGCGAAGGCCTATTCGTTCTTCGAGAAGGGCTGTCCGGAGACGGGCTTCGGCGCCGACGCCTGCATGAGCCTCGCGGCGATGTACGAGAAGGGGACCGGCATCCCGAAGGACATGGCGCGCGCCGCGGCGCTCTACGAGAAGGTCTGCGGCTCGGGTGGCTGCCTGCGCGCCGCGGAGATCTACCAGCGCGGCGACGGGGTGAAGGCTGACCCGGCGCGGGCGTTCTCGCTCTACGAGCAAGCCTGCACGCAGTGGAGGGAGAAGAAGGCGTGCGACGCGTTCGGCCCGCTGCTCGAGAGCAAGGACAAGGAGCGAGCGCGCGCCTTCTACGCCGACCAGTGCGCGCGGACGCAGGACAAGGCGGCGTGCGCGAGCCTGAAGCGGCTCGGCGGCGCGCCCCGATAACCGCGCTCCCGATCCCTAGAACAGCTTCATCTGGCGATCGGCGCCCGCGCGCGGGCGCCGCTGCGCCTCCGGCGACGGGTCGACCCGCTGGAGCCATCGCTCCTCGACCTCGCGCACGAACGGCGAGACCTCGGTCTCCTCCACCTTGCCGTGCCGCGCGCGCCGCTGGGCGCGGGTGAGGAACAGCCGCTCTCGCGCCCGCGTCATGCCGACATAGAAGAGCCGGCGCTCCTCGGCCAGATCCGGCTCGCCCCTGCCGGGGAACCGGAGCGGCAGCAGGCCGTCCTCGCACCCGACGAGGAAGACCACCCGGAACTCGAGCCCCTTGGCCGCGTGGAGCGTGAGGAGCGAGATGCGTTCGGCCCGCGGATCCCAGGCGTCGACCTCGGAGCAGACAGCGAGCTCGATCAGGAATCGGTCGAGGTCCCCACCGCAGCGCTCCGCGATCGGCAGCAAGAGCTCCAGCGCCGCGTCCAC
>NZ_JEMA01000754.1 GCF_001589285.1 Sorangium cellulosum | reverse complement strand
CCGAGGCCGCTCCACCCGAGGGCGCGCCGGGGGCTCCGGCCGCGGGCGAACCTGCGCCCGTGGCCGGTCCGCCGCCAGGGTACGGCCCGCACCCGCCCCACGGCGCGGCGCCGGCGTACGCTGGGCCGTCGCCGCTGCCGCGGCGCAAGGTCAAGGTGCGGGTCCTCGGCGAGCCCGAGGCCGCGGCCTACCTGCTCCGGGGCGGGCCGGGGATCGACGACGTCGAGGTCATCGCGGGCGCCGTGCACGTCGGCTACGTGGGCAACGACGTCAAGATCGCCGAGATCGTGCACCACCTCGTCCGGAGCGGGATCGGCGTGATCGGGGTCGAGCCGGAGCGCAACGAGCTCGAGCGCATCTTCCTCGAGGTCACGCAAGGAGAGGTGCAGTGAGCGTGCAGACTGGCTCCACGTCGCCCGCCGGTCCGGCGTCGCAGCGGCTCGTCGATCGGGCGAGGCACCGCGCGGCGCGCCTCGTCGGCGAGCCGAACCCGATCTGGATCCGCGAGCTCAGGCAGGCGGCGCGCCTCGCCCGCACGCCGGTGATCCTCCTGGTGTTCGCCGTGCTGATGACGCTGCTCATCGCGTCGATCGGCGGCATCACCTCGAGGGACGTCGCGCCCGCGAAGACGGGGGTGATCCTGTTCCAGGTCTTCTTCTCGATCGCGTACTTCGTTGTCGCGCTGGTCGGGCCGGCGGTCGCCGCGAACAGCATCGCCTCGGAGCGCGAGGGCCGCACCTGGGAGGCGGTGCTCCTGACGGGCATCCCACCCGGCGAGATCGCGCGCGGCAAGTTCCTCGCCGCTTACACGGCGATCTCGATGTACGTGGTGATGCTCGCGCCGGTCGGGGCGATGCCGTTCCTGTTCGGCGGGATCACGGCGACCGAGGTGGTGATCGCGTTCGCGTTCCTCTTCCTGCTCGCGCTGCTCAGCGTCGCCTTCGGGCTCGCGATCAGCTCGACCATGTCGAGCCTCCGCGCGGCGATCCTCGTCACGCTGCTGCTCGCGTTCCCCCTGTCGATCTGCCTGTTCATGGCGGGCGGCGCCGGGCTCTCGTACGCGGCGCACCTGGCCTGGCCGGAGGTGCCCGAGGGCCCTCCGATCTGGCTCCCGGTCGCCTACCAGCGCGCGCCCTTCGGCCTCGATTATGCGCTGTTCCTGGTCCTCCTGCCGGTCGCGGCGATCGCCGTCCCGGCCTGGTTCCTGTACCAGGTGACCGTCGCGAACCTCACGAGCGAGAGCGACGATCGCTCCTCCGGCCTGAAGACGTGGTTCGCGGTCTGCACGCCCGTTGTCGCCGCCGCCGCGTCGGTGCCGGCGTTCTCGGTGGATCCGACCGACCGCCTGCCCGCGATCATCGCGGGGATGTGCGCGATGTTCGCGCACCTGACGTTCTGCGTGTCCCTCTTCGCCGGCGAGCCGATCGGCCCGTCGCGCCGCGTCGAGGTGCACTGGGCCCGTCGCCGCGTGAGCCGGTTGCGCCGCTTCCTCGGCCCCGGCGTCGCGCGCTCGGCGTACCTCCTGCTCGCGGTGGGCGTCCCGGCGGTCGTCGCGCTCTGGGCCGTCGGCCACCGGCTCGTCGCCGGCGTGGCCATCGCGTCGCCGGAGATCCAGACGCGGCAGCTCGAGTACTTCGCCGTCTACGCGCTTGCCTTCTACGTGTTCCTCGTCGGGCTAGGCGCCTTCCTCCGCGCGCGGACCGCCTCGCCCATGATCGCGCGCGTGCTGCTCCTGACGCTGCTCTTCGCGATCGCGGTCGGCCCGTGGATCATCGCGGCCATCGCCGGCCTCGTCGCGGAGCTCAGCACCAGCGACAGGGCGCTCCTCGTCGCGGCGCCCTCGCCGTTCTACGCGTTCGCGATGATCTCCAAGGCCACCGGGGGCGATCCGGGGCCCGTCGTGATCGCCGGGTACGCGGCCTCCGTCGGCTGGGTCGCCGCCGGCCTCGGCCTGCTCGCCGCGGCGCGCTCGCGGTGCGCCGCCCTCATCGCGCAGCGCGAGGCAGCCTTCACCGAGACGAGCGCGCTCCTCGCCCAGGAGGACGAGGCGGCCCTCGCGGCCGAACAGGCGACTCTGGCGCGCGCCGCCGCGCAAGGGAGCGACGAACCCGCGAGCACCGCGGACACCGTCGCTTGAGCACCGGTTCGCCCGCGCGCCGCGCTCCGGAATCGGACGCATTCGTGATGCCGTGTGGAAATTTGGATCTCGTCGCGGGAATGCTTCAGGATGCGCTCGCGCGCGGATCTGTCGAAATCTTGAGTGCTCCGGGAGGGCGTGTGAAAAGAGCGCCCGCGCGCTCGAGGTCCGGGAGCGAGAGGGGGATTCGATCCTCGCGTCGCGTCACGACGGCGGCACCACCTCGGCCCGCGGAGGATGGCCTTGCCTTCGCACGAAGACCGCGGATGCGCGGCGCCAGAGCTGAGCGACACCCTGCTGTACGGCACGCCGTACCGACCTGTGCGCTGGCTCGGGCGAGGCGGGATGGGCGAGGTGATCGAGGCCGCGCACGTGGGCCTCGACAAGCCGGTGGTGGTGAAGCTGCTGCACCGCGATCTCAACCGCGAGCCGCGGCTGGTGGAGCGGATGCGCGTCGAGGCGCAGTCGCTGGCGCGGCTCGCTCACCCCAACCTGGTGACGGTCACCGACTTCGGGCGGACGGCCGAGGGGCGGACGTTCCTCGTCATGGAGCGGCTCTACGGCCGGACGATGCGCGAGGAGCTGGCGGCGCGCGGCGCGCTGCCGGCGCTGGAGGCGCTCGACCTGGTGACGCAGACGCTCGCCGGCCTGGCCGCGGCGCACGGCGCGGGCATCGTGCACCGCGACGTGAAGCTCGAGAACCTGTTCGTGTGCGACGCGGACGCGCAGGGGCGGCGCGTGGTGAAGGTGCTCGATTTCGGCATCGCCAAGGTGGTGGCCCCGGGCGGCGACGGCCGCGCGCCGGCGCCGTCGCTCTACCAGACCGAGGAGGGGGTGCTCGTCGGCACGCCGCGCTACCTCTCGCCCGAGCAGGCCTGCGGGCTCGCGGTCGACGCGCGCACCGACGTGTATGCGGCGGGCGTGGTGCTCTACACGCTGCTCGCTGGCCGTGGGCCGTTCGAGCATGTGAGGCCCGTCCACGAGCTGGTGCGCGCGCACGCCAGCGAGGTCCCGGCGCCGCCGTCGTGGCACGCCCCGCGGCCGGTGCCGCCGGAGCTCGACCGCGCCGTGATGAGGGCGCTGGAGAAGCGCCCGGAGCTCCGCTTCCCGGATGCCCCGGCGTTCGCGGCGGAGCTGTCGCGGCTCGCCGCGGCGCTCGGCAGCGGGGCGGGGACGGCGTCGGTGGTGACGCCGGTCGTGCCACCGGGGTTGGGCTGGCAGAGCACGGCGCCGCTGACGGTGCCGCCGGTGCGCGCGGTCGTCGCACCGACGTTGAACGCGACCGTGGAGGCGTTCGGCCTCACGGCGCCGGGTGGGGCGGGGCAGCCCGCGGCGCGACCTGCGCAGCTGCAGCCCCCGGCGGCGTACGGGGCCGGGGCGAGGCGCACGAGGCGACGGCCGGCGGCCGCGGCGTCGAGCCGCGCGGCCATGGCGATGCTGGTGGTGAGCGTGGTGCTGTTTGGCTTCGCCCTGGCGTTCCTGGTGAGCGTCCTGGGTTCACGGCGGCCGTGAGGCCACCGCCGCGATCGCAAGGAATCTCACGGGGCGCGACGAAGGCGTTACCCTGGGGGCTGTGGGTGGAGCGCTCAACCTGGGGAGCGCTCAACCTGGGGGAGCGCTCAACCTGGGTGCTGGCGCTCCGGCGGGCTGTGGGTGGAGCGCTCAACCCGGGGAGCGCTCGGGAGCGCTCAACCTGGGTGCTGGCGCTCCGGGGGAGCTCCCAACGTTGGCGCGGACGGTGGCCGGCTCAACCTGGGTGCGGCGTGGCGCGGACGGCGGCCGGCTCAACCTGGGTGCGGCGTGGCGCGGACGGTGGCCGGCTCAACCTGGGTGCGGCGTGGCAGGGACGGCGGCCGGCTCAACCTGGGTGCGGGCGCAGGGGGCGGGCGCAGATCCATGGCGGATGCAAAAAATCGAGACCGCTGCATCCAGCCAGAGCCGACGGCGTAGCCATGGTCATCCCTCGCTCCTTCCAGGAATGCGGCACGATGGTGGCCAGGGTCGATCTCATGCCTGGCCAGCCCGCCGGGCCACACTGCGCTCGCGACCCCGGTCCGGAACCTCGACGCGTGTGGGCATCGCCCGGTCCCGTCACGCCCCTGACGGCAGAGGGACCCGATGTCGGTGATTCCTGGCGCCCGCCGTTGTATCGCTGCGGAGGGGTCGTGATGCTTGGGTGCGTGGTGGCGACGGCTGGGTGGGGTATCTTCGGGGCTATGCCGTGGCCCTGCCCCCGAGTGAGCTCCAAGGTGCCGCGCGCCGGCCAGCGCGCATCCAACGCTGGCCCGCGGCGCGCTCGCGCTCGCCGGAGCGCTGCCACGGCGTCCGCCGCGCCGTCTGCTGGGCAGCGGTCGAGGCAGATCGCCTTCGGGAGCGCGCCCATGACAATGCGGGGCCTTGGACCGGGTGCTCGATGCGCTCCTGCCCACGCGGGGCAGCAGCGCGGCTTTTGCGCGTGGCGAGAGGGGCAGGCATGACCAACAGGAACGCGAACAAGAGCTCGCCAGGGCAGCCGGCGGGTCAGGGCGCCGCGGGCGACGCCGCCCCGCAGCCGCATCCGCCGCCGCTGCCTCAGCAGCCGTCGCGCGGGTACGACACGCCGAACTTCGTACCGCAAGAGCACCCTCTGCTCGCGCAGCAGCACGCGCTTTCGCAGGATTCACGCCGCAGGCCTAACGAGGGGGTGCCGAGCCCCGCCGTAGCGCCGCCCGCCGAGCGGGCGATGCCGTGGGGCGATCCAAGGCCGCGCCGCCGGCAGGATCGCGAGGCGGGGCCGAGCGACAAGCAGGTGTACGTTCCTCCGGTCACCCTCCCCCCGAACCGAGAGCACCAGGCCATGGATCTGCAGAAGATCCAGGTGGCGCCGTCACTGTTGAAGGGCGTTGACGAGCGGAACCGACCGACGATGCGCCGGATCCCGGTGCACGGCATGCCCCCTCCGCCCGGCGCTCCCGATGGGGGGCAGGGCGGCGTGCGCCCTGGCGGCGTGCGCACGGCGCGCGTCGGCGTGGGTAGCGGCGTCTGGCCGCCGCCCGAAGAGCCCCGGAAGCAGCGGCCGCTCGCGGCGCCGTCCCCCCAGCCCGTCGCCGCCGCGCCTCGCCCGGGGATGCCGCCGAGCGCCGCGCGGCCCGATCCCGCCACCGCTGCCGCCGCCGCTGCCCTCGTGGCGCGCCGCCGCGGCGCGCCGCTCGGCCTGTTCGCGCTGCTCGTGTTCCTGGGGAGCGCGACCGTCGCGGGCTTCTGGGTGCTGTGGCGCGCCGCCAATCCGCCGATCGCTCAAGACGCGGCGCGGGTCGACGAGGTCCGCGGGCCGACACCCGAGCCACGCGTCGCGGCGCCCGCGCCGAGCGCGTTGCCCGAGCAGCCGCCCGCGGCGGCGTCGCCTCCGGTGGCGCTCGTCGCGGAGCCGCCGCCTCCTGCCGCGCCGGAGGCGCCGTCGGCCGTGCCGTCGGCGAGCGCGACGCCCGCGCCCCCCAGGCCGGTCGCCGCCGCCCGTCCTCCTTCGACGCGTCCCGCGGTGCAGGCGAAGCGCCCCCCCAAGGCTCCCCCGACGCCGGAAGACGTCTACGAACCGACAGTGAGCACGCCGAACCCACCACAGGCCCTGCCGTCCGCGCCCGCTGCATTGCCCTCAGCGCCTCCGGGGACTACCGCTCCCCCGCGTCCATTCCCCTGAGGAATCGCCTCTCCGGATCGCAATCCCGCCGGCAGCCATCATGCGAAAGTCATTCTTGAAATTCCCTTCTCTATTCCTGATGTGCGCCTCGGTCCTGCTGGGGCCCAGCGCCGCGAGCGCGACCGGCAAGGCGCGGCTGATGCCCAGCTCTCCGACCGATGGTGTGCCTGCGACCTCGCGCGCGGGCGAGCGCGCTGCGCAGCTCTACCGGGAGGGGAATCGGTTCTATGATGAGGGGAGGTTCGTCGAGGCCGAGGCGCGGTATCAGGCGGCGTGGGATCTCCAGCAGAGCTTCGACGTCGCGGGCAACCTCGGGAACGTCGAGCTGGAGGTGAATCAGCCTCGCGAGGCGGCCGAGCACCTCGTGTACGCCCTCGACACGTTTCCGCTCGGCGAGAAGCTCGAGAAGAGGAGCTTCCTGCAGAAGCGGCTCGCCGAGGCCAAGTCGCAGGTCGGTACGCTCCGGATCAGCGTGAACGTCGACGACGCCGAGGTGCTCATCGACGGCAAGCTCATCGGGCACTCGCCCCTGGATGCCCAGGTGTTCGTCGACCCTGGCAAGCGCACCCTCGAGGCGCGCCGCGCCGGCGCGAGGACGTCGACGTCGCTGTTCGTGGCGCGGGGCTCGGACCAGCGCATCGCGCTGAGCCTCGACACGGGCCCGAACATCCCGCTGGTTGTCGCGGGTGGGGCGGTCGGGCTGCTCGGGGTCGCCTCGGGCGTGACCTTCGCGATCCTCTCCACGGCGAAGGCCAGGTCCGCGGACGGGGAGCCATCCGGCAGCCCGAGGCGCCTCGACCTGCGCGACTCCCAGAGCACGCTCGCCAACATCTCCTTCTGGAGCTTCCTCGGTGGCGGCGTGGTCCTCGCCGGGACCGCCGCGTACGCGCTCACCACGTCGAGCCGCACGTCGAGCCCGAGCACGGGGCTCGCCCGCCTTCATGCCGCGCCCCTCGTGACCTCCGACGCGAAAGGCTTGCTGCTCGGCGCGAGCTTCTAGAGGGCGCCGCGCGCGCGCCGGAGATCGCGCCGGCCTCCACGGAGCCGCCGACCGCCGGCTGCAGACCGGTCATCGGAGCGCGCGGCTCGCTCCGCCACGCGCTTCCGGGTCGTCGGCTCACCGTGGTTGAAAGTAGCGCCCTACCTGCTCGCGGTACTCCTCGGGGACATCGCTGCGTTCGACGCCGCCGATCTCCTGAGGACCCACGACGCCGAGCGCGCCCTCTCCCTGCACGTTGGCGGTGTCCCCGGCGCGCCCTGCAGTCCGCCCCATCACGATCCCCGGCATTGGCCGTCCCGGGTTGAGCCTCGCGCTGGCGCGTGAGCGCAGCTCGCCCCCGGCGATCGCGCCGGTCTGCCCGTCGTGGCTGCCCGGCCCACCCCCCTCCGAGTGGCCTGGCTGCGCGGGCCCTTGGTTGCCGGAGCCGCCCGCAGGCGAGCCCTGCTGCCCGCCCTGGCCGGGGCCCCCGCTGGGACCCGAGGGGCCCGACCCGCCTGCGACCGGCGTCGGGAGAGGCGTTCCCCCGAGCTGCCCCTCGGCCTCGTCCGCGCCGCGCTGCGCATCGTCGAGGGCGCGCTGGCGCCCTGATTCCTCGCTGCTCGGGCCTCCTTCCTGGGCCATCCGGCGCAGATGCTCCTCGAGCAGCCGCTGGCCCTCGGGCGTCTCGAGCTGCCGCGCGAGCTGGCGCATCTGCTCCTCCGACGTGGGCTCCCCGGGCGCGCCGCCGGGGGACCTCGCGATCTGCTGCTTCAGGCGGTCGGCGAGCTGCTTGCGCTCCTCGGGGCTCAGCTTCTCCAGCGCCTCCTCGAGGCTGTCGGCGAGCCGCCGCGCGTCCCTGTCGCTCCCGGTCCGGCCGAGATCGCCGAGCGCCTCGCGCCCCTCGTCGCCGAGCGACTCGCCGAGCGCCTCCGCCAGCTCCCGCAGCTTGTCGGCCTGCTCCCCGCGCTGATCCAGCAGCTTGCGTTGCTCTTCGAGCGCCTTCGCCACGCCGGGGGCGCCGGCCCTCTTCGCTGCCTCGGCGGCCTCCTCGAGCGTCTTCCTGGCGCGCGCGCGGTCGTCTTCTTCGAGCCTGTTCGCGAGCCGCTCCATCTCCTCGTCGAACGCCACGAGGTCGCGGTCGCCCAGCGCCTTGGCGGCGCGCCTCATCTCGGGATCCTCTCCGAGCTTGCCGAGCGCCGATTCCATTCCCTGGCGCTGCTCGCCCTCGCCGAGCGACAGGCGCTCGGCCGTGATCGCGTCGCGGAGCCTGCCGATGTCGGCCTGCGCTTCGCGGCGCTCGACGCCGCTCCGGAGCTTTTGCCGGAGCGCCTTCGCGTCCTCGGCGAGCTTCTTGAGCCGCTCGCGCTGCTCTGCGTCCCGAGCGTCGATCTCGGCGAGCTGGATCACCCGTTCCAGCCCGGCGATCTCGGCGAGGCGTACCTGCTCGGCCCCCGGCGGGGGCGCGGCTGCCGCAGGGGCAGGCGGCAGCGGGAGCCAGGTGAGATAACCGATGACGGCCGCGGCGAGCGGCGCGCCGGCGTGCCAGGAGCGCCACATCGGCGCGCGGACCTGCTGCGCGGTCGCCCCCTCGAGCGCCGCTGCGGCGTGGGCGAGCACGACCTCGTGCGCCGCCGAAGCGCTGCCCCGGGGCGCGTCAACCTCGGTGCGCTCGGCCGCCGTGAGCTCCACGGCCGTCGAGATCGACTCGGAGGAACCGAGCTTGCCATCGAGGAACAACGCCACGTTCGGGTCAGACCACCGCCGCCGCCGCGCCGCTGCTGCGCCGGCCGCCGCGCCGAGCAGCCCGCCGGCCGCCATCCAGGGGCGCAGCGCGCCGTGCCGCTTCTGCCACGCCGCCGCTGCACCTGCCGCGCCGAGCACCATGCCGGCGGCGGCGCCGGTGAGGATCAACTCCAGCGCGAGGCGCCGCCGGACGCGCCGAGACCAGCGAGCGAACGCGGCGTTGAACCTTCGCCGGGGAGACGTATCCGCCATGCTCTCGATGTGTACCCGTGGGCCGACGCGCCGGCCAGCGCCGCCTCGGGATCGATCCCTGCGCCATCGTGGCGCCCAGGCCTGGCCTGCGCCCGCTGGGAGCGCCTCGCGCCACGGTGGGCAGCCTGCCCGGGCGGGGAGCTCACCTCGCGCACATCGCGAGCGAGCCCCTCACTGGACGAAGCACCATTTCAAGTGAAATGACGCGAGCTCGAGGCGCGCCGGGACAACGTCCTGGGCACTCCCGAGCAGATGCAGCTCGCAGTCGGAGAAAGAGAAATCGCATTCGTGGGGCTCTTGCTGAGACGTCCGGAGCGTGGCCGGACAAGAGCCATAGAAAAGATCATCGTCGACATACATTCGCATGTTCACGACAGCAGCGTCGCCGCCTTTGCGCTTGCTGCCGAGCAGGTGGAGATCGAGGTAGTAGAAGCCCCTCCTGCCCTTCGAGTGGTCGACCAGCTCCAGATTGGTTTCTCCATTGAGGAGAGAGCAGTCAACGTCCCAGCCGTCGTCGAATCTGGGCACAGGCTGCTTGCCGTCATCGCCCGTGTCAAGGACCAACTCCTCCCCGTCCACGGCCACGACCGCCTTGCCGTAGGCCTCGGGGATCTTCGGGCTGGTGGAGCACCCGAACGGCGAGAGCGACAGCACAAGGCCTTGGGCGAGGAGGGTTCGGTGCATGGAAGTTCTCCAGCAGCATGGCGAGCGAGAGCATCGCACAAGATCGACAACCATGAACGCGCGCAATGTGGTTGATCCATGTGCCGTGCCAGATGTCAACCGGAAACGGCGGGCCCGCCGTGAGGGCCTTGTTGGACCTGACCCAGGTTGCCTGAAGGCGTGACCTACGTTGCGTACAAATCGGTCGCTCCCGTGGGGACGCCACCGCCCTTCGCGGTGTTACTCGACCGGGAGGAGACTGCCGTCCTGCCGTCCCGGCGCGCCCGCCTGCCCCACAACCCTACTTGGTAGCGGGCGTCGAGCGCGCCGTGGAGACACTGCTCGCTCTCCACCCGCTCTGCGGGAGCTCCCTGGCGGAAGTGGCGGAGAAGGGTGGCGGCCGCCAGATCCTCGCAACGCCAACCATGCGAAATCATTCGCGCGAGACCCCGGCACGCCCTTGGCACTATGGGCGGTCATGAGCCAGCCTCGCCCTGTTGTCGCCGGTGCCACGTATCTCCTCACGCGACGCGCGCTGCGTCGGCATCTCCTCTTCCGGCCTGACGCGGCGATTACTCAGCTGATAGTCTATGCGCTCGCGGTTTCGGCGAAGCGTTATGGCATTCGCGTGCACGCGTTATGCGCCATGTCCACGCACCTGCACATCGTCGTCACGGACGTAGAAGGAGTGCTCCCGCGTTTTCTGCAGTTCTTTCACCGCCTCGTGGCGCTGGGAACCAAGGCGATCCGAGCATGGGAGGGCCCGGTATGGGGTCACGAAGCGACGAGCGCGGTCCGGCTTATAACACGAGCGGCCGTCGTGGAGAAGATCTCCTATACGCTGGCGAATCCGGTGGGGGCGGGACTCGTGCGACGTGCGCGGGAGTGGCCGGGGGCGAAGGTCCTCGTCGGCGAGCTCGGTCGCGGCGTGCTGCGGGCGAAGCGCCCCGATGTCTACTTCGACCCGAGCAACCCAGCATGGCCCGAGGACGCTGCCATCGCGCTCACGCTTCCGCCTGCCGTCGCGGAGGATGACGCGGACGTCTTCCGGCGCGAGGTGAGTGCAGAGCTCGGGCGGCAGGAAGCGGAGGCGCGCGCCGCAATGCATCGCAAGGGGCATCGCTTCCTTGGACCGGACCGTGTACGCATGGTCTCGCCTGACGATCGCGCTACGTCCTTCGAGCCGCCACGTGGCTTCAATCCAACGTTCGCGGTGGGAAGAGGACATGCCGACGTACGAAGAATCGCGTCTGCTGCCGTACGTGCGTTTCGCACAGCGTATCGCGGAGCGCTCGAACAATGGCGCGCCGGTCTGCATGGCGCGGTGTTCCCAGCAGAAACGTGGTGGATGCGTGTATTTCACGGCGCGGCCGTGAGCGACGTCGTGCTTGTGTTGTGAATCGGTCGAGCTGGCACGCCGCGAGGCGAGCGAATGCCGAGCTGAGCAATGGAGCGCTGTTCGAGGCGAGCGAGCGCCGCGGCGTGTTGCGCTCGTGTGCACGGTTGTGTCCTGAGAATGGCGTGCAGCCGCCTCGGTGACGCGCCATGCAGTGGCCTGGTTGCGTGTGCACGATGCGCCGGAGAATTGGGCGTCGACCTCCCGCCTCCGCGCGCGTCTCTTTTGTGCTCGATCAGGGCTTGAGCACGACCTTCACGCAACCTTCCTTCTTCGCGTTGAAGATGTCGTATCCCCGGGCTGTCTCCGCGAGCGGAAGCCGGTGCGTGACGATGTCGTCGGCGCGGAGCTTGCCCTCCGTGATCCACCCGAGGAGCTTGTCCACATGCTTGTGGACAGGAGCCTGGCCGAAGCCGACTGGCCGTGAACGAGGTTGGAGGTATTCTCGAGCGGCGTCCGGTGTGCCTCCATCCCCACAGCATCGATGCGGATGCCCGCGCCGCGACCGTACGTCGCCGTCCGGATGAACTCGAGCGCGACGCCCGCTCCCACGTTGACCGTCTCGGCCGAGGCGACCTCGCGCGCCTTCTCGGGCCTGTACTCCTCCAGATCGACGCCGATCACGCGCGCGGCACCGCGCAGCCAAGCGCACTTCATGGCCATGATGCCCACCGGACCGCGGGCCGTAGCGTCCCGGGTTGGAGCGCTCGCAGGGTATGCCCCTATGCGGCGACGGCCCACGTGCTCGGTAGCAGTGCGCCGAGCCGCAGGCCCTGGAAGCCCACGACCGGGGCGAACGCCTGGCTGACGGGGCGGCCTCGTGCTCGTGGCAGGGCGCGTGCCGATCGGTGGATTCAGGAGAGGGCTGCGAGCGAGATGCGCCGCCGCGTCGAGCAGGGCTGTCCGCCGCAGCAGGCGAGCGGACTCATGGGAACAGCGGCGTGCAGAGCGGGTAGAATGCGGAGAAGTCAGGCCGCTGCAGAAAGACGGTGATGACCTCGTCGTAGCGGGTGGCCGCGGGCTTGCCCGACATCGCGGTGGCCGGGGCCTGGCAGCGCCCGTAGCCCTGAAGGGAGACGTCCTTGCACACGCTGGTCGTCGAATTCGTCAGGTCGCGACACGCGCCCAGGAAGCTGAGGCTGCAGTCGGCCCTCGACGCGCACGTCCGCTCCGGCACGAAGGCGCTCGCGTCGTCGGCGCACGACATCTGGAGCAAGGCGCCTCCGCACGAGTACATCCGCGAGCCGATATCGCCAAGCTCGTCACGCTTGCCGAGCGGCTGGAATATGTTGCCAAAAAAGGATATCTCCTCCTGCTGATAGGCGAGCCGCTCCGCGCTGTCCGTGGCCAGCGCTGGATTCCGGCCGCGCAGGGAGATGGCCACTTCGACGCCGTACCCGTTCACATGCGCGAGCAGGCACGCCGTTACCCAGCGCTGGGACTTCTCGGGGAGCGGGCCGCGCAACCAGTCGGGCGCGAGGCCGATCCGTCCGTCGAACCGATACGTCGTCGAGTCCACCGTGCCGATCAGCGACTGCCCCTCAGGAAGCGCGCAGCCGATCGTGTAGCGAAGGAGCTCACGACCATCCGCATCCAGCATCAGGTCCGTCGTGGCCAGCTGCCGTCCATTCGCCGAGAGGCGGTTCATCGAGAGGCCGTTCATCGAGAGGCGATTCATCGAGAGGCGGTTCATCGAGAGGCGGTTCACCGAGACAATCGCCTCCTCCGAGGCGCCTACGGCCTCCTCGGAGCTCGGATCGGCGCTGGAAGCACAGCCGAACAAAACCAGGCAGGGAATCGCAAGGACGGTTCGTCGCGCGCTGAAGTTCATGGGTCGCCTCTCTCTTGGAGTGCCGAGGGGTTTTCCGCGATTCCTGCAATCGTCGGGCCACGCCTGACTACGCGCGCCTCTTCCCATCCCACCCCACCGAGGTTGAGCTCCGCCGGCCCAGAGCTGCCGGTCCATCGCTACGGCTCGGCGCACCCAGGTTGCGCCCCTGGTCGCCCCTGGTTGCGTCCCCTGGACCGAGGTTGAGCCGGGTAGAGCCGGGTACACCCAGGTTGAGCTCGGCAGCGCGCGGCAGCCGCGTCGGCTTCGCCCTCCTCCCGTACTGAGGCGAAATGCCTCAGCCTGAACGACGGCCGATCCACCCCCCGCCCCATTGCGCGACCCCTTCGCGCATTCTCACCCTCGATCACCCAATCGAAACTTTTACGCCGCGACACGCTCTCGCCACGCTGAGGCGATTTGCACCGCCCTCCAGCGGCTCACCCGGGCGCAGCTTTCGTCACTCGCTCTGCGTCAGCGCTCCGTCCTGCGCATCGCCGTCCGCCGGCTCCCGCGATCGCGGCAGCAGCGCCGCCACCGCCTCGAAGCGCGGCTGCCACATGCGGCACGCGACCAGCGCGGGCGTCGCCTTGGCGAGCGCCGCCGATGCCTCCTGGTGGCGCCCGGCCGAGGCGGCCGTGCGCGCGTGGAAGTAGAGCACCTCGAGCAGCTCCTCCACCGGCAAGGTGCGCTCCGCGAAGTCCGTGAGCGCGTCCCAGCCGTCCTCCGGGTCCTCTTCCGCCGGGACCGGGCGCCCCTCGGCCGCGAGCACCAGCTTCAGCATGCGGAACAGCGCGTACGGCGCCGGCGCCGACGCGTCGGGGCTGCACCGGTCGGCGACCCAGGCGACGAGGCGCGCCGCCTCCCCGACCTCGCCGCGCGCCGCCTGGATGCGCGCGATGAGCAGCGCATCGTCCGGCGCCGCGCGCTCCCCGAAGCGCTCGTCGAGCACGCGCGAGCGGCGCGCCAGCGCCAGCGCCTCGTCCTCGCGCCCGCACCAGTGCAGCAGCTCGGCGAGGTTGTGCGTCGCCACGTGCTCCGGCCCAGGGTTGCCGATCTCGCGCGCGAGCTCCACGGCGCGGCTCAGGTCCTGGAGCCCGCGCTCCGGCGCGCTCAGGGCGGCCCACAGGTACGCGCGGTTCGCGTACGCCGAGCAGAGGTGCAGCCGGTCCTTCATCTCCTTGGACAGCGCGATCACCTCGCAGAAGCGCGCCTCCGCGTCGCCGAGCCGGCCCGCGATCACCAGCGCCATCGCCAGCAGCAAGAGCGCGATGACCCGCGTCTCCTGGTCGCCCTCCGCCGCGGCCCCGGTCGAGGCGCGGTCCAGGAGCTCGATCGCCTCCGCCACCCGCTGCTGCCGCCAGCACGACCGCCCGAGCGCCATGCGCAGGCGGTTCTCCAGCGTCCGATCGCCGAGGCGCTCGACGATCGCCTGGGCCTCCGACGCGCGCGCCGCCGACGCCGCGTAGTCGGTCGCGTGATCGAGCGCCGTCGCCTCCTCGAACAGGAGCTCCGCGGTGAGCCGCCCGTCGCCGAGCTCCCGCGCGAGCTCCCGCGCCAGCGCGAGATCCGCGAGCGCCTCGGGGATCCGGTGCAGGCAGTAGCGCGCCTTGCCTCGGCCGGCGAGCGCGTGCGCGCGCCGTCGCGCGTCGCCCTCCTCGAGCAGCGCGAGCGCGGCCGTGTAGCGCTGGTCGGCCTCGACGTTGTCGTGGCTCGCCGTCGCCCGATCGCCGA
>NZ_JEMA01000753.1 GCF_001589285.1 Sorangium cellulosum | reverse complement strand
GTCGTCCCGGCGCCCGCCGCCGTGACCGGCGCCGCCGCGCCCCCTGCCGCGACCTGGCCGGCGANGCGCCGCCGCGCCCCCTGCCGCGACCTGGCCGGCGACGCCCTCGCGGGATGCGTCGGGCGGCCCCGCGACCTGCACGCGCCGCTCGCAGGCGGCTACACTGCCCGCGAGCAGGAGGCAGCAGGCAGTCCGATGGAACGCGCACGCTCTCGTCACGCAGGCAGCGCGCCCGACGGCGCGCCGCGGGATCCGTCTCTCGATCAAGCGGACACCTCCGTCTCTTCCTTCATCATGAGCGGCCGGCTCTGGCAAGCCGCCATCGCGTCGCTGCTCCTCGCGAGCGGCGGCTGCAGCGCGAAGGAGACGCCCCGGACCGAGCCCCTCCCCGCGCCCGACAGGCTCGACATGAAGGCGCCCGCGGCCGCGCGCGGCGCCCGCGCGGGCGATCACCCCGGCGCCGGCCCGGTCGAGGCCCCCCCGGCGCTGCCGCCCTGCAAGGACGGCGACACAGATCCTCACGATCTCCGCTGCACCGGCCTGTACAGCGACTTCGGCGCGCGCACGGTCGCGGCGGGCGTCCGCGAGTTCAAGCCAGCCTTCGAGCTCTGGAGCGACGGCGCCGAGAAGACGCGCTGGATCTACCTCCCTCCCGGCTCGACCATCGATGTCTCCCGGATGAACGACTGGAGCTTCCCCGTCGGCACCCGGCTATGGAAGGAGTTCCGGCTGCCCGTCGCCGGCGCGCCCCGCCGGATCGAGACGAGGCTCCTCTGGAAGACAGCGGAGGATCGCTGGACGCGCGCCACCTACGCCTGGTCGGAGGACGGCGCGCGCGCGCTTCAGGTGAAGGCCGGCGTCCCTCACGTGCCCGGCACCGACGGCTACGCGATCCCCGCGCAGGTCGACTGCATCCGCTGCCACGCGGGCAAGACCGACAACCCGGTCGGCTTCGAGGCGATCCAGCTCGCCGCGCCGGAGGCCAGCGGCCTCACCTACGCCGAGCTCGTCCAGCGCGGCCTGCTCTCGACGGCCGCCGGCGGCGCGCTCCCCGGCCCGGGCGCGCTCGACGTGCCCGGGAGCGCGACGGAGCGGCGCGCCCTCGGCCTGCTCCACGCCAACTGCGGCGTGTCGTGCCACCACCCGCTCGGCGTCGCGACGCATTTCGAGATGCGCCTCAACATCGACGCTTCCGGCCGGGTAGGCGACGTGCGCGGCGCGCGCGTCTACCAGACGGCGATCAACCAGCCATCGAAGCTCCGCCCGCCCGGCGCGCCGCCCGAGGCGCGCTATTACCGGATAAGGCCCCTCGATCCGGATCGCAGCACCTTGCTCCGCGCCATGGCCCGGCGCGACGCGCCCGGCGCGCCGCCCGAGCAGATGCCGCCGCTCGCGACCCGCCGCGTCGACGAGGCGGGCGTCGCCGCTGTCCGCGCCTGGATCGAGGCCATGACCCCCGCCGCCGGCTACCCGCCGGCCGCGCCCTGACGACCCTGCCGCGCGGCGCGCCTCGCGCCTTACTGCCGCCGTCCGAGGCGCCCGGGCTGAAGGGCGATCCGGAAGCGCGCGAAGGGAGCGCGCAGGAAACGCCCTCGCGCGCTCGTCGCGCCGTGGTGATCACGCTCGCCTGGCCTCATGCTCCCGGCGGTCGCAGCGCCGCGCGACCGCGGCCGACGTCGCTCGCCGGGCGCACGGCACCGGCGGATGCGCCGCCTTGCCCGAGGAGCGCCCACGACCGCGACCGGGGGGAACACGTCACGTGAAGCAGCCGAAAGAGATCAAGAAAGCGGAGGGCAAGCTCGGGGTCCTGCTGCCGGGCCTGGGCGCCGTCTCCACGACGACAATCGCGGGCACCCTGCTCGCGCGTCGCGGCCTCGCGGCGCCGATCGGGTCGCTCACGCAGCTCGGCACGATCCGGCTCGGCCGGCGGACCGACGACCGCGCGCCCAGGATCAAGGATTTCCTGCCGCTCGCGACGCTCGATCAGCTCGTGTTCGGCGCGTGGGACATCTTCCCCGACAACGCCTACGAGTCGGCGCGCCACGCGGACGTGCTCGAGCGACGCCACCTCGACGCCGTCCGCGACGAGCTCGAGCGGATCCGGCCGATGCCCGCGGTGTTCTACCCGCACTACGTGCGGCGGCTCCACGGCAACCACGTGAAGAAGGGCGCGAGCAAGGCCGAGATGGTCGAGCAGGTCCGGGAGGATCTCCGCGCCTTCCTCCGCGACAGCGGCGCGGCGCGCGCCGTCGCCGTCTGGTGCGGCTCGACCGAGGTGCACATCGCGCCCGCCGAGGTCCACGCCTCGGTCGCGCGCTTCGAGGCGGGCCTCGCCGAGGATCACCCGGCGATCTCGAATTCCCAGATCTACGCCTGGGCGTGCCTCAAGGAGCGCATCCCGTTCGCGAACGGCGCCCCGAACCTGACGGTCGACTTCCCGGCCGCCTGGGAGCTCGCGCGGAAGCAGGAGGTGCCGATCGCCGGCAAGGACTTCAAGACCGGCCAGACGCTCATGAAGACGGTGATCGCCCCGGGGCTCAAGGCGAGGATGCTCGGCGTCGCCGGGTGGTTCTCGACGAACATCCTCGGCAACCGCGACGGCGAGGTGCTCGACGACCCCGAGTCGTTCAAGTCCAAGGAGGTCTCGAAGCTCGGGGTGCTCGAGCAAATCCTCCAGCCGCACGCGCACGGCGAGCTCTATGGCAAGCTCTTTCACAAGGTGCGTATCGAGTACTACCCTCCTCGGGGCGACGCCAAGGAGGGGTGGGACAACATCGATCTCGTCGGCTGGCTCGGCTACCCGATGCAGATGAAGATCAACTTCCTCTGCCGCGACTCGATCCTCGCCGCGCCGATCGTGCTCGACCTGGCGCTCCTCCTGGATCTCGCGCAGCGCGCCGGGCTGCGCGGCACGCAGGAGTGGCTGAGCTTCTACTGGAAGAGCCCGATGACGGCGCCGGAGCTGTACCCGGAGCACGACCTCTTCATCCAGTCGATGAAGCTCAAGAACACGATGCGCTGGCTCATGGGGGAGGACCTCATCACCCACCTGGGCAACGAGTATTACGACTGATCGCGGGGCGGCGCCCTCCCCCGGGCGGCCGCCTCACTGCCACCGCAGGTGCACGTCGACGACCGCGCCTGTCCGCGTCACCGCGCCGTCCGAGAATGTGAACGCGGCGCGCTCGACCTCGCAGTTGCCGCGCCCGTCGCAGCGCCGCTCGCGCCCGTACGAGAGCTCGATGGCGACGAGCCCGCGCGACGCGATCGGCTCGAGCTCGCCCGCGCTCGAGGCGCGGTTCGCGTCGCTGTCGCTCCAGAGCACGAGCCGCGACCACGCCTCGTCCCGCGCCGTGATCCGGCCGTCGCCGTCGGTGTCGAGCTCGCGCAGCGCGGTGAACCCGTTGTCCGCGCGGGCGCCGCTCGAGAGCACCGTCGCCGAGCCGAACAGCTCCTCACCGCCGTCGATCGCGCCATTGCCGTCCCGATCGATCGCGAGCCACGGCGTCGCCGCGGTGGGCCAGTCGGTGGCGATCGTGGCCCCGAGCCCTGTCAGATCGAACGCGCCCGTCATCGCTGTCAGGTACTCGATCGGCCGCTGATCGAACGAGAGAACGAGCGGCGTGCTGCTGCTGCTCGACTGGCACCCGGTCCAGGTCGGCACCCCCTCGACGTCCTCGCACAGCTCGAAGCCGCCCCCCCCGTTCATGGTGCAATCCCGGCTATCGCCGATCTTGCACGCCGACTCGGCCTCCTCCTCGCCTTCGACCACGCCCTCCTCGTTCCCCTCGCCCTCCTCGCCTTCGAGCGCGCTCCCATCCGTCCCCTCGCCCTCCACGGAGGTCACTTCTCCGACGCACCCGGCGCCGAACGACACCGCCGCCAGGAGGAGCGAGAAGGAGAGAGCTCTCACAGAAACAGAATGAGCCATCAAGGAATCGGTGTTCATGGCACATCACTTTGGCAAGCCCCGCGCCAGCCTCTCGACGGCTGCGAAGTCATTGAAAAGACAGCAGTTTTCAAGGTGCACCGATCGCCCACACCCGGGAGAACGTGCCATCCTGCGCCGATCGCACCGAGCCCCCGGACCAGCGTGTCTCATCAGCGCCAAAGCGTGCCACTGGCCCCTGGCCCAGCCTGGACTCGCGCCCTCACGTCAACCGCGATGGCCCGGCGTCACCCGAACAGGCATCCATCGGCGCCGCGAGCCGCCCCCCGCGACGAGCTCGCCGCTACCCCCGCGGCGGCGCGTAAAAATCCACGATCCGTATGGGCTCGGTCAGCCGCACCCGCACGCGCGAGCGCTCCCCGCGGACGTCGCCGCCGATCTGGAAGCTCGTCGCCGGGTCCATCTCGATCGTGACCTCGTCGACGAAGTAGTCGAACACCGTCTCCAGGTCGTCGAACTCCCCGTTCCAGATGCTCGAGAAGTTCCGCACGAACGTGAACGGCGAGATCATCGACACGCGGAGCTGCATCCGGTCCTGGCGGTCGTCCGCGTAGGGGAACATCCGGAAGCCGAAGCCGTAATAGGGGATCGTCGACAGCGCCGCGATCTTCGCCGGCCCCTCGTAGATGACGCCGCCCTTCTTGATCGGCGCGCCGAGGATCGCCCCCTTCTCGCCGACGCGGATCGCGTCATTGCCCTCGTTGATGATGCGGCAGTGCGGCGTACGCCGCACCAGGTAGCTCGGGATCGTCCGCGTCGTCGCCGCGACAGCGTACGCCACCGGCCCCGGCGCGAGCCGCTTCAGCGGGCCCCGCGCGAGCGCCGACTTGACCGCGTTGTAGTCGCGCAGCATGACCGCGTCGATCCCGAAGCCGCAGAACGGAGACAGGATGTCCTCGGCCTCCACGAGCCGCAGGTTCCGGCTGCCGGCCTCGGCGCGCAGCCGCTGGAGGTCCACCGCGAGCCCCGGCTTCGCGCCCGCGCCCCCCGACGCGCCGAGCACCCACGCCAGCGAGTTGCCCGTCCCGAGGCGCAGCAGCCCGAACCGCGGCAGCGGCAGCCCGCGCCGCTTCGCCTCGTTCACCACCGCCGTCACCACCACCGTGAACGTCCCGTCGCCGCCGCCCGTGAGGATCGTGCCGTAGCCCCTGTCGACAAGGATCCGCGCGATGCCCTCGCTCTCCTCCACGCGCCGCGACACGAACAGGTCGCCCGTGTCGAGGATCTGGTCGAGCGTCTCGATCACCTCCGCCGTCACGCTCTTGGCGTTGCCGTTCACCACCACAGCAATCCGGCTGCTCGCGAGGCCCCGCGGGACTTCGCTCGCACGACGCGGCGCATCAGCAGCCGCGGCCTGGGGGACGTCATCGGGGCCGCGACCTGCGGGCGGAGAGCTCATGGACCGCGATCTACCACGACCGCCCCCTGCGCTTGGAGGCCGCGCGGGAGGGGCTCCGGCGATGGGACGTCGCGAACGACGGGGACGACTGCCCGGCGACCGACGGGGTCGCACGCGGCCCTCACGGGCCCACCGCGGCAGCCCCTCCGAGGCCGTGCTGTGGGCCAACGTGCTCCGTGCACCGCTCGTCCGGTGACCCACGTTTCGAGAGACCTCATAGCGTGCGATGGTCGCTGGTTTTGGCTCTCGGGCCGATCTTGGGTCATGCTGGCATCGGGAAAGCGAAAAGCCTCCCCGAAACTTAGTGGACGGGGAGGTCGATTTTTTGGTAAGGCGACGACCTGTCGATCCAATTGGACTTGACAGCCGTGCGGGTCTTCCCCCGCGCGGGCGGCGCGCGCTTGTGGCGAAGGGCCGCGATGATCTCGTACCCAGCGGGGGACGCAGCGACATGCCGAAGATCACAAAGCAGGGCAGCTCCGACAAGGCGACGGGCACGAAGAAGAAGTCCTCTTCGAGCGCCAAGGGGGGCGCAGAAGCTCAGCTTGCGAAACCCGTGAATCCGGTAATTAAGGAAGACTCGAAATCTTCGTCAAGTGCTTCCAAGCGTAAGCTTGGCCTCCGCGGCGCCGCGCCGTGGGCCGCCCGGCACGCCGCGAAGCACGCCGCCGAGGCGCGGGCTCGGGCCGCCGAGCCGGCGCCCCCCGGCAGCGCGCGCGCGACCATCCGGGTGCCGAGCGGCGCGGAGGAGATCAAGGCGAAGATCGCCGAGCTCCACAACCAGACCCAGAAGATCCGCACGCTGCGCAAGCGGCTCGACAAGGGGTTCTTCGATATCGGGGTGGTGCTCGCCGAGATCCAGCAGCAGGAGCTGTATCAGGCGAAGGGGTACGGCTCGTTCGAGGCGTTCCTCGAGCGCGAGATCGATCTCGGCAAGCAGACGTCGTTGCGCCTCATCAAGGTCGCCCACGTCTTCCAGCGCGAGGTGGCCCTCGACTACGGCATGGACCGCCTCTTCGTCGCGCTCGCCGCCCTCGAGGGCGAAGCGGCGCCGAAGCCCGCGCCCTCCGCCATCCCCTCCGCCCCCGGCTCCAAGCCCCCCCTGCCGCTCAAGCCCCCCATGCGCATCGTCGGCTGAGCGGCGCTCACCCGCCCCATCAGATGCCGGCGCCCCGGGGCNCCCCATCAGATGCCGGCGCCCGGGGGCGGGGCCGAGCCGGTGGGGGGGCGGGTGACGGGCTCGGCGATGAAGCGGGGGAGCCGCACGCGGACCGTGGTGCCCTCGGCCGCGCGCGTGCTCACCTCCACCCGGCCCGCGTGCTGGTCGACGATCTTCCGGACGATCGCGAGCCCGAGGCCGGTGCCCGCCGCCTTCGTGGTGAAGAACGGATCGAAGATCTCGGCGAGGATCGTCGGATCGATCCCGGGGCCCGTGTCCGAGATCGACAGCCACACCTCGGTCGCGTCCCCCGACGCGCACGCGCGCAGGACCCCGCCGTCGGGCAGGACGTCCAGCGCGTTGACGACGAGGTTCAGGACCACCTGCTTGAGCTTCTCCACGTCGCCGAGCGCGAAGCAGTCGTCCCCGAGGTCGCGGACGACCTCGATGCGGCGGCTCGCGAACGCCTCCTCCTCGAGGTCGAGCACGTCGCGCACGACGCGCGCCAGGTCGACGGGCTCGCGGTGGGGGGCGCGCGGCCGGGCGAGCTCGAGGAACTCGCCGAGGAGGCGGCCCAGGCGGGCGATCTCGGCCTCGACGATGCCGACGCGCCGCTTCATGGGCTCGCGGATCGCCTCGTCGGAGAGGCGGTCGATGCCGCGGCTGAGCAGGTGGAGCTCCAGGACCGCGGCGTTCAGGGGGTTCCGGATCTCGTGCGCGAGCCCCAGGGCGAGCGGGGCCATGGCGTTGAGGGCCTCGGCGTCGGCGGCGCGCCGCTCCAGCGCGCGGCGCTCGGTCACGTCGATGCCGATGCCGTACACGAGGTCGGTCTTGCCGCCGCGCCCGCCGCTGCGGACGCCGGAGAGGTGCCAGCGGACCCGGCGGATCGCGCCCACCGCGTCCCGGACGCCGACCTCGACCTCGGCGGCGGCGTCGCCCTCGACGACGCCAAGGAACGACTGGTTGAACCGGCGCTGCTCGGACTCGTCGACGAGCGTCTCGCAGAACGGCGTGCCGAGCGCGGCGTCGCCGCCCACGCCTGTCAGCGCGGACAGGCGCGGGTTGAAGAGGGCGACGCGGCCCTCGGCGTCCAGGCCGAGGATGAGCACGTCGGCCGCGTCGACGATCGCCCGGTAGCGCCGCTCGAGCTCCTCGCGCTCCCGCTTCAGCGAGATCTTCTCGATCGCCTGGGCCACCGTGGAGATGAGCTCCTCCGGGCGGAACGACTTGAGGATGAAGGCGAAGGCGCCGGCGCGGAGCGCTGCCATCGCTGTGTCGACCGTGGCGAAGCCGGTCACGAGGACGATCTCGCCGTGGGGGGCGGCGGCGCGGAGGGGGGCGATCAGCTCGAGGCCGCTCGCGTCCGGGAGCTTGACGTCGACGACAGCGACGTCGAAGCCGTCGCGGCGGGCCGCCGCGAGCCCCTGCTTGCCCGTGGGCGCGAGGGCGACCTCGACGTCGAGCTCGCGCGCGCCCTCGAGGACCTCGCGCAGATTTGCGGCCAGGCTCGTGTTGTCGTCCACGATCAGGATTCGAGCGCGCACCTGGGATCTCCTGGTCGAGCGGTCCAGCGGGCGACCCGACGCGAGGGGTCGCCTTCCGCTGTGGGGTCTTTTCTGAATTTTATGCTATGAGCCGCCGTCATGCGGTTCGTCGATCAGTGCCGTCTGAAGGTCATTGCCGGGGATGGCGGCAACGGAGCAATCGCATTCCGCCGCGAGAAGTACATCCCGTTCGGCGGCCCCGCGGGCGGCGACGGCGGCCGCGGCGGGGATGTCGTCTTCGTGGGCGACGAAGGCCTGTCCACGCTACTCGACTTCACGTACGCGCGCACGCTCGAGGCGGAGCGCGGCGAGCACGGGATGGGGAGCGACTGCCACGGGCGCGCCGGCGGCGACCGGGTCGAGAAGCTCCCCGTGGGGACGCAGATCTTCGACGCCGAGAGCGGCGAGCTGCTCGCCGACCTGACCGAGCACGGCCAGCGGGTCGTTGTCGCCCGCGGCGGCAAGGGGGGGCGGGGCAACCTGCACTTCAAGTCGCCGCACGACCGGGCGCCCCGGCGCTCGGAGCCGGGGGAGCCCGGCGAGGCGCGCGAGCTGCGCCTCGAGCTGAAGGTGCTCGCCGACGTCGGCCTGCTCGGCTTCCCCAACGCCGGCAAGAGCACGTTCGTCGCGGCCGTCTCCGCGGCCCGGCCGAAGATCGGCGACTACCCGTTCACGACCCTCACCCCGATCCTGGGCATGGTCGAGATCGGCGGCGGCGTGCGGTCGGGCGGGTCGAGCTTCGTGATCGCGGACATCCCGGGGCTGATCCCGGGGGCGAGCGAGGGGGTGGGGCTCGGCATGAAGTTCCTGAGGCACGTGGAGCGGACGCGCGTGCTCCTCCACCTCGTGACGCTCGATCCCGGCGAGGGCCGCGAGCCGCTCGCGGACTACCGGGCGCTCCGCAAGGAGCTCAAGAAGTTCAGCCCGGCGCTCGCGGAGCGCCCCGAGATCGTCGCGCTGACGAAGGCCGACCTGACCGACGTGCGCGAGGCCTACCCGAAGCTCAAGGCGCGGTTCGCGAAGGCGAAGGTGAAGCTCCACCTGGTCAGCGCCGCGACGGGCGAGGGCGTCACCGAGCTGATCAACGAGCTCGCGGCGATCGTGCGCAAGCGCGAAGACTGAGCGCCTGGAGGCCTCGCCGGGACGCCAGGTCCCTGAAGGCCTCGCCGCGGGTCTACCGATCGACCTCGTCCATCGATTCCCCACGATATCGGCCAGATATCCATCCGACATCGGCCCCTCCCCACCCCACGTGGAGGCAGGACACACAGTCCTGTCTCGTACGCTGACCGCCCACATCTCCTTTGCTTTTGCAGCCGAGCGAGCGCGCGCGCTGCCTGGACAAGCGAGGGAAGTTCGCGTCCACTTTTCACTCCGGATTGTCGCGTCATGCCAGGAGAGGAAGCCCCGATGCGCTGGTCGATCTTCAGCAAACCGTCTGCTCTTGCGTGGTCGTTGGCCCTCTCGGCGGTGCTCGGCGCCAGCGGGGCGGCGCGCGCCGACGTCGTGCAACCGAACGGCACCGTCGTCCCTGTGGTCCGTGATCGGTTGAGCGACCTGCTCAACGGATCGGAGAACAACGACGACATCGACGAGGGGATCGACGTCGTCGCCGACGCCGCTGTGGAGCCCCAGGTGTTCTCGCCGCTCTGCGAGTTCAGCGGCAGGTACATCGCCAAGGGGGGCGGCGCCAACTTCGCCGTCGGCTGGTACAACGTCGACGATACCCGCAGCAGCGACGACCCGCCGCTCTACATCTCCGTGGACAGCGGCGCCAACATCAACACGGCGGCGCCGGGGAGCGACATCCAGATCCTCTTTCCGTTCTCAACCGCTCTGCCGCCCGCCGAGACGCGCGAGCTGACGGCCGTGTCGATCCGGGAGAGCCCCGCATACGCCGGCGGCCTGATCGGCTTCGTGCTGATCCCCAACCCGAACGGCACCGGCAACGAGAATGCCACGCAGTACCACTACACCGAGCACCGGTTCAACGTGATGTGCTCGGCGTGCGCGACCCCGGGACCCTGGTACTCGGATCTCATCTACCGGTCGAATGAGCTGCTCAACACGTTCTACCTGGGGTTCGAGGATCTCGACTTCCGGAACGCGTCAGGCGCCGCGGGGGTCAACGGCAACGATCTCGACTACGAGGACTTCCTGTTCCGCTTCTCGGGGATCACCTGCCCCGAGGCCGGCCAGCCGTGCGAGGTCGACGAGAACGTGGGCGCTTGCCGCCTCGGGATCTCCGACTGCGACGCGCAGGGCGCGGTGATCTGCACGCCGTTCGTGCAGCCCGGAAGCCAGGCAGAGCAGTGCGACGGCCTCGACAACGACTGCGATGACGTGATCGACGAGGAGGCGCCCTGTCCGGAGAACCAGGTGTGCAGCCGCGGCCGCTGCGTGGACCGCTGCGGCTCCGCGGAGTTCCCCTGCGAGGACGGGCTCGTGTGCGTCGAGGGCCTGTGCGTCGAGAGGGCGTGCGTGGACGTGATGTGCGAGGCGGGCGAGGTGTGCCATCAGGGCGAGTGCCGCGGCGCGTGCGACGGCGTTGTGTGCCCGCACGACCAGGTGTGCCGCGGCGGGCGCTGCCTCGATCCGTGCGAGGGCGTCCAGTGCAACGACGGCCAGGTGTGCGAGGGGGGCGTCTGCGTGATCCAGTGCGACTGCCGCGGGTGTCCCACGAACGAGGGCTGCGACATGGAGTCCGGCCGGTGCGTCGAGACGGCGTGCGTGGGCGTCGCGTGCGAGGCGGGCACCTACTGCCGCGACGGGAGCTGCGTCGACGCCTGCGATGGGGTCGCGTGCCCCGCGGGCGAGCGGTGCGAGGCGGGCGCGTGCGTCGCCGAGCCGCCGCCGCCCACCACCGCCACGTCGGTCGGCGCGGGGCTCGACACCGTCACGTCGTCCGGCGCGGGC
>NZ_JEMA01000752.1 GCF_001589285.1 Sorangium cellulosum | reverse complement strand
CCCGAGGGCGTCCGCGTGATCCGCGTGCGCGAGCGCGACCCGGCGCTCGCGGGCGGCGCCTTCCCCGCGCCCCCCGACGCCCTCGCGTCGCCGCGCCTCGTCGACACCGATTTCTGGGAGGACGACGACGGCGCCGTGCGCGGCTGGCTCCACCTGGCCGACGCCGCCTCGCCTGCCGGCGACGCGCTGCCCGACGCGGAGGCGCCGGCGCTCCCCCCCCGCCTTCTCTCGCGCCGCCTCGGCGGCCGCATCGCCGGCCTGCGCATCGACGCCCGCGGCGGCGTCACTGTCTTTCCCCTCCCGGCCGCCGTCGCGCACGTCGTCGCCGGCGGGCGGTTCGCGCTCGCCGCCACCGCCGACGAGCCGCCGGCCTTCTTCGAGTCGACCGACGGCGNCTTCTTCGAGTCGACCGACGGCGGCCGATCGTGGCGCCCCGTCCAGGGCCCGCCGGCGCGCCAGATCGAGCCGCCGTTCGACGAGGGCGCCCCCTTCGCCTGCTCTCCGATCGGCTGCGCCATGGGCGACCACGGCCTCGTCCGCCTCGGCTGGGGCGGCCCTCCGCCGCCGCCGCGCCGCGCGCCGCCGCCCTACGCCCCG
>NZ_JEMA01000751.1 GCF_001589285.1 Sorangium cellulosum | reverse complement strand
CGGTGGCTGTTGCCGGCGCCCTTGGGACGCCCTGTCGAGCCCGACNGGTGGCTGTTGCCGGCGCCCTTGGGACGCCCTGTCGAGCCCGACGTGTAGATGGTGTAAGCGAGGTTGTCGGGCGAGACCGCCACAGCGGGGTTGGTCGTCGGCTCGCTGTCGATCTCGGCGCGCTCGCTGTCGAGGCAAAGCACCTCTGCGCCGTGCGCGGGCAGGCGCGAGGCCACCGGCCGCTGGCTGAGCAGGACGGGCGCAGCCGCGTCGTCGAGCATGAAGGCGATGCGGTCCGCCGGGTACTCCGGGTCGATCGGCACGTAGGCTCCGCCGGCCTTGAGGACGCCGAGCAGCCCGACGACCAGCTCGACGGAGCGCTCGGCGGCGATGGCCACGAGCACGTCCGGCCCCACGCCGCGCTTCCTGAGCGCGTGCGCCACCTGGTTGGCGCGCTCGTTCAGCGCTCGATAGCTCAGCCGCTCCTCATCGAAGATCACCGCCACGGCGTCCGGCGTCCGCTCGGCCTGCGCCTCGAAGCGCTCGTGGACGCGCCGCTCCTCCGGATACGCGCGCCCCGTTGCGTTCCAGCCGACGAGGACCTGCCGCCGCTCGGCCGCATCCATCACCGGCAGCTCGGCCAGCCGGCTCTCGGGACGGGTGACGAAGCCCTCGAGGATGGCGAGGAGGTGCCGTGTCATCCGCGCGACCGTCGCGGCGTCGAAGAGATCGGTGTTGTATTCCCAGGCGCCCCGCGCTCCCTGGCCGTCCAGGGCGAGGTTGAGCACCAGATCGAACTGCGCTGTCCCTGTGTCCACCCGCTGCGCGTCGATCGACAGACCGGGGATCTCCGGCGCCGGCTCGGGCGTCGGATCCATGGCCAGCATCACGTTGAACAGCGGCGTGCGGCTGAGGCTCCGCTCGATGGACAGCGCCTGCAGCACCTGCTCGAACGGCGCCTCCTGGTGCGCTTGCCCCTCCGTGACCGCCGCGCGGACGCGGGCGAGGAGCTCCGCGACGCTCGGATTCCCCGCGAGGTCGACGCGCAGCGCCAGCGTGTTAAGGAAGCACCCGACGACGCCCTGGAGGGCCTCCCGCGACCGCGTGGCGACAGGCGTGCCGACGCAGACATCGCTCTGGCCCGTGTACCGGTGCAGCAGCGCAAACAGCCCCGCCGCCACGGTCGTGAACAGGGTCGTGCCCGCCCGCCGTCCGAGGGCGCCGAGCCGTGCCACGAGCTCCGGCGGCAGCGCGAGCCCCTCGCGCGCGCCCGCGTAGGTCTGGACCGAGGGCCGCGGCCTGTCGGTGGGCAGATCGAGGGGCGGCACCGGCCCCTTCAGCCGCTCGCGCCAGTAGGCGAGCTCCCGCTCGCGCGTCGCCGTTTGTTCGTTGCGGCGCTGCCACAGCGCATGATCCGCTGGCTGGAGCGAGAGCGGCGCGAGCGCCGGCGAGCGCCCCGCCGCGAGCGCGCCGTACAGCGCCGACAGCTCGCGCTGGAGCACGTTCATCGACCAGCCGTCCACGATCAGGTGATGGCAGGTGAGCGCCAGCGCGTGCTCCCGCTCGCTCACGCGGACGAGCGTCCAGCGCACGGGCGGCGCCTCGGCGAGGTCGAACGCGCGCCGCGCCTCCTCGCGGAGGAGCGCTTGCAGCGCTGGCTCCCTGTCCTCCTCGGCGAGGGCGCTCAGGTCCTTGATCGGCAGCGCGACAGGGCCGGGCTGCGCGATCTTCTGGGCGGGCTGCCCCGCGACGGTCGGAAAGCTCGTGCGCAGCGCCTCGTGGCGGGCCACGAGCGCCGTCACCGCCTGCTCCAGGGCGCTCGTATCGAGCGCTCCGTGGAGCCGCAGGGCCGCCGCGATGTGATAGACGGGCGCCCCGGCGACGAGCTGTTCGAGGAACCAGAGGCGCTCTTGCACGGGGGACAGCGGCGGTCGATCCGGCCGCGTCATCGGCGTCATCGGCGTCATCGACGCGGCCCCGCCCGCCGCCCCACCCGCGGGCGCGCCGGCCTGCCTCGCCTCGATCCAGGCCGCGAGCGCCGCGACCGTCGTCGACTCGAAGAGCTGCGCCGGCCCCACGTCGACGCCGAGGGCTTCGCTCACCCGTCCGCTCACCTGCATCGCCCGCAGCGAGTCGCCTCCCAGGCTCAGGAACTCCTCGTCCCGGCCGACCCGCGCGCGCCCCAGCACCTCGGCCCAGATGCCTGCCAGCGTGCTCTCCAGCGCTGACCGCGGCGGCTCCGCGATCTCGGCCCCGGCGCCCGCGCGCGCGCCCATCGTCGACTGCCACACAGCGCCCAGCGACCCGTCCAGGAACCGGCCGCGGCACGCCCTCCGCTGCACCTTGCCGCTCGTTGTCCGCGGCAGGCTGCCCGGCTTGATGAGCACGACCGCGTGGACCGCGACCTCGTGCCGGTCGGCGACGGCGCGCTCGATCGCCGCGCCGAGCTCCGCCGGATCCGTCGACGCCGGCGCGCGCCGACCGAGCTCCTGGACGACGACGACGCGCTCCTCGCCGTCGACGTCCACCGAGAACGCCGCGCCGCCGCCGGCGCGGAGGCCCGGGTGGCTCTCCTCCGCGGTGAGCTCGATGTCCTGCGGGTAGATGTTGCGCCCGCGGACGATGATCAGGTCCTTGAGCCGGCCCGTCACATACAGCTCGCCGCGCGAGAAGAACCCGAGATCGCCGGTCCGCAGGAACGGCCCCTCTCCCGTCGACAGCCGCGCATCGAACGTCGCTGCCGTGTCCTCCGGCCGCTCCCAGTAGCCCTGGGCCACGCTCGCGCCGGCCACCCAGATCTCCCCGACGCGCTCGTCCTCGCAGGCCCGGAGCGTCTCGGGATCGACGATCCGCACCTCGTCGCCGGCCGGCGATCCCCCGCAGCCCACGAGGGGGACGCCGGCCTCCGGATCGCGCGGATCGAACGCGGCGCGCCCCTCTGCCAGCGCGGCGCGGTCGGCGGCGCGCACGATCGGCGGCGCGCCGGCCGCTCCGCCGGTCACGAGCAGCGTCGCCTCGGCCAGCCCGTAGCAGGGATAGAACGCGTCGCGCCGGAACCCCGCCGGCGCGAACGCCTCGGCGAAGCGGTCGAGCGTCGCCGCCCGGATCGGCTCGGCCCCGTTGAACGCCACCCGCCATGAGCCGAGGTCGAGCCCTCCCCGCTGCTCCGGGGGGATCTTGCGGATGCACAGCTCGTAGGCGAAGTTCGGCCCGCCGCTCGTCGTCGCCCTGTAGCGCGAGATCGCCTCCAGCCAGCGCCGCGGCTTCATGAGGAACTGGTCGGGCGAGAGCTGGACGCACGGCACGCCCACGTAGAGCGGCTGAAGGATGTTGCCGATGAGCCCCATGTCGTGGTGCGGCGGCAGCCACCCGACGATCACGCTCTCCTCGGTGTGCGCGAACGCGCGCTGGATCATGAGCTCGTTGCGCAGCAGGTTGCCGTGCGTGAGCACCACGCCCTTGGGCGTCCCGGTGGAGCCCGAGGTGTACTGGAGGAACGCCAGGGTCTCGGCCGTCACGCGCGGCGCTCGCCACGCGTCACCCTGGCCGTCCTGGACCGCGTCGACGGTCATGAAGCGCAGGTGGCTCAGCTCGGTGAGGCTCGGATCGTCGCGGAGCATCGCCACAGCGCCCAGGAGCGCCTCGGTGGTGAGCACGACGCTCGGCCGGCAGTCGCGCACGATCGCCAGCACGCGGAGCAGCCCGCTCTTGCGCTGCGGCAGCGGGACGGGCACCGCGACGAGCCCCGCGTAGAGGCAGCCGAAGAAGGCGGCGATGAAGTCGAGCCCTGGCGGCACCAGCAGGAGCGCGCGCTCACCCGCCCGCGCGCCGGCCTGGAGCTCCGCGGCGAGCGCGCGCGCCCGGAGATCCAGCTCGCCGTAGGTCATCGAGCGCGCGTCCGACTCGCCGTCGAGCAGGAAGGTGTAGGCGTGCGCAGACGGGCGCTGCTCCGCGCGGCGCCGCAGCAGCGCGACGAGCGTCGCGGGCTCGGCCGCGCCGCGGTCGCTGATCGCGCGCGCATCTGATCGGTTCGACTCCATCGCCACCTCAGCCTCGGATCGGGAAAGCACGACGACGGGCGCGGCCCCGCTCACCGGGGCCCGTCCGAGCTCATGACGCGATGCGTCCAAGCGCGAGGCGCCTGGCGCTCGGTGCGCCTGCCGTTTCCGCTGACATCTACTTGTTGAAAATGAAAATGATGATCAAGTTCGCTGCGACGGTTGTATGGATCACGGCAGAGGGGCGTCAAGAAGAAAAAACTGTCCTGAACGTCAGTTCCGGGGTGTGAAGATGAAATTGATTTGGGTTTTCAGGTCGGGTACCGGAGTCTTCCGGACATGGATCCCCGCCCGCTTCTCCCGCCTCTTCACGCGCCGAGGCGCGCTCCAGGCCGAGGGTTGATGCAGTGACGCCACGTCCTCTCGCGCTCCGGGGCCTGCTTGCGGGCGCGCTGGCGCTCCTGCTGCCCGGCGTGTCCGCGACGGCGCACGCTCAGGACGGCAGCGCCGCGCCGGGCGGCGAGCGCGCTCCGTCCGGGGCGGGGGAGGCGCGCGTCGAGCCGCCGAAGCTCGTCGAGGGCATGGAGGCCGAGTATCCGCCGGAGGCTCGAGCGGCACGACAGGAGGGCAGGGTCGTGCTGAAGCTCCTGATCGACGCGTCGGGGCGCGTGACCGAGGCCGATGTCGCGACCCCCGCGGGCCACGGCTTCGACGAGGCGGCGCGCGCGGCGGCGCTCCGGTTCCGCTTCACGCCGGCGCGCCGGGGCGGCACGCCGGTCGCCTCGCGCATCCTCTACGGCTACGATTTCCGGCTGCCCGAGGGGCCGTCGGCGCCTGCCTCGACGGCGCGCGATCGCGAGCAGGACGGGGGCTCCGCCGCGCGCGAGTCAGCGCCGGCGGCAGAGCCCGCGCAGGTGGCAGAGCCCGCGCGCGTGTCAGCGCCCGCGCCGCAGCCCGCCCAGGCGCCCGGCCCCGCGGCGGGCGCAGCGCCGATCGCGGTGACCGTGCGCGGCGCCGAGGCCGAGCGCCTGCGGCAGTCCGCGCAGGCGATCACGGTCATCGAGACCGAGGAGGCGCAGCGGCGGACGGCCGACATGGGCGAGGTGCTCGCCCGCACCCAGGGCGTCGGCGTGCGAAAGAGCGCGGGGCTCGGGTCGTGGGCGCGGTTCTCGCTGAACGGCCTCACCGACGATCAGATCCGCTTCTTCCTCGACGGCGTGCCGCTCGAGCTCGCGGGGTACCCGTTCGGCATCTCGAACGTGCCCGTGAACCTGATCGAGCGCGTCGAGATCTACCGCGGCGTGGTCCCTGTGCGCCTCGGCGCCGACGCGCTGGGCGGGGCCGTCAACCTTGTCACGGATCGCGACGTCCGCGGCACCCACGGCGCGGCGTCGTACGAGATCGGCTCCTTCGACACCCACCGGCTCGCGCTCGCGGCGCGGCACCTGCACGAGCCGAGCGGCTTCTTCGCCCGCATGGACGGCTTCTTCGACCACGCGAAGAACGACTACCCGGTGGACGTCGAGGTGCCGGACGCCAAGTACGTCGAGCGCCCGGCCCGCGTTTACCGGTTCCACGACGCCTACCGCGCGGCGGGCGGCGGCGTCGAGCTCGGCTTCGTGAACCGGCCCTGGGCGCGGCGGCTGCTCCTGCGCGCCTTTCTCACGACGTATGACAAGGAGCACCAGCACAAGCTCGCCGTCATGAAGGTGCCTTACGGCGAGGTCACGAACGGCGAGACCACGACGGGCGTCTCGCTCCGGTACGAGCAGCCGCTCGGCCGCGGCGTCGCCCTCGACGCGATTGCCGGTTACGCGTACGGGCGCGCCACCTTCCTCGACGTCAGCGAGTGCACCTACGACTGGTATGGTCGCTGCGAGCCCGGCAAGCCGGGCGAGGACGACACCAGGCCGCGGGACCAGGTGTTCTGGGAGCACAGCGGCTATGGGCGGTTGAACCTCCGCTTTCGGCCCCACCCCGAGCACGCGCTGCAGATCTCCGTCTCTCCGATGTTCGTCACGCGCACGGGAGACGAGCGCAGGCAGGCGAACCCCGAGGGCCGCGACCCGCTCACGGCCGACCGCGATCTCGTCAACTGGGTCCACGGCGTCGAGCACCAGCTCAACCTGTTCGACGACCGCCTGGAGAACCTCCTCTTCGCGAAGCAGTACGTGCAGCTCGTGCGCTCGGAGGAGAGCCTCCAGGGGCTCGCCGATCGCTTCATCCGGCGGGATCGCGACACCCATCGCCTCGGCGTCGGCGACGGCCTGCGCTACCGCTTCACCGGGTGGCTCTATGCCAAGGCCTCCTACGAGTGGGCGAGGCGGCTCCCGCGCCCCGACGAGGTGTTCGGCGACGGGGCGCTGATCCGCGGCAACCTCGAGCTCTCGCCCGAGACGAGCCACAACGGGAACGTCGGTGTCACGGTCGACGCCCGCGACACCGCGGCGGGCGCGTGGCGGATCGAGGCGAACGGCTACCTCCGCGAGGCCGAGGACCTCATCGTGCTGTTCGGCAACGGGCAGATCTCCAGGTACGATAACGTCTTTTCGGCGCGGGCGATGGGGGTCGAGGCCTCCGCTGGCTGGACGTCGCCTGACGAGCACGTCGCCCTCAACGGCAACGTCACGTACGAGGACTTCCGCAACACGTCCAGGGAAGGGACCTTCGCCCCCCAGGTGGGGCAGCGGATGCCGAACCGGCCGTGGCTCTTCGCCAACGGGTCGGCGCGCGTGCAGCTCCGCGAGGTCGCCGCGCCGCGCGACGAGCTCGCGCTCACCTGGAACACGCGTTACGTGCACAAATTCTTCCTCGGCTGGGAGAGCAACGGGCGGCGCGAGGACAAGGAGCGCGTGCGCGCGCAGCTCCTGCACTCGCTCGCGCTCACCTACATCGCGCGCCTCGCGCCGCGCACCCTGAGCTTCACCGTGGAAGCCCACAACCTCACCGACGAGCTCGCCTTCGATTTCTACGGTGTCCAGCGGCCCGGACGGGCTCTCTTTTCCAAGGTGATGCTGGAGATGTGATGGAGAGCCAGGAGAACCCATGAGAACGATCTGGAACGACACGTTGGCATCGAGGCCCGCGAGCGCCGCGCTCGGCGCGCTCGGGCTCCTGGCGGTGGCGCTCGGGAGCGGGGGGTGCGGGGACGATCAGACGAGCTCGGCTGGCGGTGGCGCCGGCGTGAGCGGGCCAGCGTTCGTCGTGGGGACACGAATCTGGGACGACACCTCGACGACAGCGTATTTCCACGTGGTCCCGTCGCTCGATCAAGGCACCGAGGTCGACCTGTCCCAGGCGCTCGAGGTCCCGGGCTCGGCCAAGCTGTACGGGTTCGAGGAGCTCGGCTGGCTCGCCATCGGCCGCGGCGATGCGCCGACGATCGCGCGCTACACGCTCGACGAGCGAGGCGCGCTCGCGAAGGGGACGAGCGTCAGCTTTCAGCCCCTCGGCGTGCAGGACCTCTGGCCCACGCTGTACTTTGTCTCTCCGACGAAGGCGTATTATCCGGATCGCGACAACGAGCAGCTCATCGTCTTGAACCCCACGACGATGGAGATCGAGGGGCGGATCGAGCTGCCGGAGACCGCCCGCCAGGGCTATCGGGCGCTGTACGGCTACGGGTCGATCCTGCGCGGGGACAGCCTCCTCTTCTCGGTCGGGTGGTTTGACTGGGAGCAGAACGACACGATCCTCGAGGAGACGGGGCTCGTCGTCATCGACACAACGACGGACACGCTCGTGCGGGTCGACGTCGACGAGCGCTGCGGCGGCATCACGCAGCCCGTCGAGACGGCCTCCGGGGACGCGTACTTCGTGAGCTCGGCGCTCGCGGGGGCGGCCCATCGGCTCGAGCGGCTGCCGACCGAGCCGTGCGCGCTGCGCGTGCAGAAGGACGCGGACGCCTTCGACCAGGACTACCTCCAGGCCCTGGCCGAGCTGACCGACGGCGCGATCGCGGGCGAGCCCATCCCGGGCGGCGGCGACACCGTCTTCCTCCGGGTGTTCGACGAGCGCGACGCCACGATCGAAGCCAACAGCGTGACCTGGGATCTCACGAGCCAGAAGGTGTGGCAGTGGTGGCGCTGGGACACCGCCACGGGCGAAGCGGCTCCGATCGACGAGCTGAGCCCCATGACGTCCGACGTCCTCTGGTTCCAGGTCGATGGCCGGGTCTTCGGGACCGAGACGACGGATGACTACGCCGAGAGCACGCTGATCGAGCTCACGGCCGAGGGCGGCCCGAAGCTCGGCCTGACGACGCCGGGCTTCCTGCACGGCCTGGCGAAGGTGCGGTAGCTCGCGCGGCGCGCAGCGCTCCGCGCGAGGGGACAGGGTGACCCGCGATGGCCAAGAAGCTCTCCCGCCATGCCTTCACGACCTTCTGGAACGTGCACGCCTGGGCCGGCGTGATCGGTGGGCTCCTGCTCTACGTGATGTTCCTGTCGGGGGGGATCACGCTCTTCCGGAGGCAGCTCGCGGTGTGGGAGGAGCCCCTGACCCAGCGGCGCTCCTCGATCGAGCAGACGGGGCTCCAGGCAACGCTCGATCAGGGGCTCGCCGCCGCGGGGACGACGCCTGAGCAGGTCTGGCTCGATCTGCCCGAGGGCGGGCTGGGCGCCGCGCGGATCCAGTACCACGCGCAGGGCGAGGCGGTCTCGTCGTGGGTCCATGAAGAGATCGTGCCCGAGCGAGAGCGGCTGTCCGACTTCCTCTACGAGCTGCACTATCTCTGGCACAGGGCGACCGGCGATTGGCTGTTCTACGTCGGCGGCCTCCTGTGCGTCGCGCTGCTGCTCGCGCTGGCGACAGGCGTGCTCATTCACCTGAAGGACATCGTCCAGCAGCTTCATCAGTTCCGGCCGGACAAGAGGCGCCGTGTCCTGTGGTCGGACATGCACAAGGTGCTCGGCGTGATGGGCTTGCCGTTTCAGGTCCTGTACGCCTACACCGGCGCGTTCTTCGTGTTCCTGGGGTTGCTCGTCCAGGTGTTCACGGGTCCCGTGTTCGGTGGAGACGCCGCGCGGGCGGACCTCTCGGCCTGGGGGGCGTCGTTCGCGGACGAGCCGGAGCGCGGGGCGCCCGCGCGCGGTCTGACGCTGGACGAGCTCGTGGCGCGCGCGCGCGCAGCGGAGCCCCGGCTCGTGCCCGAGAGGTTCCGCATCCGGCACCACGGCCTCGACAGCGGGACCGTCGAACTCCGCGGATCGATCGAGGGCGTCCCGTTCGCGCGCGGCGTCGTGCGCCTGCGCGCGACCGACGGCGCGGTCCTCTCGCTCGACGCGCCGGGCGCCGCGGGCGCGCGCAGCGGCGCGTTCCGGTGGATCTATGGCCTCCACTACGCCGATTTCGGCGGCATCACGCTGCGGATCCTGTTCTTCGTGCTCTCGGTGGCGACGTGCGCCACGATCCTCACCGGCAACTTGATCTGGCTCGCTCGACGGGAGGCGCGGCGAGAGAGCCTGGGCAACCGCCTCCTCGCGCGGCTCACCGTGGGCTTCGGCGCGGGGACGGTCGTCGCGATCGCGGCGCTCTTCCTGGCGAGCCGCGCGCTGCCGCTCGACTGGACCGCCCGCGGGGCGGCCGAGGAGCTCACGTTCATCGTGGTGCTCGGGCTCTGCATCGCGTGGGCGCTCGCCGCGCGTGACGGCGGGCGCCTCTGGTGGCAGCAGCTCGGGCTCGCGGGGCTCTTGCTGCTGCCGGTCCCCGCGCTCGCGGCGCGCTGGTCCGGCGCGGGGCTCTTCGGCGCGGGGCAGAAGCTCGCCGCGGTGGTGGCCGTCGACGTCGCGCTCCTGGTGACCGCCGCGGCGCTCTGCGCCTCGGCCTGGGCGCTCCGCCGGGCGGCCCTTCGACACGCGGCGCCGCCGCGGGCGGCGCAGGACGAGGCGCCGGCGCCGCTGGCGGGCGAGGCGCCGGCGCCGCTCGTGCACGGCGGGGCGGGGCTCATGGCCAGGCGCCAGACGGCGTCCCATGGTTGAGATCGCATCGGTGCTGGCGGCGTATTTCGCCTTCACCTTGCTGCACGCGGCGCGGCCCGAGCGCATCCCGTTCGGCGTCGCGTCGCGCCTGCGCGGCAGGCGCGCGTGGCGCGTCGCGGCCCGCGTCCTGGCGGTCGCCTTCTTCTCGCTGTCGGTCGCGCTGTGGAGCCTCGTCGAGGCTGGCCCCGCGGCGTTCCTCGTCGCGTCCTCGGCGCTGCTGGTCGCGGCCGCCCTCTTCGTCCTGCTCGCGCCGATCTGGCCGCGCGCCGTCTGGAGCCTCGCCGTCCTGTGCCCGCCGGCGATCGCCGCGCTCTCGCTCCTCGGGGCGCGCCATGGCTAGCCCCCGGCTCGCCCGCCTCGAGGGCCCGCTGCGCGTCCTCGCGGCGCTGGCCGGCACGCTGCCGGTCGCCGTCCTGGCGGGCGTGTGCCTGGCGCGGTTCGCCCCGCTCTCCGAGGGCGCGCGGGGCACCCTCGGCTTCGCGCTCGTGGTTCCGCTGTGGGGGGCGGCGATGTGCGTCGCGTTCCTCTCCCGCAGCGCGGCCCGCGCGTGGGGTGTCTGCGCGGCGCTCAGCGCCGTGCTGCTCGTCCTGAACTACGCCGTCCCGCGATGACCCATCGGGGGACGGCGCGGCCGCCAGGGCGGCCCCTGCGCCGCCGCGGCCGCCCCGGAGGGCGCACGGTCGAGGTTGCCTGGCTGCCTCTGGGGTCGCCGTATCCGCCTCCGGACGATTCCGTCGCCGCCGGCGCATCCCCGGACGATTCTTTTGTGCAAGGCGACAGGCTCTTTGGTATGTTGCCGCTCCCTCGACGGCCGCGGCGCGCGTCGTCGAGTCGACGCTCTTTCTATCGTCAAGCTTCGAGGTCCGCGCTGGCCCAGCCCTGGGCATGGGTCGGGCGGACCCTCCTGGAGACCAGGAGAGGTGGCCGAGTGGCTGAAGGCACACGCTTGCTAAGCGTGCGATCGGGAAACTGATCCGCGGGTTCGAATCCCGCCCTCTCCGCAAAGACCGCGCTCAGCGCGACGCCGCACTGCGCGGCGGCCTGAACGCGGCGCACAGACAATCGCGTACGCGCCTGCAAGCGGCGTGGACCCCGCGCGCATCGCAGCGACCTGGCGCGGCGCGCTGTTCCTGCCACCGCGCGCCGCTCCTGCCGCCGCGGCGCGACCCGCTGCGGCGGCGCTCAGGCCGCCCTGGTCCTCAGCACGCGCGACTGCAGGAACTGGTAGATCGTCTTGATCGCGTCGAACGAGCCGACCGCGCTCTCCTTGATCACCTCGTTCACTGTGCGCGAGCCGTTGACCGCCCCGAGCACGAGCTCCTCGATGCGCGTCAGCTTGCCCCAGCCCACGCCGTCGAGCGCGACCTGGTCGACGACAACCACCTGGTCGAAGTTGATCGTCCCCTCCATGAGCCGCCACTCGTCGACGCGCCGGAACCCCTCGAGCACCAGCGCGGACACGGCGAGGCCGAGGCGCGCCTGCTCCACCTCGGGGCGGAACGGCTCGCGCGTGAACGAGAAGCGCCCGTAAGGCCAGCGCAGCACCTCGTAGATCAGCTCGCTCGACTGGCGCTCCAGCACGGCGACGAGGTCGTCGTTCGTCGCGACGCCCGCCTCGACGAGCACCTGGCCGAGCAGGGTGTTCGGCATCTTCTCGCGGAGCAGCGCCTCGAGCCGCTCGCGCGTCACCACGCCGCGCTCGATGAAGTAGCGCCCGAGCTTGAACTCGTCCGACGAGTTGCGCGCCTGCACGAGATCGATGAGCCCCTGCCGGATCGAGATCGTGACCGACGACCGGTTCGTCGTCACCCGGAGCACGCCCGTCTGCCGCTGCATCTGCAGGAGCTGGAGGATCTCGGCGAGCGGGATCGCGGAGACGTCGCCGCTCATCACCTCCTTCGCCTCCGGCGGCGCGTCGATGTCGCGGAGCGACAGGGTCAGCTTCGAGACCACCTCGCTCGTCATCACGCGGACGACCGCCTGCATCACGGCCGCCTCGTTCGTCCGCGCCTCGGGCGAGAGGCCCATGATCGCGGGGGTCATCACCGTCGCGAGCTGCTGGGCGAGGTCGACCCCGGCGCGCTGGCGCATGTTCCGGGCGAGGAGGCTCGGCCGGACGCTCTCGGCGATCGTGTCCTCGTCCGGCATCTTCGCGCCCTCGGGCACGGGCCGCGCGCGCCCCTCCGCCGCCTTCGAGAGCGCGCCCTCGATCACAGCGACCAGCGCGCGCGCGTCGAACGGCTTCGTGATCGCGTCGACGGCGCCTGTCTGCTGGACGAACTGGCCCCGGATCTTGTCGCCCTTGGCGCTCATCAAGACCACGGGGACGTTGCGGTGCGACGGGTTCGACCGGAGCTCCCGGCAGAAGGCGTAGCCGTTCATCCTCGGCATCACGAAGTCGAGGAGGACGACGTCGTACTTCGGCCCCTTCTTGATCAGCTCGATCCCGGCGAGCCCGTCGCGCGCCACGGTCGGCTCGAACCCGTTGCGCGCCAGGATCGCGCTGACGACCTTCAAGATGGTCGGGCTGTCATCGACAACGAGGACGCGCGCCGGGGAGGCCATGGCGATGATTGCAGGTCCTACCCTATCAGAAGTGCGCGGCCTGCAAACATAAAGGCCGAGGGGCGCGGCCCGCGCGCGCTCGCGCTCGCGCTCCGCGGGCCGGCGCCGGCGCCGGCATCAAGCGCCGGCGCTGCCGGCGCCGGTCGCGCCCGGTCGCGCGTCCGCGGTGACCGCCTTCACGTGCACCTCGGCGAGCTGCGAGGCGTCGACGAGCACGGGCGCGCCGGTCATCTGGTCCGTGCCCTGGTTGGTCTTCGGGAACGGGATGACGTCCCTCAGCGTCGGCGCGCCGCTGAGCAGCATCGAGAGCCGATCCATGCCGAGCGCGATGCCGCCGTGCGGCGGCGCGCCGCTCCGGAGCGCGTCGAGGAGGAAGCCGAACTTGTCGCGCGCGTCGCCCTCGTCGATGCCCAGCGTCTTGAAGACGCGCGCCTGCACGTCGGGGTCGTGCAGCCGGATCGAGCCGCCGCCGACCTCGAACCCGTTCAGCACGAGGTCGTAGCGGTAACACTCGACGCGCCCCGGATCGCTCTCGAGGAGCGGCACGTGCTCGTCGATCGGCCTCGTGAACGCGTGGTGCGCGGCCGCCCAGCGCCCCGTGTCCTCGTCGTGCTCGAACAGGGGTGGGTTCGTCACCCAGAGGAACCGCCACTGGTCGCCATGCCCGTACTCCGGGATGAGCCCGATCTTCTTGGCGACGTCGACCCGGAGCTTCGCCATCACCGTGTGCACGACGGCGGCCTTGCCGAACTGGAAGCAGAGGATGTCGCCCGGCTTGGCGCCGAGCGCCTCGTTCAGCTTCTGCCGGAGCTCGGGCGTGATCGACTTGGTGAGGGGCGACTGCGTCCACGAGCCGTCCTCGGCGAGCTTGGCGCGCGCGAGCCCCCGGAAGCCCTTCACGTCGCGGAGCCCGCGCTCGAGCTCCTCGGTCTGCTGGCGGGACAGGTTGGCGCTCGCCGGGATCACGAGCCCCTTCACGATCTCCGCCGGCAGGTCGCGGCGCAGCTTGCCCGACCGGTACTTCTCGGCGAGCTCCACCCAGAACGGCACCCCGCCGCCGTTGTGCTCGATGATGAGCTCCGTGAGGTCGGTGTGCTCGATCCCGAAGCGGAGGTCGGGCTTGTCGTTGCCGAAGCGGGCCATCGACTCGGCGAACGGCATCTGCGGGAATCGGCCCGTCGGGTAGAGCTCCGTGAGGTCCTTGCCGACGGCGGCCTTGAACACCGCGAACACGAGCCCCTCGATCAGCCGGAAGACGTCGTCCTGGTTCACGAACGACAGCTCGACGTCGATCTGGGTGAACTCCGGCTGCCTGTCGATGCGCAGATCCTCGTCCCGGAAGCACTTCACGATCTGGAAGTAGCGGTCGAAGCCCGCGACCATGAAGAGCTGCTTGTAGAGCTGCGGGCTCTCGGCGAGCGCGTAGAACTTGCCGGCCGAGATCCGCGACGGGACGAGGAAGTTGCGCGCGCCGCCCGGCGTGTACTTCACGAGGAACGGCGTCTCGAGCTCGAGGCACCCCTGGTCCGACAGGTAGTTGCGCGTCGCCCGGTTGACCTCGTGGCGCATGCGCAGCGCCCGCTGGAGCGGCGCCCGGCGCAGGTCGAGGTACCGGTGCTGGAGGCGGATCTCCTCGTCGGTGCGGATGTCGTCCTCGATGGAGAACGGAGGGTTGTCGGCGCGGTTGAACGCCACGGCCTCGGCCACGCGCACCTCGACCTCGCCGGTCGCGAGCTTCGGGTTCACGTTCTGCTCGCCCCGGTGCACGACGACGCCGCGGATGCCGATGACCCACTCGCGGCGCACCGTCTCGGCCAGCTTCAGCGACGCGGCGAGCTGATCGGGCGTCGAGTAGGGCTCGCCCGACCCCTCGAGGGCCGGCGCGCGCTTCACCGACCCCGCGTCGTAGCCGGCGTCGAAGACGACCTGCGTGATCCCTTCGCGATCGCGCAGGTCGATGAACACGCAGCCGCCGAAATCGCGGCGATGCGCCACCCAGCCGAAGAGGATGACCTCCTTGCCGATGTCCGCCGTGCGCAGATCGCCGCAGCGGTGCGTCCTCTTGAGCTCATCGATGAAACGGGACACGAGCCGACCTCCGAGTTTCCGTGAGAGGGGCGACTCTAACCCAGGTCGCCGTTGCCCGCCTCTCCGTATGCGCACGATCACGCACGATTGCGCATGGTTGCGCGTGGTCGCGCGCGCGCCGGCCTGCGCGCGGCCGCTCCGCGCTCCGCGCCGCTCCGCGCTCCGCGGCTCGCTCGGGTCGACGCGCCGGAACTTGGCCCTTTCGCGGCCGATCTGGCATGGCCGCCCGGTGAGCTCCGGAGAGAAACGCTGCTGGCTCGATCGGTCGCTCGCCTTCCTGTCGGCCGCGCTGCCCTTCGGGCTCTCGCTGGCCCGCGCCGCCTCGTCGGGGCAGTGGCGCGAGGATCTCACCGCCGTCCGGGACCTCGGCCTCGTCGCGGTCGGGGTGGGCGGCGGCCTCTCGACGGCGCTCTCGCAGGCGCTGAGCCTGCTCCCGCTCGGCCCGCGCACCTTCCGCACCGCCCTCGGGTCGGCGCTCGCGCTCGCGCTCGCGTC
>NZ_JEMA01000750.1 GCF_001589285.1 Sorangium cellulosum | reverse complement strand
GGCCGCGGGCGAACCCGCGGCATGGGAGAGGCCGCGCCCCCGCGCGTGGCCCCGGAGTACGACTTCGGGGACCTCGACGACGACGTGCCCCCGGCGCCGCCGGCGCGCTCCAGCAGCGCCTCGATGTCGTTCGGCTTCGGCGAGCTCGAGCTGCCCCTCGAGGGCGACAGCGACCCCGAGCTGCCCTCGCCTTCGTCGGGCGATCTGCCGATCGTGGCCGGCGATCTGCCCAGCTCGGTGCCGGGCGTCATCGGCATGCCCTCTCCGTTCCCGGACGCGGGCCTGCCCATGCCGGCCTCCGCGCCGCTCCCCTCGCCGGTCCGCGCCGGGCTCCCGGCCCCGAGCGCGGCAGGGCTCCCCGCCAACGCGCCCGCGGGCTACCCCGCCACGGCGCCCACGGGCTACCCCGTCGCCNCGCGGGCTACCCCGCCACGGCGCCCACGGGCTACCCCGTCGCCGCCACCGCGGGCTTCCCCGCCCATGCCCCCGCGGGCTTCCCCGCGCCGGCCACCGCGGGCTTCCCCGCCCATGCGCCCGTCGGCGTCCCCGCGAAGGCCACCGGCCCCGGGCTTCCCACGAAGGCCACCGGGCCCGGCTTGCCCGCCGGACCGGGCACCATCGTCGGCGCCGAGCTCTTCGACGAGGCACCGCCGGACTACGACGACTCGCGCGTCGGCGCCGCGTTCCAGGCGCCCGGGCCGCGCCCGCTCCCGCCGACGGCGCCCGAGCCGCCCAGCGGCGGCGGGATGCCGCCGGCGGATTTCGGCGACGAGATCGCGCTCGGCGAGAGCGTCACGAGCCTCGCCACCGGCGCCACGCCCGCCGCGTACGACCCGTCCGACCGCTCCGCGAACTTCACGCAGACCCCGGCGGACGACGACGATCGCGGCATCGAGCTCAGCGAGCCGCACCCCAGCGTCGGCGACGAGGTCGATCTCACGGGCGCCGGCACCGAGATCGGCGACCTGAGCGCCGGGCCGGAGGCGCAGGTCGAGAAGGCCGCGCCCGCCCAGGAAGCCCCGCAGCAGAAGACGAAGATCAAGCGCTACGTCGTCGCGGTCCTCGCCGTCGCCGCCGTCGGCGGCGGCGCGCTCGCGCTCGTGCCGGACATCGGCGCCTTCGGCGTGAACATGATCAGCGATCGGCTCAACGCCTCCGCGCACGAGGCGGCGCTCGCCGATCTCAGGAAGCGCACCCAGGCCGCCCTCGCCCAGGACACCGCCTCGGCCGCGAACGGCGCGCTGAACGACGCGAAGGCCGTGCGCGGCGGCGCGCCGCGGCACCGGGCGACAATGGCCTACGCCGGGTACGTCGCCTTCGCGCGCAGCGTCCGCTTCGGGCACCGGACCGTCGACGACGCCTTCGGCAAGGAGATGGTCGCGCTCGCGAGCTCCGAGCCGAGCGACCTGCTCACGCTGGCGGTCGCGGCGCAGGACGCGGCCACCGGCCAGCTCCCGCGCGCGCGCCAGGCCACGCAGGCGCTCGGCGCCCAGCTCAAGGACGACATCGACGTCGCCGTCCTCGCCGCCGAGATCGAGCTCCTCGCGAGCGACGCGCCCAAGGCTGTCGCCGCGTGGCAGCGCGCGAACGATCTCCAGAAGAGCGCGCGCACGCTGTTCGGCCTGGCGCGGGCGCAGCGCCTCGCCGGCGACGCCGCGGCCGCCGAGGCGAGCGCCAGGGCCGCGATGGAGGCCTCGCCGAACCACGTCGGCGCCCGCACCCTGGTCGCGTCGCTCCTCTGGCAGACGCCGGCGCGCGAGCAGGAGGCGCTCGAGCTCCTGGGCAAGGTCACCGGCGACGGTCCGGTCCGGGCCGCCGCGAGCGACCCCGAGATCGTCGAGGCGTACACGCTGCTCGGCACCGTCCACCTCACGAGATCCCGCATGAGCGCGGCCGAGCAGGCGTTCGCCGCCGCGGTGAAGATCGATCCGCAGGCGGTGCGCGCGCTGATCGGCAACGGCGAGGTCCTCTACAGGTCGGGCCGCTACTCCGAGGCGCAGGCGCGCTTCGAGGCCGCGGCCCGCGCCGACGCGCAGAACCTCACCGCGCACATCGGCAAGGCGAAGACGTGGCTGGCCCAGGAGCGCATGAAGGAGGCAAAGGACCTCCTGAAGGGCCTGCAGAAGACCCACGCGGCGGCCCCGCAGGTGGCCTACTGGATCGGGCGCACCGAGCTCGCGCTCGGCAACAAGAAGGAAGCGGAGCAGGCGTACCTCGACGCCGTGAAGTCGAGCGAGAACCGCCCGGAGGTCGTCGACGCCTACGTCGCGCTGGCCTCGCTGCTGTCGAGCCTGGGCCGCAACGAGGCGGCGGCGGCGAGGCTGTCGGAGGCGACAGCGAAGTTCCCGGACCTGCCCGCGCTCCACAAGGCCAAGGCCGAGGTCGCGCTCCAGACCGGGAGGTACGACGAGGCGCGGCAGGAGCTCGAGCTGGCGCTCGCCAAGGAGGACGATCTCGGCAGCCAGTTCAAGCTGGGCGAGGCGTACCGCCGCCTGCGCCGCTTCGACGACGCGGCGAGGATCTTCGACAAGGTCACGGCGGCCGACAAGGACTACCCGGGCCTGGCCCTGGAGCGCGGGCTCCTGTTCGAGGAGACGGGCCAGAGCGAGCGCGCGCTGGAGATGTACGCGGACGCGCTCCGCAAGGCGCCGAACGACATCGATCTGAAGCTGCGCGTCGGCTCGACGCAGGTCATGGCGGGCCACGCGAGCCAGGCCGAGCCGATGCTGCGCGACGTGCTCAAGGATCGCCCGAACTCCGCCGAGGCGCACCACTTCCTCGGCCGCGCGCTCCTCGTGCGCGGCACCAACATGGCCGAGGCGCTGCGCTTGCTGGAGCGCGCCGCGGAGCTCGACCCGAACCGCGCGGAGTACCACCTCTACGTCGGCTGGGGCGCCAACGAGACGGGCCAGACGGCGCGCGCGGAGGTGGCGTTGCGGCGCGCGCTCGAGCTCGACGCAGAGCTCGGCGACGCGTACTGGCAGCGCGGCGTCCTCCTGCAGAAGCAGGGGGCGAGCCGCGACGCGCTGGCGGACCTGAAGATCGCGCTCGAGAAGCGGCCGTCCCGCTACGAGGCCTACGCCACGATGGCGCTCTGCTACCAGGACCAGGGCAACTGGGCGGCCGCCGAGGAGGCCTGGCGCAAGGCGATCGCGTCGAACGACAAGGTCCCCGAGTGGCACTACCGCCTCGGCAAGATCTACGCGTCGCGCGGCAACCGCGCCGGGGCCGCGGCCGAGCTGGAGCAGGCCGTTGCCCTCGGCGAGGCGCCGGAGCGCTCGGCGCCCCCGTGGCTGTTCGACGCGCACTTCCTCCTGGCCGAGGCGCTCCGCGCGACGAACGACCGCGAGAAGGCGATCCGCCACTACCAGCGCTTCCTCGAGACGGCGCCGACCGACAACGCCTACCGGCGCGACGCGCAGCAGGCGCTGGAGAGCCTGGGGGCGGGCAAGGGGCGTTGAGCATCCCGTCCCCTGGCAGGGTCTAAGGCATCGTCAGCGCCACTCCCGGGCTGCGCAGATCCGGGCTCAGGCGGCGTTTCGACGCGCCGAGCACCTGAGGTCCCTGAACACAAGATATCTGAGATCCACGTGCCCTCTAGCGCAGTGCTCGGCAGAGTCGCGCACACCAGACCGGCTCAAGAAGCCGTCCATAGGCCAAGCATGCGAGGAGAAGAGAGAGACTTCTTCTCTCTCTGGCGTCTTGATAGTCCGTATCCCGTTCCACCTGAGAACGGTATAGCACAGCTAAAAGATGCTTCTTTGTTTGCGCACGACCGTCGCTGACGGCGCGGCGCTCGGCGCAGGCTTCGGCCGTGAAGGACTGGCCGAAACTGCGGCTGGCGCAGAGGCTGTGCTGGATGGTGCGACTACCAAAATCGACGCGGCTTTCTCTCCGGCCGAAGAAGCTGGTGGAGACGCTGCCACGGCCGATGCTGTGAGGAGAGGCGCTGGGTGGGGCGGAGGCGATACCGGGGGCTCCGAGGGCGACGAGGTGGCCGCTGAGCCCGCAACCGCCTGTGCGCTCGAGACGCCGTCAGCGCGATGCGACGAAGCCTCCCTCCCGCGGCTTTCGTCGTGCCCAGAGGTCGTGCGCCATACCATGAAACCAAGGAGACCGAGCAGGAGCAGCGCGAGAGGTGCGACCGCCAGAGGTAGCAGCCCGCGACGACGCCGCCTCCAGATACGTGTCGTGAGCGTGGTGGGAGCCCCCGTCGCATGGCCCGCTGGAACCTGCGGGCCACTTCCGTGGCTCTTCACAGGATCCTGCGCCTGTGCTGGACGGACTCCGGCGCCCTCGATCGGGATCGTCGCCTCTGGAAGTGCACGAGGATGCGACGGCAGGCTCGCGCGCGGACTCGACAGCCCCAACGCCTCGGCCAGAGCGCCGATCGCTGCGCGGGCCCCCTCGAACCGGTGCTCGGGGCGTAGGGCCGTTGCACGGAGGAACCAGGCATCGAAGGCCGGGGGTAGGATCACGCCGCGCCACGCCGCGCGAACGCTGGGCGGCTCGAGCGGTCCAGCAACGATCTTCGATAGCGCAGGGAAGATGGATGGTGCCGCCTTCATCTCCGCAGTCCAGTAAGCCTCCCCAGAGAGGATTGCGTGCGCGATGTGACCGAGCGCATACAGGTCGGCCCGCGGCCCGATGTCACCATCCCCGCGGATCTGCTCAGGGGACATGTAGAGCGGCGTCCCGATCGGCACGGTTCCCTTGGCCTGGCTGCTCTGTGCCGCCACCTTGGCGATACCGAAATCGAGGATCTTGACGCAGGGTGTTCCGTCATCGCGCGACGTGACGAACAGATTCTCCGGCTTCAGGTCGCGGTGCACGATGCCCGCCGCATGTGTCTTCTCGAGAGCGAGCGCGACCTGGAAGAGGTAGGTCACCGCCTCTGCTGGCGGGAGCGGTCCGCGTCGCCTCAGCATGCTGCCAAGCTCCTCGCCGCGGAGCAGGTCCATCACAAGAAAGGGCGTCCTGGAGGATACATCGATGCCGGCATCGGAGACCCGGGCGATGTGGTCGCTCTCCACGCCGCCTGTGATCTTCGCCTCCTGGGCGAAGCGGACGCGTAGATCGGGGTCGTCGACGATGCCGGGAAGCATCACCTTCAGGGCCCTGCGGCTGTGTGTCACCGTGTCCAGCACCTCGTAGACCGCGCCCATCGCGCCGGCCTTGATGCAACGGACGACCTCGTATCTTCCGCAGAAGATGGCGCCGGGGTGCAGGACGGAGAAGTGCGGGGGCTCCATAGGTTCTCCAGGAGGCACGATGCTCAGAGGGTACGAGCAGCGCCCCGTCCACAGTCATCAACCCGTCCCACGCAGGGCACGTACGACGGCGATGAAGACAGCCCAAACCCGGGTGCGATCTGGCCGAAGTGAAACCGCCTCGACGCGGAGGTCCTCAATGAGAAACGGCAGCGGACGCGCAGCATCGATCACCACCTCAGCTGCGCAGACACGCCTTGCGGGTTTAGCAAGATGTTGGAGCTCGAACCGCTAGGACCGGACGTGAGGACCAGAACGCCACCAGCCGTCAATAGTACCCCGCTGCTCACCAAGGTGACCAGCGACGCGGTGCCTAGCCCGTTCCCCTTGTCCTCAACCCTGAGCGCGATCGTGCCGAGGACCGTCCCCACGAAAGCGGCCGCGCCCCCAAAACCCAAGGCAACGGTGCCCAATGCACGTCGGTGCGAGTCATATCCGTCCTCACCGTCGCGATCTGTAGAGCCCACGCGCTTGGTCCAAGGCGCGCCTGCCACTTGCTGCGCCGCACTCTGGGTCGCTGTGCCCTGGATCTTACCTTGCCGCGCCGCGCCTTGGCGTACTGTGCCCTGCTGTGCTGCGCGTTCAGGAGGTGCGCCTTGGCGCGCGGTGCCCTGCGGAGGTACTCCCTGCTGCGCCGCGCTCACTGACGCGGTCCCTTCCTGAGCAGTCCCTGCCTGCGAGTTCGGAGACGGCGCCCCTGAAGCACCAGCGTTAGTGCCCGCCGACGGCCCGCCGGCATTGCTCCCGGGGCTTACGGACGGGGCATCTGTCAGAGCTTCCACTTTGATCGGTTGTGGGGCACCGCTCCGCTGTAGCGTGACGTTCTTACGCCACGGCAGCTTTCCCCGTGCAGTCGCCACCACGACGTGCTCCCCTCGCATGACCGCTACCGGCGCTCCCCAGCGCGCAGGCTCGACGCGAGCGCCGTCGAGCGTGATTTCCAGATCGGGCAAGGAGCGCACAATCTGGGGCACGTTCAGCTCGATTTTCACGATCTTTGAATCGAGGCGGGTCATGCAAAGAGCTGCGTCATGTGCCCGCTGGCCATTCTTTGCCTGTACTGCCGCACGCTTGGCATCAAAACATGTCTGCCATGCGCGTGCGGGCTCGCTCATCCCCTCATAGCACTCTGCGAGCGCCAAACGGGCGCCGAGTCCGTCCGGTTCGAGCTCAACTACCCGTTCCAGCTTCGGGCAGGCGGACTGGAACTGGCCGGCATCCATCTCGGCGATGGCTTCGTCGAAGAGCTTCTGTATTTCCCCACTGACCTTCGGCCCGGAGGGCTGAGCGCGCGCACGGACCGGGATGAGCAGCACGGGCAGGAGGCAAGCGACCACGAAAAGGGGGGCTGCAGGGGTAGATCGCACGGGCTACTCTGCTTTCCAGGCAAATCTCAGATCAGCGGCGGCGTCCCAGAGGGACGACGCGAGCGAGGCTACCACATCTGTACCGCCCGGAGGTGCCGGAGTGCCGATCCGCCGGTCGGAACTACGTGGGCGTCCTCTATGCAAGCAGAGCGGGACCGGTGACGGCACGCTGCCCCGCGCGCCTGCCGGTCGCTATTCAGGGCCCGGCGGATCGAGGATGTCCTTGCCGAGCAAATTCCGCTCCTGTAGTCGATGCCGCGGTAGGGCACGCGTTCCGACGGCCGGAAGCATTTCCAGCTCTTCGATCCATCGACTGATGAGCGCTCGCCCCTCGACCTCACGAACGCCACCTCTGTTTCTGCTATGGCTAGACTACTCGGCTGTCTGCTCGCGTCCGCCATGTCGATATCCCACCACACGCGCGCTATACCTGACCGAATGACCCCTTCCATCACTGTTCGCCCCGCGGAGCGCGCCGACATGCCCGCGGTGGCGCGCTTCGCGGCGCAGCTCGTCCGCCTCCACCACGCCCTGGATCCGCACCGCTTCCTGTGCCCGGAGCCGATCGAGCCGGGCTACGAGCGGTGGCTCACCGGCGAGCTCGCCAACCCCGACGCCGCGATCGTCGTCGCCGAACGGAGCGGCGCCGAGCCGGCGCTGGTCGGCTACGCCTACGGCCGCCGGGAGCCGCGCGACTGGAACAGCCTGCTCGACGCGTGCGGCGTGCTCCACGACGTCTATGTGGACGAGCCCGCGCGCCGGCTCGGCGCGGGAGCCGTCCTGCTCGACGCCGTGATCGCGCGCCTCCGCGCCCTCGGGGCGCCGCGCGTCGTGCTCCACACCGCGACGCAGAACGCCGCCGCGCAGCGCCTGTTCGAGCGGTTCGGCTTCCGCCGCACGATGATCGAGATGACGCTCGAGCTCTGATCCGGGCGCCTCGATATCTCTGGATCCATGATCACGGCACGCAGGAGGACGTGATAGCCGTCCTCATGGACTGACCCTCATCGAGGTGGGCTCGCGCCTTCCGCGGCCGTCCGTTCCCATACCATCGTGTCGCGCGGCTCGCCGGCCGGCGTGAGCGCATTCGCCTCGAGCGTCGTCACGTGTCGATACCCGAGCCGCCGGGGCACGGCGGCGCTCGCGCTGTTCCGGGGATCGCAGCGGATCTCGACGCGGCTCAGCCCGAGATCCTCGAGCGCGACCCGGGTCAGCGCCTCCACCGCCTCCGTGGCGTACCCGCGGCGCGTCGCCGTCTCGCGGAGCCAGTATCCGATCTCGATCGCGTCCGGGCCGATCCGCGGGTGCAGCCCCGTGCCCCCGAGCACCTCGCGCTCATCGCGCTCATCGCGCGTGAAGATGCCGTAATGAAAGTCGCGTCCTGCCACGAAATCGTCCCGGAACCTCTCCAGCAGCGCGATCGTGGCCTCCAGCGCCAATGGCTCGTGCACGGCCCACGGCATCCAGGGGCGCAGGTGCGCCAGGCTGGCGTCGATCGCCTCCCTCATCAAAGGAGCATCCTCGGGCTGCCACGCGCGCAGCACCAGCCGAGCGGCCACGATGCGCGCCGGAGGGCGCTCACCCGCCATGGCCCCGCTCCATGCCCGCCGCCCTCGTGCATCGGACAACGATGTCAATCCCCTGTCGAGCGCGGCAAACCCCGCGATTGCGGTGTCCGGAGCCACCGAGATCTCCGCTGCCGACGCGAGCGATCATCACGCTGCGGAGCTTACGACGAAAGCCTCCCCTGAACATCCCTGCGCGTCCGGCGCGATCCCCTCCCGGGAGCGCTATCCCGCCGCAAGCGGGTTGCGCACGCCCGATCGAGCTCGTCGCCGACCCGAGGAGCGGCTTGACATATCCACTATAACAGACTAGTGTCCGTCATAGAAGAGTAAGACAGAGAACAGCGGCGCTCCCCCGGTGGGCCGGGAGGATACCTGCGTCCGCCGCGTTTGGCCGATCCGCTCGCGCCGAGGTGCCGCTCGACGGGGTAGCGGACTGCGGCTCTGCCGGTCGCATCCGCGACCAGCAACCACGAGGAGGAAGAGGATGAAGATCTGAACAACCCTATCCCGCGAGGCGCGACGTCTCCCGGGTATTTGCCTTCATCGACCGTTCGAACAGCAGCGACCCCTCCCGGCGCCCAGCGCTTAGCGGAGCGCCTGTCGCGAGCAAACCGACCCCCAAGCACCTCCACGACGCGCCCACCGGGCCATCCGGGGAGCCCGCGCAGCATCGCCGGCCTCCGACACGACCACCACCGCACGCCGGCGTGACTGCTGCCGCAGCAGCACGTCGCCAGCAATCGCTGCTCCTGCCGCAGCAAGTCCATGTCCGCCATGACGGAACACGATCCGTTCCCGCGATAGCGCTCTGGCACGCTATCTGCTCGAGCAGCGGCGCGTGAGATGACGCGAACGCGATCGAAGACCGTCGCCGATGCCGGCGCGCGCTCCGAGCCTGAACCAGCGCGGCGCGACCTGGAGGGACATCCGGTGGATCCGGACGCTCGTCCTTCTGCTCCGCGCGGCAGGAGAGCATCTCGCGTGGCCGGAGCCACGAAGGAGAACAGGATGACGAAGCTGCGACTCTACAGCGCGAAGGCGTGCCCCTTCGCTCACCGCACCCGGCTCGTGCTTCAGGAGAAGGCGATCGACCACGAGCTGACGGAGGTCGATCTTCAGAACAAGCCGCGGGCGTTCGTCGACGCCTCGCTCTACGGTAAGGTCCCGGCGATCGAGCACGAGGGCCACCGCATCTGGGAGTCGGCGATCATCAACGAGTACCTGGAGGAGGTCTTCCCCGATCCCCCGCTCCTGCCCCGGGAGCCCGGCAGGCGCGCCCTGGCGAGGATCTGGATCGATCACGCGAACACGCGCCTCGTGCCCGCGTTCGGTCAGCTCCTCAGGGCCGAGACGCCGGACCAGGAGGCGGAGGGGCGCAAGGCGCTCGGCGACGTGCTCGCGTTCATCGAGCGCGAGGCGCTGGCGAAGTCGAGCGGGCCCTACTGGCTCGGCGCCGAGGTCAGCCTCGTCGATCTCGCCTTCTATCCATGGTTCGAGCGGCTGCCGGCGGTGGGGCGCCTGCGCGGGTTCTCCATCCCGGCGGAGCTCACGCGGCTCCGGGCGTGGCTCGACGCCGTGCAGGCGCGCGACGCTGTCCGCGCCAACCTGAACCCTGTCGATTTCTACGTGGAGCGTTACGCGAAGTTCGTGAAGCCGGCGACGGCCGCCTGAGCGGCACCGAAGACGAGGACATCATGCTGAAGCTCTGGGGTCACAAGAACTCTTCCAATGTACAGAAGGTCCTCTGGGCGCTCGACGAGCTCAAGCTCGATTTCGAGCGCATCGACGCCGGCGGGCCGTTCGGCCGCGTCAAGGACGCGGACTATCTCACCCTCAACCCGAACGGGCTGGTCCCGACGCTCGAGGACGGGCCCCTTGTGCTCTGGGAGTCGCACGCGATCGTGCGGTACCTGTTCACCCGCTACGGCTCGCCGCCCCTCCAGCCGAGCGACATCGCGGATAGGGCGCGCGCCGACGCCTGGACAGACTGGCAGTTCGGGACGCTGTGGCCCCCGGTGCGGACGCTCCTGGTCCAGCTCCTGCGCACGCCGGAGGAGCGCCGCGATCAGGGCGCGATCGACGGCGCGCGCAAGGCGGCGCTCGCCGCCCTGGGGATCCTCGACAAGGAGCTGTCACGGCACCCGTGGACCGCAGGGGAGTACTTCACGCTCGCCGATATCCCCCTCGGGGTGGCGGCGCAGCGGTGGTACAACCTCCCGATCGAGCGGCCCGCGCTCCAGCACGTGGACGCATGGTACGGCCGCGTCAGGCGCCGGCCAGGCTTCGAGCGCTGGGTGGACCTCCCGCTGAAATGAGGCGCGCGCCCCGCGCGGGCTCATGACGTGAGGCGCGCGCCCCGCACGGCGCATGACGGACGGCCTGTATCGCCCGCCCGTCTCCTTCTCTTTCTCTCCCTCGCGGACGGCCCGTCAGAACATGGGCAGCTCGGTGTCCAGCCCGAGGAGCACGCGGCCCTGGACCTCGCGCGTCTGCGGGGCGACCAGGGCGTGCTGCGTGACGGCGTGAACGTCGCGGAAGCAGCGCTGAAGAGGGCTCTCCGCGTAGAGCGCCGTGGCGCCGCCCGCCGTGAAGGCCAGATCGACGGCGCGGGCCGCGCCGAGCGCGGCGTTCGTCGCGGCGAGGCGGACGCGCGCCCGCTCCCGCAGCGAGATCGGCGCGCCGGCGACCGCGGCATCCCAGACGGCGCCGACCGCCTCGACGAGGTACGCCCTGGCCGCGCCCAGCGTCGCCTCGGCCTCGGCCACGACGAGCGCCGTCGACGGCCGCGCGGCGAGCGACGTCATCGCGCCGGCCGGCCTCTTGGTCGCCGCGAGCCGCATGAGCTCATCAAGGGCTTCACGCGCGATCCCGAGCGCTGTCGACGCGACAGCGCTCGCGAGGAAGCCGAAGAGAGGGAACACGAACAGAGCCCCCGGATGCGTCGGCGCGGTCATCGGGAGACGGATGCACCGGCGGCTCGGCACGAAGACGTCCGCGACCTCGAAATCGTGGCTCCCGGTGCCGGCGAGGCCGGAGACGCGCCACGTATCCAGGATCTTGCACTCGGAGGCGCGGAACATCGGCACGACGGCCTCGGGCACGCCCGCCGGCGACATGCGCGGGGCCGCCCCGTCGAACACCACCGCTGTGCCGCCCAGCCAGTCGCAATGCTGACAGGCGCTCGCCATCGCCCACCTCCCGGTGACGCGATACCCCCCCTCGACCTCGATGGCGCGCCCGCTCGGCGCGAAGACCCCCGCGGTGACGGCATCGGGGCTCGCGTACATCTCTTCAGCGCCCTCCGCCGGGAGGTACGCCTCGAACGCGCCGGTCGTACCGCAGATCATCGCACACCACCCCGCCGCGCCGTCCGCGCGCGAGAGCTCCTCGATCACGCGCAGGGTCGTGAGGGGGTCGGCCTCGAGGCCGCCGGAAGCGCGCGGACGACACATCCGGAAGATCCCCGACTCCCTGAACGCCCTCGCCACCGGATCGGGCAGACGGCGCTCGCGCTCTCCCTGCTGCGCGTGCTCCTTGACGAGCGGAACGAGGCTGCGCGCCACGTCGAGGAGCGACTCGGACTGGGTGGAAGACATCATGACCATGGCGTCCCGATTCACCCCTTCTCGGGCGGCGGCTGCGCGTACCGCGCTTCTTCCGCGTAGTATTCAGGGAAGCCGACGACCTCCTGGAGCGCCCCGAAGCTCATGCGAGGGTCCGGGTGCCGGCCGGCGCGCAAAGCCGCGAGCGCCTCGCGCATGGCGGCGGCGGCGACCGAGAGCAGGGTGAGCGGATAGGCCGCGATCTTGTAGCCGATCGCCTCGAGCTCCGCCGGCGGCAGCACGGGCGTCCTGCCGTGATCCACCATGTTCGCCATCGTCGGCGCGCGCACCTCGCGGCAGAACGCGCGCATCTCCTCCACGCTCTCGGGCGCCTCGAGGAACACGATGTCTGCCCCGAGGTCGGCGAACGCCCGGGCCCGCGCCAGCGCCTCGTCGAAGCCGTGCGTCTGCCGGGCGTCCGTGCGGGCCATGACGAGCACGCCGGCGCCCTCGTCGCGCGCGTCCACCGCGGCCCGGACGCGGGTGAACGCCTCGTCGCGGGGCACCACCTGCTTGCCGCGCGTGTGGCCGCAGCGCTTCGGGGCCACCTGGTCCTCGATCATGACGCAGGCGAGCCCGGCCTTCGCATAGCCGCGCACCGTGCGCTTCACGTTCATCGCATTGCCGTAGCCTGTGTCGCCGTCGCCGATCACCGGGATCGACACAGCGCCGCAGATCGCGCGCGCCTGGTCGACCATCTCTCCATACGAGATGAGCCCCGTGTCCGGGGCGCCGAGGCGCGCGGCGGAGACAGCGAAGCCGCTCATGAACGTCAGCGGGAAGCCGGCCTGCTCGATCAGGCGCGCCGACAGCGCGTCGAAGCAGCAAGGCATCACCAGGAGGCCGGGGGTCGCGAGGAGCTCTCGGAGCTGCTGAGCAGAGGACACGACAGCGACGATAGCCCGACCGGCAGCCCTCCGCGCAAGCGGAAGACGCGCGGCGCCGCGGGCGTCCCGGGCGCTCCCTCGGCCTTCCAGCGGCGCGCCGGGAGGCCTCGGCAGGGCGGCGCTCCCTGGGTTTCTGTTGCCGGGTCCGACCGTCGAGAGGCAGGATGCGGCTGCGATGGATCCGCACAGGAGAGAGGCATGAGCACGGTTTCATTGAGGGAAATCGCGATCGACGGCCAGCCCGCCAGCGTCCACGTCGGCGGCCGGGGAGAGCCGCTGCTGCTGGTGCACGGCGGCTGGGGCGGCGCGTCGATGCACTGGTCGTCCGTCTGGGAGCGGCTCGCGGAGCGCTTCCAGGTGATCGCGCCCGACCTGCCGGGCGTTGGCCGCACGGACACCCCGGCGCTCGGCGCGGTAGGCGCCTACGCGCGCTGGCTCGAGCGGCTCCTCGACGACCTCGGCGTCGCCAGCGCGTGGTGCGTCGGCAACTCCTTCGGCGCAGGGGTGGCGTCGTGCTTCGCGGCGCAGCACGCGGCCCGCTGCCGGGGGCTCGTGCTGGTCAACGGCACGCCCCTCCCCGCGCTGCCGCGGGCCGTCGGCTGGCTGCTGGCGCGGCCGCTGCCCCGGCAGATGCTGCGCGCGCTCGCGCTGAAGCAGGCGTACAACCCCTCGATCCTGGCCCGCGCCTTCGCCGACCCCGGCCGCGCCCCCGCCGCGCTGCGGGACGACCTGGAGCGCGGCAGCTCGCCGCAGATGGATGCGGTGCTCGACGCCGTGCTCCACGGGGGTCCCAGCGCGCCGCTCGGCCTGGCCCCCCTGATCGTGTGGGGCGAGGCGGACCGGCTCGCGGGCAGCTCGGCGCGCGCCGCGATGAAGCTCCACGCCTCGCTGCCGGGCTCGCAGCTCACGTTCATCCCGGCGACAGGGCACATGCCGCAGCTCGAGAACCCCGAGGCGTTCGTCGACGCCGTGTCGCGCTTCATCGAGGCGCGCTCGGCCGCCGCCCGCCCCCGCGGCCTCGGCGGGCGGGTCGACGCCGACGCGTAGGCCCGGGCGCGGCCCCGCGCGCCGGCGGATCGCCCCTCTCTCTCTGCCAGCCTCTCCCTGCCCGTCGCCCTCTGCCAGCGCGCCTGATCCCGGCGCTCACACCCCCGTCGGGTACGTCTCCGCCTCTGGCTCGCGCCGGGCGGCCGTCCATTCCAGCGGCCTCACCGCTGTCGTCTCGTCGATGTGGATGACCGCGTCGAACTGCTCGCTGAGCCGCGCGTGGAAGTAGTGGCTCGCCCGCTCGGTCTCCGGCAGGTACAGGACGCCGATGGCGCGCTCGAGGGAGCGCTCGCGCAGCGCCTCCACGAGCTCGCGCCGCGCGCCCGCCTCCGGCCGCAGGTCGAGCCAGAAGCGCGGCAGCTCCGTGTCGTGGAAGAGCCGCTCGTAGCTGTTCGGCAGCGACGGCCGGACGCGCTTGATCTCGGCGGGACCGCCCCACTCCGAGGCGGCCATCACCGTCCCTGTGTGCGTGGAGAAGCCGACGAGGAACGTGTCGTCGCCGAAGCGCTCGCGCATGAGCTGGCCGACGTTCCACTCGCCGCTCTCGCCCATCTGCGTCGCGCGCGCGTCGCCCAGGTGCGAGTTGTGGGCCCAGAGCACGGCCCTTGTCGGCGCGTGGAACCGGTCGAGGTGCGCGACAAGCGCCTCGACTGTGTCGACCATGTACCGGTCGCGGAGGTTCCACGACGACACAGCGCCGCGGAACATCGTGCGGTAGTACTCCTCGGCGCTCTGCACGAGCCGCGCGTTCTGCTCGACCTGGAAGTACTCGTCCTCCGCGACGCGCCCGTCGCGCTTCGCGTACTCGGCCTGCTTCTTCATCAGCTCCATGAGCTGCTCGACGACCTCGCGCTCGCACGACCCGCTCAGCTCGAAGCCGGCCGCATACCCGTACACCTGCGGGTCGTCGCTGAACCGGTCGAAACACCCGTAGCGGCGCCGCGCTCGCCGGGCGGCCTCCGGGTCGACGCGGTCGAGGTAGGCGAGGACCGCCTCCATCGACGCATGCAAGCTGTAGAGATCCATGCCGTAGAAGCCCGCCTTCGGGCGCCCGCGCGCGACGCCGGCGTTGTGCTCGCGGAGCCACCGGACGAGCCCGAGGACGTCCTGGTTGCGCCACATCCACTGCGGGAACCGCTTGAAGCCGCCGAGCGCCTCCTCGGCGCTGCCGTCGTCGTCCGTCCCGCGGACATGGCGGTTCACTCGGTACGCGTCCGGCCAGTCGGCCTCGACGATGACGGCGGTGAAGCCCTTCTCGGCGATGAGCCGCCGCGTGATCTGGGCGCGGGCCTCGTAGAACTCGTGCGTGCCGTGCGTTGCCTCTCCGAGCAGCACGAACCGGCGGTCGCCGATGGCGTCGAGCAGGGCGTCGTCGTCGCGCGCGGCGCCCCGCAGCGGGCGGGCGGCGTCGCGGACGAGGGCTATCGCGCGTTCTCGAGAGCTGGGCATGGTGTCACTCCTTGGGACCGTCGCGGCTGCGGCCTCATCCACGGCGCCCCCACCGTGACTGGACACGTCGCGTCCGCCGGAGATCGACGCCTCTGGCGAACGGCGAACCCCCTCGTTGGCCGCTGAGCTCGCTGTTCCATGGTTCCGGATCGGGTCTCTGGACAGGCGCCAGGGTTTGCAAGACCCGCGCCGGAATGCACCATGACCTCGGGAGCTGCCCTGTTCTCAGGGGCCTCGGATCGCCTCGGCGCGCAGCGTCGAGGGATGTCTGTCACGGCATCACGGCATCGTGGTGACCCGCGTGCGTTTGCTGAGCTGGGCCGTTGCGTAGAGGAGATAGAGCCCGGCGAGCCCGACGAGCACGTAGATGATGCGGCTGATCGCGCTGTCCCGGCCGAAGAGGGCGGCGACAACGTTGAACTCGAACAGCCCAACGAGCCCCCAGTTGATGGCGCCGATCACGACGAGCGCGATCGCGGCCCACGTTAGCCCTGAAATCCCACGGTTGACCTGTTCCATACCCCCCGCGGAAGCATGCGCCGCGCCGCGCGATGCGTGCACCGCGCGCCCGCCGCGGCGCGCCGACCTGCTGACGCCGCCGGCCTGCGCCGGAAGAGGCCGCTCGACGCGCGCTCTTCTTCGTACGGCTTCGTACGGCTCCTACGGCCCCGGCTCCGGCGCGACGTCGAGCAGCGAGGGCAATAGCTCCCCCGCGCCGCCGGTGAACACGACGTCACAGAGGCTGGTCACCGCGCTGGGCTCGACGTTGACCTCGGCGATGAGGGCGCCATGGCGCTTGGCCATCGGCACGAAGCCGGCGGCCGGGTACACGACGGCCGAGGTGCCGACAACGAGCAGGAGATCGCAGCCGTCGACCCCGGCGGCCGCCGCGGCGAGATCGCGCTCCTGGAGCGCCTCGCCGAACCAGACGACGTGCGGGCGCTGCACGCCGCCGCAGCGACAGTGAGGCAGCTCCGCGGCCGTGAAGCGCCGGGCGCGGGTGTCCGGATCGGGGGAGCCGCTGCCCGCGAACGCGGGCGTGATGGGCACGTCGCGGCTCTCTGTCACGCTCCCGCACGAGAGGCAGCGCACCTGCCACAGCGAGCCGTGGAGCCGCACCGGATCCAGGGAGCCGGCCTGCTCGTGCAGCCCGTCGATGTTCTGGGTGATCAGGGTGAACGTGCGGCCGGCTTCCCGCCACCGCGCCTCCAGCCGCGCCAGCGCGCGATGGCCCGGGTTCGGCGCGCAGCCGAGGGCGCGCTCGCGGCGGTGGTTGTAGAACTCCCACACGAGGCCGGGATCGCGCTGCCACGCCTCGGGCGAGGCGAGGCTCGTCGCCTCGTAGCGCCGCCACAGCCCGCCGGCGCCGCGGAACGTGGGGATCCCCGACTCCGCCGAGACGCCGGCGCCGGTCAGGACGGCGATCTTCCTGGAGCGGCACAGGCTGGACTGGAACCGCTCGCGGCTGGCTGCGCTCATCGCGGACCTCCTGAGGAGAGAGGGAGCAGAAGGCGGGAGAGCGGAGGACGGTTGTCCCGGCGCCGTCGTCCCCACCTCCTGCGCAACATAGCGCACCGCGCTGGACGGCGCCTGCAGCAGGCGCCCCGCGGTCCCCCCATTTCGGGTGTAAGCCCGCCGCGGCGACAACGTTTCCCTGACACCTGGACGCGCCGGGCCCGCCACAGCGAGCCGCGGCCGCGAGCGTCCCTTCGTAGGCTCGCCGGAGGACCGGCACATGCGGCCTTCGATCCGCGAGGGCGGCGAGGGGACGTGTCCTGTCCAGGAGATCCATGGAGGGCTGCGCGCGCGGCCCTCCCGAAGACCTGCTCGGGGCCCGGCGATCAGGGCCTCACGAGAACGCACTGCGGGGATCCGCGCTCGCGATCCCCTTTAAGGAGGACACCTCATGCGCACCCTGTCGTTCGCCGTCGTCGCCCCGTCTCTCGTCGCTTCGTTGCTCCTCGGCTGCGGCGCGTCGGCCCCTGCCCCGGCCGCGCCGGGACCGTCGACGGGCGCCGCGGCCGCGAAGCCCATGCAGCCGGAGTACGACGCGCCGGAGGACGAAGGCCACGCGTCGGCCGCGCACGAGAAGGCCGAGGACGCCGCGCCCGGGGCCTCGCC
>NZ_JEMA01000749.1 GCF_001589285.1 Sorangium cellulosum | reverse complement strand
GGCGGCCCGCGCGGCCGCGTCGTCGCCGCGCGGCGCGTCCGGCTCGAGCACCTCCTCGCTGAGGAGCGTCGCGAGCCGCCGGTGCCACACGCGCGCGAGCGACGGGAGGATCGACCTGCGGAGCGCCAAGACGGTCTCCTGCGGGAGGTGGAAGCGCCCCTCGCCGCGGTCCTCGAGCGGGACGCCCACGTCCGCGGCGCGCTGGAGCGCCTCGATCACGTCGACAGCGTCGACGCGCAGGAGCGCCGCGACGAGCTCGCTCTCGAACCCCGAGCCGACCATCGCGCCGGCGCGGAGCACCCGGAGCACATCGCCGGGGAGCTCGCGCAGCGCGACCTGCGGCGGCGGCGGGGGCGCGGTCACGCTCGTCAGCGTGGTCGTGCCGTCCGGCCGGAGGACGGCGTCGGCGCCGCAGGTGGCGCGCACCGCGCCGAGCAGCTCGCCGGCAGGGCCGGCGGGCGCGCGCAGGCGGAAGGACAGGACGAGCGCGACCCGGAGCGCCTCGTGGCGGGACACGACCCGCCGCAGCACGTCGAGCGTGGCGTGATCGGCGAGCTCCACCGCGTCGAAGACGATGGCCCACCGGCGATCGGTCTGCTGCACGAGGCGGCTCACGGCGTCGATGAACTCGGCGTCGGCCATCCGCTCGTGCACGTCGCCGAGGAGCCGGCGCCGGAGCCCCGAGACGACGCGGGTCCGCGCCTGATCGAGCAGCGGCGGCGCCCCGCCGACGAGCCGCTCGATCTTGGTCCGCACCTCGTGCAGCGGTCCGAGCGCCGCCTCGGGGACATCGCAGCGCACGCGCAGGACGCGCAGCCCGAGGTGAGATGGAGGCTCTCCAGGGACGATGTCCAGCAGGGCCGTGTGCCGGCCCTCAGAAACGCGCTGCCAAAGCTGTTCCACGGTCCGCTCCTTCCGTCGGGCTTGCTCGGGGGCTTCGCACGACTGCGCCCGCTCTTTGTAAACGCTTCCCGCGCCAGAAGGCATGGGAATGACGGCAGTTTTCCGCCGGAAGCCTGCCTGGGATACTCCTGGTCGCCGGGCCGCGCGCGGGGCTCCGCGGCGCGCCGGCCCGGGTCACCGGCGCGGGCGAACCTGTCGATCGCGCCGTCCTGCGAGGCGACGCAGAGCTCGCCGCGCGCGTCCTCTCCGAAGGAGGTCACGCGCGAGCGGACGCTCCCCGGCTCGAGGATCGGCTGCCAGCCGGTGGGCTCGGTCGCGCGCCCGCCCTTTCAGCGGGCGCTGCGGCTCACCTCGGCCTCCGGAACACGCGGGGCTAGTAGCCCCAGAGGAACTCCGCGCGGGCGAACGCGGTGAAATAGCTCCCCGGACCGTCGCCCGCGCCGGGGAGGAGCAGCGTGTACTTGCCGGCGAAGCCGGCGGAGAACTCGCGGTTGAAGGCGTAGTCGATGCCGAACGGGATCGAGACCCCGAACTGGCCGCGGTGGCAGCCCGGCCGGCCATACGAGCCACAGGGCGCGAGGCGCACGCTGTCGTACGCGCCGGTCATGAGGCCGACGTAAGGGACCCACTGCAGGATGTCGATGACGTACGCGGCGCCGGCCGACGCGCCGAGGAACATGAGATCGCCGCCCGGGTGCGACGCTGTGTTGAGCTCGACGAGCGCGTTGAAGGCGTCCGTGAGGCCGTAGGAGAGGTGCAAGCTGCCGCCGATCCCGGGGTACGTTCCGCCGTCCGCGAGGAGCGCGTAGCCGACGCTGGCGCCGGCGTGCCATTGCCGTTCAAAGGCGTCTGCGCGGGAGGGGGCGAGGAGCGCGACGAGCGCGAGCGCGGCGGCGGTGAGCGGGGCGGCAGGGGAGCATCTCATGGTCGGTGGCGGCGATCGGCCCGGAGCGCCTCGCGTCGAACCGTGGGGCGCAGGTGGCGGCGCGCGCCCCGGGCTCTCGATGTGCGCGCGCGGCGCGAGGCTAGCATGCGCGTCGCGGGAATCCTCAGCGGAGCTGCTCGCGGCGCGGCGCGCGGGAGACCCCCGCGTCCTCTTCCTCGAACTCCTCCGCGTAGATCCGCGCCGCGGGGTCGGGCGCGGCGTCGCGCGCATCGACGCGGAGCGAGGGCTGGGGGAAGCGGACGCCGGGTTGCCCCGAGGCGCCGGGGAAGGTGTAGAGGATGTCGCCGCGCTCGCCGAGCTCGACGCCGACCTCGTCGGGGCGCTGCTTGGCGAGCTCGGTGAGCAGGGCGTCCGCCTCCGGGGCCGGCAGGTCGAGCACGACGCCGACCTCGTGCGCCGTGAGCGGGCGGCGGCGGTGCGCCGCGAGCGAGAAGATCGCCTGGACCTGCGCGTCGCGCGAGGCCTTCACCCCGGAGCGCGAGAGCTTTCGCCCGCCGATGAGCAGGAGCAGGCCGACAGTGAGGGCGACGAACCCGATCGGCAGGCCGATCGCGAGGCCGGCGATCGAGCCGGGGAACAGCGCGGCGGCGCCCAGGCCGAGGAGCAGCGCCAGCGCGGTGCCGCCGATGAGGACCAGCCAGCCGAGCGCGCCGGCGACGGCCCCGCCGAACCGGGACGGCTTCCCCGCCAGGCTGACCGACTTGCCCGCGAAGGGCAGGCGCTCCCGGCCGCACGCGGTGCAATACGCAGCGAGCCCGCGGTGAATGACGGGCGCGTTCTTTCCGCAATGAGGACACATGAGGACTCTCCCCGCGAGCGATCCGCCGCGAGCCAGGCTGTAGCGTAGGAACCGAGCACCTCCACCGCCAGCCGTACGAGGACGCGAGCTCCATGTTTTCTGGGCATGGGACGAAACGCCACGATGCAGGGGTACGTCCGGGGTGCGCCGCGCGAGGCGCCGCTCAGAGGCCGAGGTAGCGCGCGATCTCGGCCCGGGTCGGGTCGGCGGCCACGGCGCGCAGGGCGTCGTGCCGGCGCTGCCACGCGGCCGCGCTGCTGTCGTCGCCGCGCCATCGGGCCGCCTCGGCCCGGGCGAACGCGTAGTGCCGGAGCGAGAAGCGCGGAGCGTCGAGCGCGATGAACGCGTCGAGCCACACCTCGGCGTCGCCCTCGCCCTCGCCGAGGAGCTGCGCGGCGAGCGCGGCGTACGGGACGAGCGCGGGCGGCGCGTCGCCGCGCCGGCGGAGGGCGGCGTAGCGGAGCGCGCGGCGCGTGGTCGGCGGGGCGTCGCGCGCGGCGCTCCA
>NZ_JEMA01000748.1 GCF_001589285.1 Sorangium cellulosum | reverse complement strand
CCCCGCGCAGGAGCGCCCGGATGTCCGCCTGCATCGTGCGGGCGTCCGGGTAGCGCCGCTCGCGATCGAACGCGAGCGCCCTGTCCACGAGGGCGCACAGCCCCTGCGGCGCCTCCGGCGCGACGCTCGCGAGCGGCGGCGCCGCCATGGTCGCCATCTTCACGAGCAGCTCGGACTCCGTGCGCGCCTCGTGGATGCGCCGCTTCGCGATCACCCGGAACATCGTCGCGCCCACCGCGAAGAGGTCTGCCCTGTGATCGACCGAGATGCCGCGCACCTGCTCCGGGGCCATGTACGACACGGTCCCGAGCGTCGCGCCGGTGCGGGTACGCATCGCGGTCTTCACGCCGTCCCGCATGCGCNCATCGCGGTCTTCACGCCGTCCCGCATGCGCGCGATGCCGAAATCGAGCACCTTCAGGCGCCCCGTCGTCTCGACGAAGAGGTTGTCGAGCTTGATGTCGCGGTGGATGATCCCCCGATCGTGCGCCGCGCCGAGCACGTCGAGGAGCTCGTCCATGAACCGCAGCATCTCGCCTGTCTCGATGTTGCCGAGCCGCTGGAGCCGGTCGGCGAGCGACTCGCCTTCGAGCAGCTCCATCACGAGGAACGGCGCGCCGTCCTCGGTCATGTCGATGTCGCGGATCTCGACAACGCCGGGGTGCTGGAACTGATTGACCGCCTGCGCCTCGCGCTCGAACCGGGCGCGCAGGTCCTTCGAGCGCGCCACCTCGGGGTGGAGGATCTTGATCGCCTCGCGCCGCCCGATCTTGTGGGTCGCGGCATAGACGGCGGCCATCCCCCCGATCCCGAGGAGACGATCGATCGTCCATTTGCCCCGCAGGGTGGTCCCCACGCGCCTTTCGCAGGCCGCCCTCTCGTCGTCCATGCCCCGATCGAATGTCACAGCGCGCGGGATCGAGGTCAAGTTGAGAGCCACGGCGGAGGCGACATCTCCCGCTCGCCCGTGCCGACGAGGCTGCCTGCGTCCCGGCTCAATCGGGGACCGGGTACAGGCCGTCGCGCACCCACGGATCGATGGTCTGCCGGAACGCGGCCTCGGTGCGGAGCCCCGCCAGAACGGAGGCGAGCCCCCACTGCAGCCGATTCACGAACGTGAAGTCCTGCGGCATCTTCGGCACGTGGGGGATGGTGGGCATATTCACTCCCTGCTTGAAGGCGAGCCCCCGGATGCCGCGCGTCAGGTACGCCACCGTCTCGCGCGCCTTCTCCGGGGAGCACGTCCAGGTCCCCTGCGCGCAGAGCGGGACCATGAGCTCCATCGTGTAGCTCCGGTAGAGGTCCCAGCTCTCGTCGTTCGGGTCGTAGCCGAGCACCTCCACGCAGGCCCGGTCGAACTCCTTCCAGTCCGCGTCCATGGCGGCGCGCATGTAGCGCTTCATGCCGTCCACGAGGTCGGGCGGGAGCTCCTTCACGCACCCGAAATCGAGGATCGTGACCCGACCATCCTCGTGGAAGCGGTAGTTGCCCGGGTGCGGATCGGCGTAGAGCCAGCCGTACCGGAGCATGGAGCGGAAGGTGAAGCGCCAGATGGCGAGGCCGGCGCGGTTCTTGGCGTCCTGGCTCCCGCGCTCGCAGAACTCGGCGTAGCTCATGCCGTCGACGAGCTCGAGCGTGAGGACGCGCCGCGTGGTGAGGCTGTGGTGAATCCGGGGGATGGAGATGTCCTCGTCCCCCGCGTTCATGCGGCGGAACAGGTCCGCCATCTCGGCCTCGCGCGCGTAGTCGAGCTCGGACAGGAACACCTTGCGGAGCTCGTCGACGGTCTGGCGCGCGTTCAGCTTCTTCGCGATCGGCGCCATCATCGCCTCGAGCATCGAGATGCTCTTCAGATCGTTCTCGATCGCCCTGTCCATGCCGGGGTACTGCACCTTGACGGCGACCCGCTCCCGCGACCTCGTCGTGGCCCGGTGCACCTGCCCGATGCTCGCCGCGGCGAACGGCTCGCGCTCCCACGCCGCGAACACCTCGTGGGGCGGGGCGCCGAGCTCCTGGACGACCATCTGCTCCGCGGCCTCGGGCGACAGGGGCGGCGCCTTGTCGAGCAGCTTCTTCAGCGTGGCCTGGAACTTCTCCTCGTACCCCGGCGGCGCGAGCCCGTCGATGTAGCTCGCCATCTGGCCGAACTTGAGCGGCAGGCCCTTCATCTCGCCGAGCGTCTTCAGCATCGCCTCGGCGGTCTTCTTCACCTCCTGGGCCATCCTCCGCCGCGCCTCGGCCTCTTCCTCCTCGGTCCGCGGCGCGCCGAGGGCGCGCTTCGCGCCCTCGATCGCGAACGGGATCGTGCGGGGCGCGAGGCCGGCGAGGCGCGCGAGGCGCCCGAGCTTCGATGTCGGGGGTTTGTCTCTGGGTTGATCGTCGGCCATGCGGGACTGACTCATGAGGATAGCCGTGTCGGGCGCGGAGGGGTCACCCGCCCGCGCGGCGCTTCGGGGCCGCGCGGATCTTCGGAACCGGCCAGAGCGACACGGTGTTCCTGAGCTGCTGAGCTTGCTCCGGGGAGATGTCCCCCTCGACGTGGACCCGGGGCCGCCGGTCCTCGACCACGACCCGCACCGCGCCGCGGCCGACCGGCGCGGCGCGGAGCACGTCGACGATGTCGTCGAGCAGCCGTTGCGGCAGCCGGCCCCGGAGCAGCCGGACGTTCCGCCCCTCGACGCGCACGTAAAATAGCTCGTTGGCCCGGAGGAGGGCCACGATGAGCGGCACGACCACGGCGAGCAGGGCGAGGGGGATCAGGAGAGACATGCGTGGCCGCTCACGACGAGCGCGCCTTGGCCGGGCCCGCCGCGGGCCTGGATGGTGGACCGGTGCCGGCCGTTGTCAACGCTGGGCGCGGCGGGCTCCCGGGAGCGGCGGCGGGCGCCGCGCTGGCCGTGAGCCCTGGCCAGCGCGGCGCGCGGTGCCTACCTTATCACCCCATGACGAGCGCCGCGCCCCAGCCTGCCGCCATCGACCCGCGCCTGGATCTGCACGATGAGATCAGCCGCCTGAAGCGGGAGAGGAACGCCGTCCTCCTGGCCCACTATTACCAGGACGGCGAGATCCAGGATCTTGCAGACTTCCTCGGCGACTCGTTGCAGCTCGCCCAGCAGGCCAAGAAGACGACCGCGGACGTCATCCTGTTCGCCGGCGTGCATTTTATGGCCGAGACGGCGAAGATCCTGAACCCCGACCGCATCGTCGTCGTCCCTGACATGGAGGCCGGCTGCTCGCTCGCCGACGGCTGCCCCGTCGACCGTTATCGCGCCTGGCGCGCGCGCCACCCCGGCGCGGCCGCGATCTCCTACATCAACTGCTCCGCCGAGGTGAAGGCGGAGAGCGACTACATCTGCACCTCGTCGAACGCCGAGAAGATCGTCCGCGCGATCCCCGAGGGGCAGGAGATCCTCTTCGCGCCCGACAGGAACCTCGGGCGCTGGCTCATCGAGCGGACGGGTCGCCCGATGCGCCTGTGGCAGGGGAGCTGCGTCGTGCACGAGACGTTCAGCCTGCGCAAGCTCATCGCCCTGCGCGAGCGCCACCCGGACGCGAAGCTCATCGCGCACCCGGAGTGCGAGGAGCCGATCCTGCGGATGGCCGAGTACATCGGATCGACGACCGCGCTGCTCAAGTACACGATCGCGGACGACGCGACGAAGTACATCGTCGCGACGGAGAGCGGCATCGTGCACCAGATGCGGAAGGCGTCTCCGCAGAAGGAGTTCATCGAGGGGCCGCCCGAGGGCAACTGCGCCTGCAACGAGTGCCCCTTCATGCGGCTCAACACGCTCGAGAAGGTCTATCTCGCGCTGCGCGACCTCACCCCGCGCCTCGAGATGGAGCCCGAGCTGCGCGAGCGCGCGCGCGTGCCGATCGATCGCATGCTGGCCCTGAGCTGAGCTCGCCGCGCCGCTCACCGCGCCGGGCATGCGTGGCGGCGCAGGGTGCAGATGTTCGTCCGCTCGCACGTCGTCGACAGCGTGAGATCGCGGCAGGGGCGCCCCTTCTCGTGCGGGCGCTCACGGGTCGCGCGGGCGGGGTGCGGGCGCGGCTCGTGGGCCACGGCGCAGTCGTGGTCCCCCTCGCACGGCACGGGCAGCACGCGGAGCAGCGCGCACGCGCCGGCGTCGCAGTAGCAGACGATCCCCTGGTCCGTGATGGGCGGCTGTCGGTTCAGCCGGGGATCGGCCCCGCAGCGCTCGCTCGCGGGGTCGTACCCGCAGCCCGCGTCGTTCGCGCAGGCGGTCGGGAGCGCCTGCGTCGCTGTCTCCTGTGCTGCGGTCGCGTCCGTTTGCGTTGCGGTCGCGTCCGGCCCGGCGCGGCTCGGGCCCTCGTCCTCTGCGTCGGCGCCCCCGGCGGGTTCCGCGCCGCGCGGCGTTCCGCGAGCGCCGTGCCCCTCGATCGCCGCCAGCTCGGCGGGCGCGAGCGATCGCGGCGGCGCCGGCGAGCGTCGCGTCGCGGCCGCATCACCGCACGCCGGCCAGGCTGCGGCGAGCACGATGGTGAGCGCCCATCGCCTGCCGCGCGCGATCAGGGGGGCGATCACAGCACGAGGGACAGGCCGAGGGTCTGGATGAACGAGCCCCGCGTCTGCGGCAGCGGGCCGACCGCGCGCCGTCGCCCCTGGGCATCGATGGCCTGGCCTTCCCGGGTGGCGTCGCCGCCCCGGCCGAGCAGGAACGCCCCCGTGGTCTCCAGCTCGATCGTGAGCCAGTCCTGGACGAGGTCGAACGACATCCCGACCCCGAGCGGGATCTCGACGTACGAGGCGCCGCGCTCGCGGATGGTGAAAACACCTGCAGGCTCGGCGACCCTCATGCGGCCCACGTAGAACCGGTCATAGCCGATCCCGACCGACAGCCACGAGCGGGCGCGCTCGCTGAGCGGAAGCGTCGGCGCGAAGCGCGCGCCGAGCGCGATCGTGCGCACCGAGGGCGCGCCGTCCTCGCGCGGCTCTGCCGTGATCGAGCCGGGCTGCGCCAGCGCGCCCGGGGCGAGCGCGAGCTCGTGCTCGGCGTGCACGAAGAAGGCGGAGAACCGCAGGTGGTCGAGGATCTCCCAGCGCGCGTGGAGCCCGAGCCCGATCGCGGGCTTCAGGCGAAGCCGCGTCGGGTTGCCGTCGATGTCGCGCGCGCCGATCCGGTTGACGAGGGCCACGTCCGCGCCGATCTCGAGGTGCCTCCCCCACGGCAAGCGCGGCGGGGGTGGCGCGGGCGGCAGCGGCGGCCGCGGAGGTCGCGCGGGCTCGGCGGCGGCGGCGTCCTGACCGCTTCCGGCGTC
>NZ_JEMA01000747.1 GCF_001589285.1 Sorangium cellulosum | reverse complement strand
ATCCGCAGGAGCCGCCGGCCGGGCTGCCGGCGCTGTCGTGCGCGCCTGTCGGCCTGCCGGCGCCGCTCCCGGGCGCCGCTTCCGCGGCCGGCGCGGAGCGGTGGAGCGTGTCGACGCCGTACGGAGAGGCGCTCGAGATCGTCGCGGACGCGGCGGAGCCAGGGCGCGACCGGCAGCCGCCCGGGATGGCGATGCGGCCCGACGACGAGGCGGCGGGGCAGGGCGACGCGACGGCGGCGCAGGGCGACGCGGCGCCGGGAAGAGGCGGCGCGGCGGCGGGGCAGGGCGGCCCGGGGGCGGCGCCGATCCGGACCCACAGCGCGCTGTTTCGCCCGCCGCTCGATCTGCGCGGCGAGGTGCTGCGGCGGAACGCGACCGACCTCGCGCCGAGCTTCCGGCGCGGCGCGCAGCGCGCCGGCTCGGTGCCGCTGCTCGCCGCGGACGGCGAGGTAGCGCTGCTCGTCGTCGCAGAGGCGAGCGAGCTGCTCCTCGGCCCCGATGGCGCGCGGGTGCTCCCGGCGTTCGAGCCGCGCCGAGGTCAGCTCGACGGCGCGCTGGGCCAGGCGCCTGGCCTGCTGCTCGGTCCTGGCCGCGCCCTCGTGCTCGGCGAGCTCCGGCGCCGCGTGGCCGTCGAGGAGCACACGCCGGAGCCCCGGCAGCCCGCGCGCGTCGTGGGGCTCGACCGCGAGGAGCTGCGCGGCAGGCCGATGGCGCTCGCCCGGCGCGACGACGGCGCCATCGGCGTGCTGGTGCTCGACGGCGTCGCCCTGGAGACCGCCGGGGTGGCGGTGCTCGACAGCGTCGCGGGGACGGCCGGCGAGGCGGCGGCGCTCGCGCCTTGGTCGACGCTGACCGCCGCGAGCGACGCGCGCTGCCGCGCGATGGCGGGCGCGTGGCGCGCGCTCGTGACGCTCGAGCCGGAGGGCGCCCTGCGCCTGGACCGGCGGGCGCTGCCCGCCGTCTCGCTCGGGGATCGCGGCCTCGCGCAGGTGCGCTGGGGGCGGGAGCGCGTCTGCCTCGAGGCGCTGCACGTCGCGGTCGCCGACGCGCGCCGGCGCGGGGAGGCCGCCGCGGGCGCGGCGCTGATTGCGCGGTGGACGGCGCCGCGCGGGCAGGGGACCGGGGGCGGAGAGGGCGCGCTGCGGACCGGGGAGATGACGCAGCGGCTGGCGTGCCTCGTCGGCGGTCGGTCAGCGGACGAGTGAGGGGCCTCTCCTTGCCCGCCGGTATCNACGAGTGAGGGGCCTCTCCTTGCCCGCCGGTATCCGCCCGCGCCGCCGCTCCGGCGGCGCAGAACGGGTACACTCGCGCCTCCCGAGGCTCGCCATGACCCCCCCGAACCCGGTCGCCAACAGGCCCCAGAAGTACCGGCGTTGAGCGCCCCCTCGCGATCGCTCTCCCGCGCGCTCGGCCCGCTCGCGCTCCTCGC
>NZ_JEMA01000746.1 GCF_001589285.1 Sorangium cellulosum | reverse complement strand
CCGGGAGGCCACGACGGCGTTGCTGCTCCTCANCGGGAGGCCACGACGGCGTTGCTGCTCCTCACCGGCGCGGGCGGCGCCTGCTGCGAGGAAGAGGATGGCTCTCCCGCATCCTTCACCTTCTTGGTGCTCGTCGGGGCGTCTTGCTCGTCGTCGCTGTACGCCTGCTCGACTGTCCGCTTCCTCCCGCTGGAGGGCGGGGGGGCCTCGTCGGTGGAGCCCTCCGCGCTGGCCGCGGACAGCCCGGCCGGCGCCTTCATCCCGGTGGTGACGGCCGCGGTCGGGCTCCCGGGGCCCGTCGCGGGCGTGTTCCCGGACCGCTGTTCGAAAGCGCTGCCGTCCCCGTCAGTCCTGGTGCTCGTCGCGGGGGACTCGCCGCGAGGCGCGCGGGCGTGCTGTCCGCCCTCAGGCGTCAGCGGCGCTGGAGACGGGGCCTCGCGGCCGGACTGGGGCCGTTGAGATGGCGTGAAGCGATCTCCGCCGTCGTCATCTTCGGAGTCGTCGTCCTCGTCTTCGGAGTCGTCGTCGTCCTCGTCTTCGGAGTCGTCGTCGTCCTCGTCCTCGTCCTCGTCCTCGTCCTCGTCCTCGTCCTCGGAGTCGTCGTCGCCTTCGTCCTCGGAGTCGTCGTCGCCTTCGTCCTCGGAGTCGTCGTCAGCCTGGTCCTCGGAGTCGTCGTGGTCCGAGTCCGCATCGCTGGGGTCCTCGTCGCCGTCGTCACTGCTCTGATCCTGCGCGCCCGCGTCCTGCGCATTGTTCCCGAAGAACTTCGCGTCGACGCCACGCTGGATGTCTTCAAGGACCGCCTCGACTCCATCCTGGATGAACATGGCTTGCTGCTGCGGAGTGAGCTGATCGAAGAACTCGTCTCGCCGGGTCCTCGCCTGGTCCTCCATCGCCTGCAGCCCGTCGTGGTAGGCCTTGGCTTCGTCGTCATTGAGCGACTGCCTGAAGCGCTCCAGGTTGACGAGCTCTGACTGGTAGCCAACCACCTCGAGCGCCGCCTTCTGCCGCTCGAACGCGGTCTGATGCACATCTCGCTGGAGCGGCGGCAGGCGATCGATGTCGGCCTCCCTGCCTTCGAGTTCGATGAGGTTGAGGTCGTCGTACTGGTTGGCATGAGAGAGCTCATGGGCGATGGCGAGCGCGACGCGCAGCTCGACGAGCTCCGGCGGCAAGGTGACGGCCACTCCGAAGCCGCCGGCCGGGAAGACGGTGCTCTCGAAGGGCCCTGGGCCGATGTCCGGGTCCTCGCCCGGCTTCGTGAGCCCATCGATGGGGAGATCGCGCCTGAAGGAGACCTGATCGTCGAACCCCCAGCGGTCGAGGATCCCGTCGATGCCCGCTTGCGATGGCACGGGGCTCGCGAGGGGGCGCGGCACGTTCGTCGGATCGAACGTCACCATCGAGTCATGCACGTAGTTGTCGGGGAGCGCGATCACGAAGAGATCGGAGGTGTTCTCGATGTCCTCCTCGACGCTGCTGTCCTCGAGCGACGGCAGAGTCCCCGGGCTCGGGGTCGCGGAAGGTGCGGCGGAGCCCTGTTCGCTGGCCGCGGACAGCCCGGCCGGCGCCTTCATCCCGGTGGTGATGGCCGCGGCCGGGCTCCCGGAGTCCCGCGCGGGCAGCCGCGATGTCGTCTCCGGCAGGCGCGGGCCGGGGCTCTCCGGCGCGTTTCCTGGAGCGCTTTGCGTCGTTCCAGCTTCCGGGCGAGGACTCGATGCCTCTTGTGTCTTGGCCGTCATCTGCTCCGGCGCGTCGCCGGGCGTCTCGAGGGGCTCGTTGCCCCTGGGGGCTTGCTCGGCGCCTCGCGGCCGCTGATCCGAGCCGCTCTGCCCGGGATCCTGGGCGCCTCGCTTCGGGCCGGCCGCGGCGTCACCCGGCGGATCGCGGCGATCGCCGCCCCGCGAATGTCGCTCGGATCGAACCGACGCGTCGTCCGACTCGTCCGACGATCCATCGGACGACTCATCGGCGAATTCGTCCGACGATCCATCGGACGGCTCGTCGGTGGCGAGCGGCGCTGTATCGTGGGTGTCCAGCGGCGAGATGTCGCGCGGGCCGACGAGATTCTTGATCGCCTCTGTCGGGTTTTCCTTTACGTCGTGCGCGAACTGATCCGCTCGGTCCTTGAGGGGTCCTTTCCAGTCGTCCCCGAACTTGCGCAGGTCGACGGTGCGGGCGTTCTTGCCCTTCTCGTCGCCGATCTTGTCCTGCTTGAGGCCGCCGACGCTGGAGATGGGGTTGGCTGTCTTCTCGGTGGAGCGCCAGTTGTGGACGTAGCCGACGGTGCTGGGCGCGCCGGGCCCGGTGGTCTCGATGCCGATCTGGAGCCCCCCCGGCCGATCTGCCTTGGGCGGGCGGTAGCCGATGAACACGTGGCCGTGAGCGCCGTCGTTCAGGATGATATCGCCGTTGAAGTCCTTGAGGCCGAACCCGCCGATGGCGAGGTTGATGCCGTAGAGCTCTGTGTCGTCCAGCTTCGACCGGATCGCGGCGTACTGCCCGCCTTGCTCCTTGAGCTTCCCCTTGCGGAACGAGACGTGGTGCGTCCCGAAGTCGCGCTTGAACACGCCGGCCCTGGGTTTGCCGTTGCTGTCGGTGATGCCGAGGTGCTCCGTGAGCGCGTACGGCGCGGTGCCGGCGGGGATCTGGACGTTGACGCGGCCGCCGTGCGAAAGGAGCTTGGCGACCGGCGCGCCCTGGAGCGGGACATGGCTCTTCGAGCCGGCGTCGTAGATCTCGGCGCCGGCCTGGAGCAGGTGGAAGATGTTCTTGAGCACCTCGATCGACTGCCGGTGCCGCTCGAGGGCCTCGTCCGTCGGGAGCGACTCGATGTCTGCGCGCGTCAAGCTATCCTTGAGCGTCCTCGGCGCCAGCACGGCGCCGTCGTCCATGGCCTTGATCGCGTCGTCGTTGGGCTCGGTGTGCTCGAGCGTCTTGGCCCACTCGTTGGCGATGAGCTGGTCGATCTGCTTCTTGAGCTCGTCCCTCCTCACCGGGTCGGTCGTGTGCCTCGCCTCCATGGACAGGGCCACCGCCGCTGGAGGCGTGCCCTCGAAGCGCTTGCCGTCATCGCCGCCTTTCGTCTGGCGCGAGACGTAGCTCGCCAGGACGACCTTGCTCGGCTTGTGGAGCAGGTGGAAGCCGCGGAACTTCTCGGCGTTGTCATCCGACAGGTACTGCTCGACCTGAGCGTGCGTGAGCATGCCCGAGGCGTTGAGCCATGTCTGTCCCTCCGGGGTCGAGGAGAGCTCCTTGAAGGCGTTCCACTCGGCATCGCTGAACAGCTTTCCCTTGGGGAAGCGCCTCCCGATCTGCTTCTTCGCGTCCGCGGGGTGGGTGGGGAAGCCGCCTTGGGTCAGCTGGTCGGTGATCTTCGGGATGGCGCGCTTCGCCTTCTTGCGCATTCCTCTGCCGGTGGAAGTCCGCCACTCGCTCTTCGTGACGGACTTGTCCGCGATCCACGTCACCCCGCCGTCCTGCGGCGTGGCCGTCGTGGTGGACGAGCTTCCCGGCTGCGCTCCCGGGCGACCGCCCCCTGGCTGCCGGGAGCCCTGCCCCGCGGGCGGTGACTTCGGAGCCGAGGGGCTGGTGGACGTGCCCTGCGCGGCGGGAGCGGGCTTTTGCGTGGGGGTGCTCTTCCCGCCGGTCTCGCCGGCCTTGGGGGAGGTCTGCGCTGAAGAGCCGTCCTTTGCGGCGGCGTCCTTCGGAGGCGCCTTTGGGGACGTCTCACCGGGCTTGGGGGAGGTCTGCGCTGAAGAGCCGTCCTTTGCGGCGGCGTCCTTGGGAGGCGCCTTTGGGGACGTCTCGCCGTCCTTGGGGGAAGTCTGCGCTGAAGAGCCGTCCTTTGCGGCGGCGTCCTTCGGAGGCGCCTTTGGGGACGTCTCACCGGGCTTGGGGGAGGTCTGCGCTGAAGAGCCGTCCTTTGCGGCGGCGTCCTTCGGAGGCGCCTTTGGGGACGGCTCGCCGGTCTTGGACGGCGTGCTTCCCTGCGCCGTCGCGCTGGTGTTCCCCTGGGAACCATTGCCCGGGAGCTGTGATGAGGGGTTTGCGGGTGCCGTGGAGCCCTGCGGCATGCCGCCGCCGGAAGGCGC
>NZ_JEMA01000745.1 GCF_001589285.1 Sorangium cellulosum | reverse complement strand
GGTGTCGCTGCCGGTGCGCGAGAGCGCGTGGCGCGCGCCCGCGTTCCGGGAGGACAAGGACCCGCCGCCGCGCGCGACAGCGGTGCGCGCGCTCGTCGAGGGCGACCACGTCGCCAGGGTCGCGGCCGCCGAGCTCGAGGGCGGTACGGCGCTCGCGGCGTGGGTGACGTACTTCGTCGAGGGCGCGTCGGACAGAGCGCCCCGCGGGCAGGACCTCTCCGCGACGCTGGCTGTGCGCGCCGCGTCCCCGGGGGCGCCCGGCAAGCTGAACGTCCTCTCGCAGAAGGCGTCGTCGCTCGGCGGCGTCGCGATCGCGGCGGCGCCGCCGGCCCCGGCCGACGCGAAGGGCAAGGGCGGCGCGGCGCAGGGCGAGAGCGTGCTCGCGTGGGTCGCGCGGGAGCGGGGCGAGACGCAGGTCTACGTGACGAAGCTCGACGCGACGGGCGCGAAGGTCGCGCAGAAGAAGCTCACCACGGCGCCCCGCAAGAAGCAGGGCGGCGCCGCGAGCGAGGCGTCCGACGTGGCGATCGCGTACGACGGCGCGGGGGGCTTCATCGTCGCGTGGGTCGACTCGCGCGACGGCAACGCCGAGGTGTACGCGGCGCGGATCGACCGCGCGCTGAACAGGACCCTGCCGGACCGGCGCATCACGAACGCGCCGCTCGACGCGGCCGAGGTGCAGATCGCGGTGCGCGGCCAGGAGGCGTGGCTCGTGTGGTCGGACGCGCGCCCGGCGGGCGACGCGGCCGCGGGGGGCGCGGGTGAGCAGGGCGGCGAGGCGAGCNGGGGGGCGCGGGTGAGCAGGGCGGCGAGGCGAGCGGCGACATCTTCCTCGCGCGGCTCGACGTGAAGACGCTGCAGCGGATCGGCGACGAGTCGCGCCTCCACGCGTCGCCCGAGCACTCGCGCAGCCCGGTGCTCGCGCCGCTCGATGGCGGCGCCCTCGTCGGCTGGGTCGACGAGGTGGCCGGGGGG
>NZ_JEMA01000744.1 GCF_001589285.1 Sorangium cellulosum | reverse complement strand
CCGCCCGCCGCAACGCCCGCCGACCCGCCGCCGCTCGCTCCGCCGCGCTACGTCCTCACCGAGGGCACCGGCGCCCTCTTCGACGCCGCCGATCCCGGCGACGGCTCTCCCTCGCCCCGCCCGGAGCCGGCGCTCTACGAGGGGGTCCGCGTGCGCCTCGACGGCGGCGTCGTGCTCGCCGCCGCGCCCGCGTCCGAGCTGCTCCGCGGGTTCCGGTCGCTCCCGGCGCGCCTCGGGGGAGGGTTCGTCCTCTGGTCCGAGGCGCGCGCCTACCGCGCCGGCGATTTCCTCGGCGATCTCGCGCCCATAGCCGACATCGGCGCGCCCGGCGGCGCGCGGCCGTACCTCGGCGCGATCCTCCTGCGCACCGACCGTGGGCTCCTCGAGGTCGACCCGGCCACGCTCTCCCTTCGCCGCTTCGGCGCCGCGGGGGTCGTCGACGCCGTGGCCGTCGACGCCCGCCGCGCCGCGCGCCTCGATCTGCTCGGCCGCGCCTCGGTCACGCTCGACGGGGGCGCCACCTGGACCGACGTCCTCGAGGAGCGCGGGCTCGCCACGACGCTCCTCGAGGAGCGCGGCGACGCTGTCGCGCTCCTCGGACCGGCGGGCACCCCCGCGCNCGCTGTCGCGCTCCTCGGACCGGCGGGCACCCCCGCGCTCCACCTGACGGCCGCGGGCCTCGCGCCCGCGGCGTCCGCGCCCCCGCGCTCCCGGCGGAGCCCCGCGCTCCACCTCCCGCCGGCGACGGACCCGCTGCGCGACGCCCCCTCGAGCCGCGCGCTCGCCCCGGACGTCGTCGCGCTGGCCGCGGCGACAGGCGCGCTCCTCCCCGGCGGCAGGCTGCTCGTCGCGCGCGACGGCGTCCTCTCCGTCCTCGCCGCGGCGACAGCGCGGCCGATCGCCGCGGCGGAGATCGCGGGCCTCGACCCGCGCTACGCGCGCTGCCAGCCGTTCCGGGCGGGCGAGGACGTCCTGCTCGCGTGCGCGCACGAGGCCGCCCACGTGCTGCGCCTCGAGGCAGCGCTCTCCGCGCCGCGGCTGGAGGCGACGTTTCCGCCCCGCGGCCGCGACCCCGATCCGCTCGCGGCCTCGCGGGGCGCGTTCCTCGGCGACGACAGCGGCCGCCTCGCCTTCGCCGGCCGGTGCGGCAGCGCGCCGCCGGGGCTCCACGACTTCCCGGAGCTCCCGGACGACGCCGCGCCGCGAGGCGAGCGGTCGCCGTGGCCTTCCGCGCCGTTGCCGCTGCCGGGCGAGCCGCGCTCCGGCGCGTCGCGCGGCGAGCCCGCGGAGGACCACGTCGCGCGCGTGTGCGTGCGCGCCGGCGACGGCCGCTGGGTCGAGCGGCGCGTCGAGGGCGAGGACGCCCGCGGCCTCTACCGCTGGATCCCCGGCGAGCGCGGGACCGTCACCGCGCTCGTCCTGGAGGCGCCGGGCGGGCC
>NZ_JEMA01000743.1 GCF_001589285.1 Sorangium cellulosum | reverse complement strand
GCCCGCGCGCCGGCTGGACCGGCTGACCGGCCTCGTGCTGCTCGCCGCCACCGCCATCGCGCTGACCCCGACGGCGCCGCTCCTCCTGCGCGCCCTCGCCGGCGAGCGCCCGCCGATGCAGGGCGCCGGCCGGTTCGCGCATCTCCTGGAGCGTCGCTCCCTGGACGAGGAGGCCTCGCGCGCGCACCCCCGCTTCCCGCTCGACGGCGACCCGGGCGCTCACGACCCGCGCTCGGACGACCCGCCCGGCTTCGACGAGGAGGGCGACGAGCCCGGCGCCCCCGCGCGCCTCCAGCTCGGCATCGCGTCGCGCGGCGTCGCGCTCGTCGAGGAGCCGCGGGCGGACGGCGCCCGGGTCGGCGCGATCGCCGCCGGCGAGCTCGTGATGGTCGTGCGCGAGTCGGGCGGGTGGGTGCTCGTCGCCAAGCACCAGGGGGGAAGCATGGTGATGGGCTGGGCGCGCCGGAGCGAGATCGCTGTCCGATGAGCGCGCGGAGCCACCGGTCGCCGCGCGCCTACCGCGGGCGCCTGCTCACGCCGGCCGCCGCGCCGGCGGGCGGCTCCGCCGTCCGCTTCCTGGACGACGCGTTGCTCGTCGTCGACGAGGCAGGCCTCATCGCTCAGGCCCTGCCGTTCGCCCCGGGGGCCTTCCGCGGCCCGGTGCTCGATCTGCGCCCGGCCGTGTTGATGCCCGGCTTCATCGACGCGCACATCCATTTCCCGCAGACCCGCATCATCGGCAGCGCCAGCGGCGCGCTGCTCGACTGGCTCGAGCGGTCCGTCTTCCCCGAGGAGGCCCGTTTCCGTGACGACGGCTACGCTGCCCTCGTCGCCGCCGAGTTCACGGCGCGCCTCCGCGCGTCGGGCACGACCACCTGCGTCGTCTTCTCCAGCTCGTGCCCCGGGGCGACCGACCAGCTCTTCCGCGCCTTGCTGCACGCCGGCCTGCGCGGCATCGCCGGCCTCACGCTGATGGACCAGAACTGCCCCGAGGCGCTCTGTGTCCCTCGCGACGAGGCCATCCCGGCGGCCCGGGATCTCGTGCAGCGCTGGCACGGCGAGGGCCACGGCCTGCTCGAGTTCGCGATCACGCCCCGCTTCGCCCCCAGCTGCTCGCGCCCCTTGATGGAGGCCGCCGCGCGGCTCGCCCAGGATCACGACCTCCTCGTGCAGACGCACGTCGCGGAGACCCCGGCCGAGGCCGAGGCGACGCGCCGAGAGCACCCGTGGGCGCGCGACTACCTCGACGTCTACGATCGCGTCGGCCTGCTCACCGGCCGTACCCTCCTCGCGCACAGCATTCATCTCTCGTCGCGCGAGTGGGATCGCATCGCCGAGACGGGCTCCTCGGTCGTTCACTGTCCCGACTCGAACTTCTTCCTCGGCAGCGGCCGCATGCGCCTCGGCGACGCGCGCGCCCGCGCCGTCCCGGTGGCGCTCGGCAGCGACGTCGGCGCGGGCCGCAGCTTCGACATGCGCCGCAGCATGTCGAGCGCCTTCGACAACGCCGTCTGTCTCGGCGACCGCCTGACCCCTGCCGATCTGTTCGTCGTCGCCACGCAGGGCACGGCCGACGCCGTCGGCCTGGGCCGCGTCATCGGCAGCCTCGACGCCGGCAAGGAGGCCGACTTCATCGCCGTCCGCTTCCCCGAGCACGTCCTCGCCGAGTCGGAGGTCCTGAATCACCTCGTCTTCGCCTCGGAGACCGCCGTCGTCCAGCGCGCCTTCGTCCGCGGCAAGCCCATCTACCCCTGACCCGCAAGCACCTGTTCCCTGTCCGGGGCCGCCCCTACTCGGCTGCCTCGTAGACCTCGAGCTCCCAGACGAGGATCTCGAAATCCCTCCGCAGGATGTACCGCGCCCCGTCGTCCCCCCGCACCTTGAAGTAGAGGTGATCGACGCCCGGCCACCGGTCGAGGATCTCCGTCACCCGCACGCGCCGCTCGCCCAGGGTGAACGCCTCGGGCTCCTCGCTGCCGCCGTGGCCGGCACGGCACGTCATATCGAGCCGCATCTGTCCATCGCGCAGGGTAGCAGGCGCAGGCGCCCGGCTCCCGCGTTCTCCCCGAAGAGGCCGCCGGTCAGCCGGGCGCCGCGTGGCGCTCGGCGAGCGCCACGCGGCGTCGCCCGCGAGCGCTCCCTCGCTTCAGAGCGGATCGACCCAGCAGCCGTACAGCAGGTTCATGCTCGCCGTGTTGTCCTGCACCGCCATGGAGCACGTCTCCTGGCACAGCCGGATGAGCCCCTCCTCGATGTAGAACGACGTCGCCTTGCACTCCTCGGGGCTCTTCACCTGGGTGAAGGTCTGCTTCTGCCCGCCGTTGCTCGGCGTGTACTCGATCCGCACCGTGTCCAGATCGATCGAGTGCCCGTCTGGCGCCTTCGGCACCTCGATCTCGCACGACAGCTTGGCGCCCGAGATCACGCTGTCCGCGATCGCCTGGAACACGGCATCGTAGGTGTCGTACTGGTTGATCGGGTATCTCAGGCCGCCGGTCATGACGCTGAGGCTCTGGTACGTCGTCCCGGGGTCGACCGAGCCGGGGCGGCACTGCTCCCAGGTGGCGGGCTGGTCCGGCGGCCAGGGCGCGGTCACCGGGTTGTTCTCCTTGATGCCCACGAAGCTGAAGAACATGTAGTTGCGCGCGCTCGGCGTCCCGAAGTACTCCGGCGCGGCCGACGTCAGCGCCACGTCGAACGCCTCCGCCGACTTCGTGCCCCCCGCGACGTTCTTGTTCTCCGGCAGATCGTCGTCGAGATCGTACAGCGTGATATCGCCGTCGTCGGTGGCCGTCTTGTTCGTGCCGAGAGATTTCGTCGAGCAGTCGGTGCCGTCGTCGGTGATCTCGACGAACACCTTGAGCGAATCCGGCCGCAGCCATTGCGACCACCCGGCCGACGTCGCCTCGCCCCGCGGCGGCATCGCGCCCTTCAGGGTGTCGATCGCCAGGCAGAGCGAGTCGAGGCTGCCGACCTCCAGGTTGTACTGATAGAAATGCGGTGGGTTCGAGTTCGGCGTCGACGGCACCGGCGAGCAGCTCCCACTGCCGAGCGGCGCCTCGATACAGACGGACTGCTCCACCGACGAGCTGCCGTGCCTCGAGAGCATGATCACGCGGTAATCGATCCCGCTCCTGTCGATGATCGACGCGAAGTTCTGGTTGATGTTCCGCTGAACGCTCTCGATCTCCTCCGTCATGCTCTCGGAGTTGTCGATGATGAAGATGATGTCGGCCGGACGCTGCTCGTAATCGGCCTGCAAGCTGGTCGCGACGCACGCCGTGTCCTCGTCGAGCCCACCGGCGTCGGGTGTTGTGAAGTCGCCGCCGCCGTTCCCGAGCCCGGGCCCGGTCGTGTCGTCGCCGCCGCTCCCGCCGCCGCTGCCGCCGCCGCTGCCGCTCCCGCTGCCTGAGCCGTTGTTGCCGGAGCTCGCCCCACCATCCCCGCCGGAGCACCCACCGATGGCCGCCGCCGACGCGAGAAAACCCAAACCGACCAGCCCAACAAGCTTCTTCGTCGAGAGCTTCAAAATGACCTCCCAATGGGGGGCGCAACAGTGCGCAACGACGGATGCTACCAGAGGCAAGTCTCCACGGATGCGATCAGCGTGAATTATTTGAATGCGACCGGGGGTAGACAACCACCCACCGCTGTCGCCCCATGTGCCTTGTCTGCGACGATCGACTCGCGATCTGGGACAGGCTCCCCCAAGGAGCGAGGACATGGCCGGGCGCGGGTGGACGGGCGCGCCGCACGACACAAGGGGTCCGGACGGCCCGGCGAGACCACCCTCGGGTACACGCGACGAGCGCCGCGCACCCGCGCGCGCTCCTTACGTAAGAACTACCTGCAAAGCGCGAAGCTCACGACGAGGCCTTCGACGCGACGAGATCGCGCGCCGCCGCGAGCAGGCGCTCGCGCGTGTTCGCCTCGGGCTCCTCCGTGACGAGCTCGACAAGGCGCTCCAGGATCTCCCCGACGAGCTTGCTGGGCGGAATGCCGAGCTCCTTCATCAGCACACTCCCGTTCACGGCGAGATCCTTGGCAGACAGCGCCGCTCCCGCCGCGAGCATCGCCTCCACGCGCGCCCGGAGACGCCCTATCGAGGCGATGTCCTCCGACGCGTCGCGCCCCTTGCCGAGCGCGTCCGCCACGCCGATCTCGTAGAGATCCGGCGCGAGCCCCGGGGTCACCCGCCGGAGCCACCGGCGCACCGCCGCGTCCGTCCAGGTCTCGTCGTAGCAGATCAGGTGGTGTCGGATCAGCGCCACGATCCGCGCCCGCTCGTCGTTCGAGAACCGGAGCCGCGCGAGGATCGGCTCGGCCATCTCGGCGCCGACCCGCTCGTGCTCGTAGAACGTGTAATCGAGCGTCTTGTCCGAGAACGCGCGCGTCCGCGGCTTGCCGATGTCGTGCATCAGCGCCGCCACGCGGAGGATCGGCTCCGGCGTGCACGCGTCGAGGCAGGCCATCGCGTGCCCCCACACGTCGAAAGCGTGCCAGCGGTTCTGCTCGCACCCGACCGACTCGATCATCTCCGGGCAGGTGATCGCGAGCAGCTCCGTCCGGCGCATGATCTCGAACGCCACGCTCGGCCGGCGCGCGCGCATCGCCTTGAGCCACTCGTCGCGCACCCGCTCCGCGCTCACGCAGCGGAAGGTCTGGTGCGACCGCGCCGTGCCCATGGCCCGCTCCGTCTCCGGCTCGATCGACCCCTCCAGCGTCGCCGCGAAGCGCGCCGCGCGCAGCACCCGCAGCCCGTCCTCCGCGAAGCGCTCGTTCGGGTCCCCCACCGCGCGGATGACGTTCGCGTCGAGGTCCTTCCGGCCGCCGAACGGATCGATCAGGTGCCCGTCCACCGGATCGAGCGCGATCGCGTTCATGGTGAAGTCCCGCCGCGCGAGGTCGGCCGTGATGTCGTCCACGAACTCGACCCGGTCCGGCCGCCGCCCGTCGGTGTACGTCCCGTCCCCGCGCAGCGTCGTGACCTCGTACGGCACGCCGCGCACGAGCACGGTCACCGTCCCGTGCTGGATGCCTGTCGGGATCACCTTCCGGAACGCGACCACGACCTCATCCGGCCGCGCGTCGGTCGCGACGTCCCAGTCCTTCGCGGGCTCCCCGCGGAGCAGGTCGCGCACGCAGCCGCCGACGATCCAGCCGCGCTTGCCGCGCTCGCGGAGGCGGCGACAGATGCCGAGCACGTCCTCGGGGACGAGGGTGATGAGGTGATCGACCTGGGTCACCTCCGCGGCTTATCACGAAGCCCGCAGCGCGGGCCACGCGCCGCGCGGGCGCTCACTTCTTCTCTTTGGCCCAGGGATCCCGGACGTCCGAGCCCTTCGGCGTGCGGGCCGTCGCCGGCGTCGCCGGAGGCCTGCCCCCGCCGGGCCTCACCTTCTGCCCGCCCTTGTCGTCGACCTCGACGAGCTTCACCAGCTTGCTCGGCTCGGTGCCGTCGAGCACCACCGTGCTGGGGACGTACCCCTCGGCGCGGATGTCGATCGTGACCGTCTGCCCCTGCTCGACGTCGATGCTCGCCGGCAGCCTCATCTCCACGCCGTTGCGGTAGCCGACCGCCGTCTCCGGCACCGCGGCCAGCGCGACAACCGTCTTCGGGACCGGCGGCGGCTCGGGCGCCTGCCTGGCCGCGGGCGCCTCGGTGACCGCCGGCTTCGGCGGCGGCGCGGCGTTGTGGCTGGCGGACCCGCTCCCGCCGATCACGAAGATCGCCGTCACGATCCCCACCGCGGCCGCCGCGCCCGCGACCCACACGTAGCGCGGCCACGGCGAGCGCGGGGGCGACGGCGGCGTCGCCGGGACGATCACCTTCGACGTCTTGAAGTAGTCGTGCGGCACGTTGAAGCCGCCCGACCGCGCCATCATCTCCGCAACAGCGCCCGGCACCCCGCCGCCCTTCACGCGCTCGAGGTCCTCGTGGAGCTCGCTCATGGTCTGGTAGCGCGACTCCGGCTTCTTCGAGAGGCACTTCAGGATCACCGCCTCGAGCCCGGGCGGGCAGTCCGGCCCGCCGACGAGCGCGCGGATGGGGACCGGCGCCTTGTACATGTGCTGCGTCAGGATCCCCATGAAGTTGTCGGCGTTGAACGGGAGCTGCCGGCTCACGAGCTCGTAGAGCATCACGCCGAGCGAGTAGATGTCGGTCCGGTGATCGATCGGCGCGCCGGCCGCCTGCTCCGGGGACATGTAGTGCGGCGTCCCGAACACAGCGCCCGCGCGCGTCAGCTTGGTCGTCGTGCTGGTCGACANGCGCGTCAGCTTGGTCGTCGTGCTGGTCGACACCTTCGCGATCCCGAAGTCGAGGATCTTCACGAAGTTCGGATCGCTGCCGCGCGGCACAACGAACACGTTGTCCGGCTTGAGATCGCGGTGGATGATGCCCGCCTCGTGCGCCGCCGCGAGCCCCGCGGAGAGCTGCAGCGCGATGTGGCAGATGCGGTCCATCGGCAGCTCGTTCGGCGAGTCGATGAGCTGCGCCAGGCTCACGCCTTCCAGGTACTCCATCACGAAGTACGTGGAGCCGTCCGGCAGGTCGCCGAAATCGGAGATGTCGACGATGTGCGGGTTGCCGATGCTCGACGCGGCGCGGGCCTCCTGCACGAAGCGCTCGAAGATCTCGCGGTCCCGCGCGAGCTCCGCGCGCAGCACCTTCACGGCGACGCGCTTGTCGATCACCTTGTGGCGGGCGAGGTAGACGTACCCCATCCCCCCCTCGCCGAGCAGCCGGTCGATCTTGTACCGGTGGTCGAAGGTCGTTCCGATGTACGGGTCCTTGGCGCCGGGCGGCCGCCGCTCGCGCGGCTCGACCTCGTCCGGCGGCGGGATCTCCAGCGACGGCTCGGCCTCGCTCACCGGCGCCGCGCTCGTGCGCCCGCCGACCTCGTCGGCGTCGGGCTCGCTCTGCCGCACGAAGCGCGGGGTCTTCTGGCGCAGCGGCGGCGGCGCGGCGAAGCTCGGCGCCTCGCTCGCCGGCCCCTCGACCCAGCCCGACCTGGAGGGCCTCGACGACGGGCGGACCTCGACGTCCACCTGCGCGCCGTCGCCGGCGCTCCCGGGCTCCACGGACGGCATGCTCGCGGCCCCGACGCCGGACGAGCGCACCCCGACCGACGGGCTGGTGGGACGCGACACCGGCGCCTCCTCGAGCGCGCTCTCGTCCTCGGTGAAGACCCTGCTGCGCGCGGTGTGGTGCTCGTTTTTGGTGGCGCTCATGAAAAGCTCGCGGGCAGAGGTACACGCCACATGCCGCCGTCTGCGGCAGGGCTGGATTCTAGCAGGCGTTCGGTCCGGGAAGCGAGGCCCAGCGAACGCCGCGCGCGAAAGTCCAACCGCCCGCAGGCCTCGTCTCGCCTCGTCTCGTCGACCGCCTCGTCTCGTCGACCGCCGCGCCGCGCCGCGCCGCGCCGAGGCCCAGCGTGCCGCGCGCGCCGCGTTCTGCTAGGAGGGCACCGCGATGAGCTACCCCATCGAGGTCGCGCTGCGATACCTCGGCTCCAAGAAGCGCGCGTTCATCTCGGTCGGCACCATCTTCGCGATCCTCGGGGTCGCGCTCGGCGTCGCGGCGCTCGCGACCGTGATGAGCGTGACCGGGGGTTTCCAGGCGGAGTTCCGCGAGAAGGTCCTCGGCGTCAACGCCCATGTCCTCGTCATCAAGTACTCCACGGATTTCCGGGAGTACCGCTCGATCATGGATCAGGTCGCCAAGGTGCCCGGCGTGGTCGGCGTCGCGCCGTTCAGCATCAACCCCATGATGCTGACGCACGGCGACGCCACGGCGACCGGCGTCCTCGTGAAGGGGGTTGACCCGGCCAGGAGCCTCGGCGTGGGCGCCGACGGCGCCGCAGCGCCCGTGCTCGACCTGCCGCGCCACATCCTCCCCGGCGGCGATCTCGCCGGCCTGCGCCGCCCCGGCGCGAAGCCTCCGGAGCGCGCGGCGCCGCCGTCCTTGCCGGACGTCCCTGCCGTGAAGGCGGACGCGGGCGTGACCGGCGCGCTCGAGCCGCCGGGCGCCGGCGGCGAGATCGATCTCCTGAAGGCGTACGAGGCGCGCATCCAGGAGGACGAGCGCGCCGCCGCCGCGCGCGACGCCGGGGCCGAGCCCGACCCGAGCGCGGCCGATCTCGAGGGCGCGGCGGACGCCGGGGCCGACGAGGGCGCGGCGGGCGAGGCGGTGGACGACGCCGAGGTCGCTGTCGCCGCGGGCGCCCCGCGCGGCTCGATCGAGCCGGAGGGCGGCTACGGCAGCGTGCTCCCCGACGACGACGAGCTGCCTCCCGAGGTCGACCCCGATCCCTGCGCCGACAAGGAGCAGATCGCGAGGATGCCGGGCATCGTGATCGGCGCCGTGCTCGCGAAGAACCTGTCCCTGGAGATCGGCGAGTGCGTCACCGTGACCTCGCCGACGATCGGCTTCTCGTTCTCGAACGGCGCCATCAAGCCGCCGGTCGCCAAGCGGTTCCGGGTCATCGCGATCTTCGAGGCCGGCTTCGAGCAGTACGACACCAAGCTGGCGTACGCCGATCTCTACGAGACGCAGGCCTTCTACGACCACGGCGACACGGTGACCGGCGTCGAGATGAAGGTCGACGACATCGACAACGCCAGCACCATCGCGCGCGAGATCACGAACCTCCTCAGCAACGGGCTCTATTACACGATGGACTGGGAGGAGCTGAACCACGGCCTCTTCACGGCGCTGCGCATCCAGCAGATCGGCATGAGCGCGGTGCTGGCGCTCATCATCGTGGTCGCCGCGTTCACTGTCATCGCGACGCTGATCATGGTGGTGCTCGACAAGAAGAAGGAGATCGCGGTCCTGAAGGCGATGGGCGCGACCGACGGCGCCATCCTGCGCATCTTCCTCTACCAGGGCGCCATCATCGGCGTCGCCGGCACGTCGCTCGGTCTCCTGCTCGGCGTGGCGGTGTGCAAGGGCCTCCTGGTCTACGGCTTCCCGCTCGACCCGAAGGTGTATTTCATCTCTCGCCTCCCCGTGCAGGCGCGCCCGCAGGAGTTCCTGATCACCGGCGCCATCGCCATCCTGATCTGCCTCGCGGCCACGATCGTCCCGAGCCTCTACGCCGCCCGCCTCCGCCCCGCCGAGGGCTTCCGCGCGCAGTGATCTTCCCCCAGGGAGGCCCCCGGGAGGCGCGGGGAGCTACCGCCGCGGCGCCGAGTAGAGCTTCTGCGCCCCGTCCTTGTCCGAGGCGAGGTA
>NZ_JEMA01000742.1 GCF_001589285.1 Sorangium cellulosum | reverse complement strand
GGCGGCGCAGGCTGTCGCGCCGCGCTCGCAGCCGCCCGCGGCTGCGTACCCGCAGCGGCTCGACCCCCCTCACGCCCAGCCCCCGGCGCCGGTCGCGCCGTCCGCACCGCCGCCAGGGGTGACCACCCTCCAGGGCAGCGCGCTCTATCAGAGCCAGCCGCCGCCGGCGCCTCCGCTCACCGCAACGCAGGCTGCGAGCGCGATCCCGCCGCCGCCTCCACTGCCCGGGGCTCCGTCGTACAGGCCGCAGGTGGCCGCCGACCCGGCGTGGCACGCCGCGCAGTCGAAGCCGCAGAGCGCGCCGCCGCCGCCCCCTGCCCCGCCGCCTCCGGCCCCGCCGCGCGCCGCATCGCTGCGGCCGTCGTCGGCTCCGCCTCGCCTTTCCCCGACGTCTGTGCCGCCATTGCCGTCCCNCGCCTTTCCCCGACGTCTGTGCCGCCATTGCCGTCCCTCGGGGCTCCGCCGGCGCCGTCCTTCGGGGCTCCGCCGGCGCCGTCCTTCGGGCCTCCGCCGGCGCCGTCCCATCCGCCGTCTCCTGGGGTGCTGCCCGCGCCGCCGCATCCGCCGTCCTTCGGACCTCCGCCGGCGCCGGCTCATCCGCCGAGCTTCGCGCCACCGCGCCCGCAGCCGCCGCCGGTGCCGCATGCGCAGGCGCCGCATCCGCCGAGCTTCGCGCCGCCGCGCTCGCAGCCGCCGCCT
>NZ_JEMA01000741.1 GCF_001589285.1 Sorangium cellulosum | reverse complement strand
TGGCCTTTCGGCTGCTCGAGTACTACGAGCTGGTCCGCGAGGTGCGCGGCGCCCCCGGCGGCGGGGCTGCGCTGTCGCGCGTGTGGCGGTATATCTTGAACATCGCCGACCCGGCCCAGCCAAGGGAGCTGCTGCAGCGGCTGCTCGTGGCGGCGGGGCCGGAGGCCGAGGAGGAGATCGTGACCATCGCAGACTACCTTCGCGAGCAGGGCCGCCTGGCGGGCGAGCGGGACGGCCGCCTGGCGGGCGAGCGTGACGGCCGCCTGGAAGGGCAGCGAAGCACGCTGCTCAAGCTGCTCCGGCTGCGCTTCGGCGAGCTGCCCGAGCCGGTCGTGGCGCGCGTCCGCGCCGCCGATATTGCGCAGATCGAAGGATGGACCGAGCGCGTCCTCACCTCGCCCACGCTCGACGACTGCCTGACCGAGCGTTGACGCAGCCCCTCCGGCTCAGCCCGGCGAGTCGCGACGCTCCCCTGTCAGCTAGAACGCCGCAACCGGGGGTAGTCGGG
>NZ_JEMA01000740.1 GCF_001589285.1 Sorangium cellulosum | reverse complement strand
TGGTCGAGCAGCACCCCCGCCTCGCGCAACCGCCGCCCCGCCGCGTTCCGCGCCGACCCGAGCTTCTGCTGCAGANTTCCGCGCCGACCCGAGCTTCTGCTGCAGACGGTCGATGTGCTTGCGCCACCTGCCGGCCGACAGCACCTCCAGCAGCACGAGCTCGTTCAGCGCGCCGGTCGTCAGCACCGAGTAGATCTTCTCGCGCAGCAGCGGCTTCAGCCGCCCTGGCTCGGCCGCGATGTAGCCCAGGCGCAGCGCCGTGGTGAGCGCGCCCTGCAGCACCGACGCCCGGATGGCGTCGCTCGGCCAGCTCGCCGGCAGGGCGCCGCTGCTGGCCAGGAGCACGCCGCCAAGCTGGCCCCGGCGGCGCGCTCAGCCGTCGATGCCCTTGGTCTGGTCGGGGCTCAGGATCTGGATGACGCCGCCCGAGGCGCACATCGGCTTGGCGGCCCGACCGGCGCGAGGCGGCCCTCGACCGCGACCACGGAGCGACCGTTCCTGCTACCCTGAGGTCATGGCGACAGTTGCGGCGTCCGACGCGCGCGAGCCTGCGAGGATCACGCTCGAGGCCTGGGCCGACCTCGACGAGGACGAGGCGGGGGAGCTCGTCGGCGGTCGGATCGAGGAGGAAGAGGTGCCGAGCGTCCTGCACGAGGCGGTGGTCGCGTGGCTGATGCGCGTGCTCGGCGTGTGGGCCGCCCCGCGGGGCGGGCGCGTCTTCGGCTCCGAGCTCAAGCTCGGGATGAGAGCGCAGGAGCGCGGCCGCAAACCGGATGTCTCGATGTACCTGCCAGGCGCGCAGCTCCCCGCGCGAGCGAGCCCGATGGCGACACGGCCGCCCAGCGCCGTCATCGAGGTTATCTCGCCGCGACCGCGGGACGCGCGCCGCGATCGTATCGAGAAGCTGGGCGAGTACGCCAGGTTCGGCGTGCGCTACTACTGGATCCTGGATCCCCAGGTCCGCGGGCTGGAGATCTTCGAGCTCGGCCAGGATGGGCGGTATGCCGTCGCGCTCTCGGCCTCGGAGGGGGGCCACGTGGTGCCCGGTTGCGAGGGGCTGACGCTGGATCTCGACGCGCTCTGGAGAGAGCTGGATGAGCTGCCCGAGGACGAGGACGACGGCGGAGCCGGCACGGCGGCCGGCCGTTCTCCTTGAGGGGCGGGTCTCCATCCGTGGGCCGCTACACCCCCGCCTCCGCCCTCGCCATCGCCCCCCGCGCGCTCGCCACGGCCGCGAACCGCTCCGCCAGGTACTCCGCCACCCTCA
>NZ_JEMA01000739.1 GCF_001589285.1 Sorangium cellulosum | reverse complement strand
CGAGCCGCCGCCGGCCGTGTGCCCGCGCTGCGCCGAGCGGGCGACCCAGCGGGCGACCGAGCGACACGCCCGACGGGCAACGGAGCAGGCAGCCGAGCGGCCCGAGAACGAGCCGGCCGAGGCCGGTGCGCCGCGCCGGGCGAAGCGCAGGGGGCGGGTGGTCGTCGAGCAGCAGGCGCTCCCGTTCGCGAGCGACGCCGATCAGCGCCCGCCGCACGGCGCGTGAGCCCCGGCGAGGCGCCACACAACGCGCGCGGCGCGGCGCGCCTGGCCAAGGCGCTGCGCAAACGCCGGAACGACGGGAGTGGCTGACGCCCGACCCGAAGGGCGCAGAAGAGTAGGCTCCGCCGCCGTCCGGAGATATGCATTGATCTGATGACCGGAGAAGCCGACGCGCGCGCGCCGCCGGGCCGGGTGGGGGTGACCGCGCGCATATCCCATGCTAGATTTGTGTGTTTGTGACCCCGGCGCGGCGTGACCCTGGCGCCGAGGACCACCGAGGATCCTGCCACCATGTCGCTCGACAGAGCCATCGGCATCATGTGCCCCGACATCTGGGGCACGTATTTCTGCGAGCTCCTCGGCGGTATCCAGTCGGCCGCCGGGCGCGCCGGATACCGGGTGATCGCCATCAAGGCGTCCCCGCGCTACGTCCACGAGCTGAAGCTCGCGCGAGACCAGATCGACGGGTGGATCGCCCTGATCGATCCCACGGATATCGAGCGCTTCCTCGACGACGGCCGGCCGGTCGTGACCCTCAGCACCTGCGCGAGAGACGCGCGCTGCCCCCACGTCTTGCCCGACAACCACGGCGGCGCCCTGGCGGCCGTCCGTCACCTGATCCAGCACGGCCACCGGCGGATCCTCTTCGCGGGCCACATGGCCCATGACGACATCAGGCAGCGCTTCCAGGCGTACAGGGACGCGCTGGACGAGGGCGGGATTGCTTTCGATCCCGCCCTCGTCATCGAGCTTCCGAGCAACGAGAGGGCGAGCGGGCGGTTCGCCGTACAGCGCGTCTTCGAGGCGGGGCTTTCCTGCACCGCGCTGTTCATGGCCACCGACCAGGGGGCGCTCGGCGCCCTCGACGCCCTCTCCGAGGCAGGCGTCCGCGTCCCCGAGGACATGGCCCTCGTCGGCTTCGACGACATCGAGGCGGCCAGGTACGCCTCCCCGCCGCTCACCACCGTCCGCCAGCAGTTCGACTGGCTCGGCAGCACCGCCGCCCAGCTCCTCATCGATCGGCTCGCCGGCCGGGATGTCCCGAGCGCGGGGCACATCGGGCCGACGACCCTGGTCGTGCGCCGCTCCTGCGGCTGCTCGCCCGCGCTGGCGCAGGCAGAGCCGGCGCCGCCCGGGGGCGCCGCCGGCGAGGCCGACGCGCTGGCCCGGGACCTGGTCGCCCTCGCGAGCTTCTCGACGACGCTCGACCGGAGCGCGGCGCCGCCCTCGGAAGCGGACGCCTGGCCCGGGGTGACGGAGGTGGTCCTCGGGCTCCAGGCCGCCGTCCAGGGCCGGCCCGGCCCCGCTGCGGCGGCGCTGGAGCGGGCGTGGCGAGAGGCCGTGGAGCAGATGCCGGACATCGACCTGCTCCTCGCGATGGTCGACAGGCTGGAGCGAGCAGGCCAGACGATGCTCGCCGGCGCGGCCGACGCCGCCGCCGCGGCGCGCGTCGCGGCGTACGTCCGGGAGGCCCGGCGCGCCATGATGCGGAGCCGGGTGGCTGTCGAGACGGCGCGCGCCGACTACCTGAACGGCCTTCTCGACATCAACCTCGTCATCCGGGAGACGCTGCTGGAGCACGCGGGCGGCGGCGGGAGCAAGCTGAGCTGGCTCTCCGCCGTGCAGATGAGCTGGGGCTGCCTCGCCGTGTGGGAGGCGCCGGAAGACGCCGGCCCCGTGCTGCGGATCGTCGAGAGCTCCTGCCCCGGCGACAAGGCCGCCTCGCCGGCGCCGGGCACGCGCGTCGCCGCGGCGGAGTTCCCGCGCGGCGACTGGCTGCCCGCCGCGGTCCAGTACGACGGCGACCATGTGCTCCGGCTCATCCCGCTCCGCAGCGAGGACGAGGATCGCGGCGTGATGGCTGTCTGCGCTCCGGTGAGCAGCCCGCTCGGGCTCGATCACCGGGACATGGCCGTGTGGGTGGCGATGCTCACCGCGGCGTTCGAGCGCGCGTCGCTCATCTCGTCGCTCGTCGAGCAGGAGCGGCAGACGCGCGCCGCCTACGAGCGCGAGCGCGCCCTGGCCGACGCCGTGCGCCGGCTCGGGTGCCCGGTCATCCCCCTCGACGGCGGGGTGCTGCTCGTGCCGCTCGTCGGCGCCATCGACCTCGGGCGCGCGCGCCAGGTGCTCGAGGTGGTGCTCACGGAGATCAGCCGCCGGGAAGCCGACGTCCTGCTGATGGATATCACCGGCGTGCCCTTCGCCGACATGCAGGTCGCCGAGTCGCTGATGAAGACGGCGCGCGCCGCCGTCCTGCTCGGCGCCGAGGTCATCGTGGTGGGCATGCGGCCGCAGGTAGCGCAGGGCTTCACCCAGCTCGGCGTCGACCTCGAGGGCATGACGCTCCACTCGACCCTCGGCAGGGCGCTCTCGGCGCTGCGCCAGCGCCGGGCGAAGCGCGGCTAGAGAGGCACCTCGGCGGAGCGCGCGGCGCCTCTACTCCTCGGTCCCCGGCCGCGCCTCGGCCGCTCCGTGGGCGCGGCGNCCGCGCCTCGGCCGCTCCGTGGGCGCGGCGCGCGGCGCGGCGCGCGGCGCGCGGCTTGTCGACGCCGACGCGCCGCACGAACGCAAGGAACTGCCCGAGCGTGGGCGAGGCGTCGTCGGCGCGCCAGGCGATGAGGAGGTCGGTCGACGGCGCGCCCACGATCGGCCGCAGCGCGAGCCCCGAGCGCCGGATGTTCTTGATGGATTCCGGCAGGATGGAGACGCCGAAGCCCGCCGCCACAAGGCTCAGGATGTCGAGGTGCAGCGCCTCCTGCACGACGCGCGGCGAGAAGCCCGCCTCGCGGCAGAGCCCCATCACGAGGTCGAAGAAGGCCGCCCCGCGCTGGCGCGGGAACACGACGAACGGCTCGCGCGACAGGAGCTCGAGCGGGATGCGCTTGCGCGCGGCGAGCGCGTGATCGGCCGGCAGGGCGACCACGAGCGGCTCGCGCCGCACGCGCTCGGAGGCGAGCCTGGCGTCGTCGAGCGGCGCCCTCACGAAGCCGACGTCGATGCGCCCGTCCTTGAGCGCCTCGATCTGCTCCTGCGGCGCCATCTCGCGCAGCGCGAGCTCCACCGACGGGAACTCCGTGCGAAAGCCGCGAACCAGCTCGGTGATGCCGCTGTAGGCGAGCGACGACAGGTACCCGACGACGAGCCGCCCGGTCTCGCCGACGCTCGCGCGCCGGGCCTCGTGCACCGCGAGCTCGATCGCGTCGAAGACCCGCCGCACGTGGGCGAGGAGCACAGCGCCGGCGGGCGTCAGCTCGACGCGCCGCCGCGAGCGGTCGAACAGCGAGAACCCGAGCTCGGACTCGAGATCCTGGATCTGCCGGCTCAGCGGGGGCTGCGCGATGCCCAGCCGCCGCGCCGCGCGGCCGAAATGCCGCTCCTCGGCGACGGCCGTGAAGTACCGGAGGTGGCGTAGATCCATACCTTGAAGGTATCGTGTGATACGAAATAATAGATTGGACGAACGTCTGGGGCACCCTAAAAGCGGAGCCTGCCCCAGGCTTCGTCCCCCGGCCGGGGCGCTCCGGAGGGGGACGGGAAGTCGCCCATGTGGCTCGTCCGGATCGCGCTTCAACGCACCTACACGTTCATCGTGATGTCGATGCTGATCGTCATCCTGGGCGTGTTCACGATCACCCGGATGCCGACGGACATCTTCCCCGACATCGACATCCCGGTCCTGTCCGTCATCTTCAACTACGGCGGCCTCCCCCCCGAGGAGATGGAGAAGCGCATCGTCAATAACTACGAGCGCTTCCTCACGACCACCGTCAACGACATCGACCACATCGAGAGCCAGTCGCTCACGGGCATCTCGATCATCAAGATCTTCCTCCAGCCCGGCGCCAGCATCGAGGCCGCCACGGCGCAGGTCACGGCGGTCTCGCAGACGGCGATCCGCATGATGCCGCCCGGCATCAGCCCGCCGCTCATCATCCGCTACAGCGCCTCCAACGTGCCGATCCTGCAGGCCGCGCTCGAGAGCGAGTCGCTGAGCGAGCAGCAGCTCTTCGATTACGCGGTCAACTTCATCCGCGCGGACATCGCCACGATCCGCGGCACGCAGATCCCGTGGCCCTACGGCGGGAAGCAGCGCCAGATCATGGTCGACATCGACCCGCAGCGCCTCTTCGCCTGGGGGCTGTCGCCGCGCGACGTGAACGCCGCCCTCGGGATGCAGAACGTCATCCTGCCCTCCGGCACGGCGAAGATGGGGGAGAACGAGTACCCCGTCATCATGAACAGCAGCCCCGAGGCGTTCGAGGAGCTCGGCAAGCTGCCGCTCAGGACCGTCAACGGCACCACGGTGTACCTCCGCGACGTCGCGAGCGTCCGCGACGGGAGCGCGCCGCAGACGAACATGGTGCACGTGGAGGGCAAGCGCAGCGTGCTCCTCAGCGTCCTCAAGAACGGGAACGCGAGCACGCTCGACGTCACCTCGCGCATCCACGCGACGCTGCCGGCCACGCTGGAGAAGCTCCCGAAGGAGCTCAAGGTCTCGCTGCTCTTCGATCAGTCGATCTTCGTGCGCGCGGCGGTCGACGGCGTCGTGCACGAGGCGCTCATCGCCGCGGGGCTCACCGCGCTGATGATCCTGCTGTTCCTCGGGAGCTGGCGCAGCACGCTCATCGTCGTCATCAGCATCCCGCTCTCGATCCTCGTCTCGATCATCGCCCTGAACGCGCTCGGCTACACGCTCAACGTGATGACGCTCGGCGGGATGGCGCTCGCGGTCGGCATCCTCGTCGACGACGCCACGGTGGCGATCGAGAACATCCACCGCAACCTCGGGCAGCGGAAGCCGTTCCTGCGGGCCATCATCGACGGGGCGCAGGAGATCGCCGTCCCGGCGCTCGTCGCCACGCTCTGCATCTGCATCGTGTTCGTGCCGGTGGCGTTCATCACCGGCGCCGCGAGGTCGCTCTTCGTGCCGATGGCCCTGGCGGTCGTCTTCGCCATGCTGATGTCGTACTTCCTGTCGCGGACGCTCGTCCCGACCCTCGTGCGCCTGCTGCTCGAGCGCGAGGCGGCGGAGCACGCGCACGGCCATGCGGAGGCCCCAAAAAGCCTGTTCGGGCGCGTCTTCGCCGCGTTCAACCGCGCCTTCGACCGGCTGCGGGCGGCCTACGGCGGGTGGCTCGCGTGGGCGCTCGCGCACCGCGCCGGGTTCGTCGGCGTGTTCCTCGCGTTCGTCGCCGCCTCGGTCGCGCTCGTCCCGCTGCTCGGCCGCGACTTCTTCCCGAGCGTCGACGCGGGGCTCATCAAGCTCCACGTGCGCGGCGCGCCGGGCACCCGCCTCGAGGAGAGCGAGCGGCGCTTCGCCCGGATCCAGCAGACCATCCGGGAGGTGATCCCGCCGGACGAGATCCGCACGATGCTCGACACCATCGGGATCCCGGCGAGCGGCATCAACCTGTCGCTGAGCGAGGGCGCGCAGATCTCGTCGGCCGACGGGCAGATCTTCATCGCGCTCGAGGAGCACCACCGGCCGACGGCCGACTACGTCCGGCGGCTCCGGGCGAAGCTCAACGCGACGTACCCCGACACGACGTTCTTCTTCCTCGCCCCCGACATCTCGACGCAGGTGCTGAACTTCGGCCTCGCCGCGCCGATCAACGTCCAGGTCGTGGGCCCGATCGGCAAGGAGGACGACACCCTCGCCGTGGCGCAGCGGATCGCCGATCGCATGGAGAAGATCCCGGGCGCGGTGGACGTCCACCTCGCGCAGGTGCCGGCGAGGCCGCAGCTCCGCATCGACGTCGACCGCACCATGGCCGACCAGCTGGGGCTCACCCAGCGCGACGTGGCGAGCGACGTCCTGGTCTCGCTCTCGTCGAGCGGCCAGACGTCGCCGACCTACTGGCTCGACAAGCGCGGCGTGCAGTACCTCGTCGCCGTGCAGACCCCCCAGCACGCGATCGGGTCGATCGACGACGTGAACGCCACGCCGCTCTCGACCGGCGACGGCCGCCCCCAGCTCCTTTCCAACGTCGCCTCGATGTCGCGCAGCACGGGCCCGGCCAACATCACCCACTACAACGTCGCGCGGACCTTCGACGTCCAGGCCAACGTCGACGGCACCGACCTCGGGTCGGTCGCGGACGCCGTCGCGCGCGTCGTCGACGAGCTCCGGCCCGAGCTGCCGCGCGGGACGAGGGTCACCATCAAGGGGCAGGCGGAGAGCATGGAGTCCTCGTTCCGGGGGCTCGGCTACGGGCTGCTCTTCGCTGTCGTCCTCGTCTACCTGCTGATGGTCGTGAACTTCCAGTCGTGGCTCGACCCGCTGATCATCCTGATGGCGCTCCCCGGCGCGATCGCGGGCATCGCGTGGATGCTCTTCATCACGCACACGACGCTGAGCGTGCCCGCGCTCATGGGCTCGATCATGTGCGTGGGCGTCGCGACAGCGAACAGCATCCTCGTCGTGACGTTCGCGAACGACCAGCGCAAGATCGGCCGCGACGCGGGCTCCGCGGCGCTCGCCGCGGGCATGACGCGCCTCCGGCCGGTGCTCATGACCGCGCTCGCGATGATCTTCGGCATGCTGCCCATGTCGATCGGCCTGGGCGAGGGCGGCGAGCAGAACGCCCCGCTGGGCCGCGCTGTCGTCGGCGGGCTGATCGTCGCGACGAGCAGCACGCTCTTCTTCGTGCCCGTGATGTACAGCATCCTCCGGAACAAGGCGCCGGCCAGAGACCCGCTCGCAGAGGACCTATGAGCCCCCCCGATCCCCTCCCCGCTCCGCCCCCGGGCCTTCCTGCCGACGATCTCGGGTTCCAGCTCCCCCCGCCCGCCGTGATGACGCGGGCGCGCGGCGTCGCCCTCGGCGTGGGCGTGCTCGTCGTGCTCGGCGCGGCGTTCGCCTCGTCCTACCTGCCCCGCCGGAGCGCCCGCGCCGCGCTCGAGGAGGGCGTGCGCGCCGGCGAGGGCGCCGCCCCGCGCGTGGCGGTGATCGCGGCGCAGCCCGTGTCGAGCGACCGGGCGCTCGTCCTCCCGGGGAGCGTCCAGCCGCTCGAGGAGACGGTCGTCTACCCGCGCGTGAGCGGCTACGTGCGCAAGTGGCTCGTCGACATCGGCGACAGGGTCGAGGAGGGCCAGGTCCTCGCCGAGATCGACACGCCCGAGCTCGATCAGGAGCTCGCGCAGGCGCGCGCGCAGCTCGTGCAGGCGAACGCGGGCCTCGTGCAGGCCCGGGCCAACCGCGACCTGTCGATGTCGAGCGTGAAGCGCTACGAGCAGCTCGTGCCCGCGGGCGTGGCGCCGCAGGAGGAGCTCGAGCAGCGGCAGGGGCAGGCGCACGTCGCCGAGGCGAGCGTCACGGTGGCGCAGGCGGCGATCGCCGCGCAGCAGGCGAGCATCCAGCGCCTCCTCGACCTGAAGAAGTTCGCTAAGATCGCCGCGCCGTTCGCCGGGACGGTCACCTCGCGCACGATCGATCGCGGCGCCCTGGTCACGGCGGGCAACGCGACCCCGCTCTTCAAGATCTCGGCCACCGACCCGGTGCGCGTCTTCGTCGGCGTCCCGCAGGACGTGGCGCCCAGCGTGCGCGTCGACGCGCCCGCGAAGGTCACGGTGCGCGAGTTCGCGGCGCATCCGTTCCAGGGCACGGTCGCGCGAACGGCCGGCGCGCTCGACGCGGCGACCCGGACGATGAACACCGAGGTGCGGGTGCCGAACCCCGACGGCAAGCTCCTCGCGGGCATGTACGCGGAGGTCGCGCTGACCTTGCCCACGCCGCACCGCGCGCTCGAGATCCCGGCGACGTCGCTCTACAACGACGCGAAGGGGCTCCGCGTGGCCGTCGTGGACCCCGGGGACAAGATCCGCTTCGTGCCCATCACGATCCAGCGCGACACAGGCGCGACCCTCCACATCGCGACCGGGCTCGACGGGAGCGAGCGCATCGTGAAGCTCGCGAGCGCCGAGCTCGCCGACGGGATGGCCGTCGAGGTCGTTCCGTGATCGCCCGCCGCCGCGCGGGGGGGCGCGGCAAGGAGAGCGTGAATGCCAGGGCGGAAGGAGACGATCGCCGATTCTCGCGGCGTCTCGAGTCGGGCTCTCGTACCCGCTAGTCGGCGAAGTACGCCGGAATGTCGATGAACTCCTGGGTGAACAGCGCCCTGAAGAACTCGATGTCGGTGCCGGGCTCCAGCGCGAGATACCGGGTGTACTCCAGCACGGTCTTGTTGCCGCAGGCCCGGGTCAGGTCCCCGAACGCGTAATACTCCTGCATCCCGAGCACGGGCTGCACGAGGCGCACGAGGATCTGCTTCTCCGTCTCGGAGCGATAGATGATCTCCTCGACGAGCGTGTCGGCGCCCGCGCTGAACTGGAAGCGCGACGGGATCGTCTCCGGGCCTCCGCCGTCCAGCCACATGAACGTCGGCGCGAGGTCGGGGAGGACGGCATCGACGAACCGCTCGACGTCGCGGAGCACCGGCCAGACCTCGCCGATCGGAGCGTCGATCAGCACCCGCTGGTAGCTCAGGACCTGGTCCTCTCCGATGGGCGCGAGCACGAACACGCTCTCTGTGTCTTCGTGGCAGGCGACCTTGCGCGCCGCGTTGTCGCCCGCGCCCGGCGCTCGGTCGTTTGCGGCCGCGTTGCCTGTCCAGAGCAGCGCGGCCATGCAGCCCGCGAGGGCGATGGAAAGGCTCGTGGTTGCTCTCATTTCAAGCTCCTCTCGGTATGCTGGGGAGATGGCGTTTCGCTCGTCGGCGCGGCGTCCCTGGCGTCACGCGCGCTGTCCAGTCCGCACGGGCTCTCGCGCTCACGAGCGCCCTGGGCGCTCGCCGGCCAACTGAAGCAGTTTAGCAAGCTCTGCAGTTCTCCGTCGAGCGGAAACCGATGGCGCTTTGCCGCGCGCATCGCGTGGCTCAGGCGTCGCGCTGTGGGGTCGCGGCGCGTCATCGCCCGGGCAGGACACGCCACCCTGCGCCTGTAGCGCCAATTTACTCCGAGCGGGCGCTCGCCTACGCTCCCCCGCAGCAGCGCCACCGCTGGCCTGAGCAGCGCTCGTTTCTCACGGCAAGCGAGGGAGCACCGGCGCCTCACGGCATCAGAGTTCGCGTCAGCGTCATGGGTGAATGCATGGTTGAAGAGACGGCTCCTGCAGGTGCTTCCTCGTCCGAGAGCACGGAGCAGCGGATAGAAGCGCTGGAGAGGGCGCTCGCGAAGGCGCAGGCCGAGCTGGCGGACATGAGGTCGACCTACCAGAGCCTTCACGACATGCTCATGCATGCACGCACACCGATCTGCATGTGGCGGGGCGACGACTTCGTGTTCACCCTCGTGAACGAGAACTACTGCGCTTTCTTCCCGGAGCGTCAGCTCCTGGGCAACCCGCTCGGCGAGGTGCTCCCCGAGGCGGTGGAGCAAGGGTTCCTCGGCCTGCTCGGCGAGGTCTACCGCACCGGCAAGCCGTTCATCGGCAGCGAGCTGCCCGTGAAGGTGTACAACGCCGAGAGAGGCTGCGAGGAGCAGCGCTGGTTCAACGCCGTGTACGCGCCCGTCCGCGATGGGACGGGGGCCATCGTCGGCGTGTGCCACTATGGCGTCGACATCACCGAGCAGGTGCAGGCGCGGCAGGCGGCGGAGGCGAAGGCCGACGAGCTGCGGAAGAGCGCCGAGCTGATCGCGGCGCAGCAGGAGACGATCCGCGCTCTGGGCACGCCCCTCCTGCCGCTGGCGAACGACGTGCTCGCGATGCCGCTGATCGGGCCGATCGACAGCCGGCGCTCCGAGCAGATCCTGGAGGGGCTGCTCCAGGGGGTCGCGAAGGTGGGCGCCTCGATGGTGATCCTCGACGTCACCGGCGTGGAGACGATCGACACGCAGGCAGCGAACGCCCTGGCGCGCGCCGCGCAGGCGCTGCGGCTCCTCGGGGCCCGCGTGCTGGTCACCGGCATCCAGCCGTCGATGGCGCAGGTCCTGGTGGAGCTCGGCGTGGATCTGGGCGGCATCGCCACCTACAGCACCTTGCAATCGGGCATCTCCGCGGCCATGAGCGGCAGGGCTCGTCCCGGCGTTCCGCCGCGCGCGCGGTGAGCCGGCGCGGCGCTCCTCGAAAGTTCATCGTCCGGAGCGCTCCGCGAAACCTGGCCCCTCCTACCGTGGCGCCATGACGCGCATGGAGCTGGTCGAGCAGATCGTCGCGGCGAAGCTGGAGCGGAAGCTGACGTGGAGGCAGCTCGCCGAGGCGGTGGGGCGCAGCGAGGTGTGGACCACCTCGGCGCTCCTCGGGCAACAGAGCATGAGCGCCGACGAGGCGGCCGCGGCCGGCAAGCTGCTCGGCCTGTCCGCGGAGGCGGTGCTCCTGCTCCAGGTGCCGCCGTCCAAGGGGTCACTCGGCCCGGCGCTCTCCACGGACCCGCTCATCTACCGCTTTCACGAGATCGTTCAGGTGTACGGCACGACGCTGAAGGAGCTGATCCACGAGAAGATGGGCGATGGCATCATGAGCGCCATCGACTTCGAGATGAGCATCGAGAGGATGCCTGATCCGAAGGGCGATCGCGTGAGGGTCGAGATGCACGGCAAGTTCCTGCCCTACCGCAGATGGTAGCGGCGGACGCGCGCGGGCGCTGACGCGCCGTCACTGGGCCGGCGTCGCCGCGAACGGGTTGAGCTGGTTGGTGTACAGGTCCTCCGGCTTGATCTGCCCCTCCTTGATCTCGCCGTCCTTCACCAGCCAGTCGATCCAGATCTTGTATTCCTTCGCCGACAGGAGCCCCCCTTTGCCGGCGACGCCCATGCTGGTCCAGTACTTCACCACCGACGCGTCCTCGTTGCGCTGCCGACGCTCGATGATGCTCCGCAGGCGGGCCACCGCCTCGTCGCGCGGGGCGGCGCGCGCCCACTCGATCGCGCGCGCCGCGGCCTCCACGAGCTTGCGGGTGCTGTTCGGGTTCTCCCTCAAGAAGCGCGTCGTCAGCACGTAGCTGCCCGCGGTGAACTCGCCGAACAGCTCGAAGTCCGAGAACAGCGCCCGGATGCCGCCGCGCTCGAGCGCCTTGTCGCGCAGGACGTCGCCGAGGACCGCGACGTCGACCTGCTTCTGCCGGAGCGCCTGCTCCGTGCTCACGGGCGGCAGCACCACCAGCGTGACCTGCGCGATCTCGGCGCTCGTCAGCCCCTGGCGCGACAGGTACTCCTTCAGCATGAGCTCGTGGTGCGCGCCCAGCGTGTTCATGGCGACCTTCTTGCCGATGAGGTCCCGCGCGCTCCTGATCGGGCTGTCCTCGGTCACGTAGAAGCCGCTCCACCGCTTCGCGTCGACCCCGTAGCTGCCCACCACCGCCCGGAGCGGCGCCCCGGCGGCGATCAGCTTGATCACCGCGCCGTTGAACGCGTGCCCTACATCGGTGTCGCCGGTGACCACCGTCTGGATGTCCTGCGGCCCGCTGATCGTGTTGCCCACGTAATTCAGCTTGATCGGGGCGAGATACCCCAGATCCTCCGCCAGCTCGAGCACCGAGACCGCGCCGACGAACCCCTGATACCGCAGCTCCAGCACCTCGTAGCCGCCGGCGGCCCCGTCGCCGTTGCCCGGGCCGCCGCCCGGCTCGGCCTTTGCGCAGGCCGCGAGCGAGAGCGCCGCGCAGAGCGCCGCCACGAGCGAGCGGCGGGCGACGGTGAAACGAGCTGTCGTGTGGGAATCGCGCATGACTCGGGACCTCTGCTCCTCGCGTCTTCTCTTGAGTCGCTATTCGGCGGCCGCGGGCTCGGTCGATGTCGAGGGCACCGCCACCGCGCCCGACGTCCTCCGCGCCATGGCGAGGAGGGCGCCGAAGATCACGGACAGGAGGAGGAACATGGCCTGGAGCCCCAGGGTCCGGCCCACGAGGCCGCCGACGGTGCTGCCGAACAGCCCCCCTGACGGCCCCACGAGCGCGTGCAGGCCGGCCACCTTCCCCCGCCCCGCCCGCGCGCCGATCCGGGCGATGCGGGTGAGGTTCGCGATCTGCAGGAGGCCCAGGCCGAGCCCGAGGATCAGGCCGCCGGCGCGGAGCGGGGCGAGATCGCGCGACAGGCCGAGCAAGAGGAGCGCGCCCGGGACGAGGACGAGGCTGGCGAGATAGACGCGCTCGTGCCCCACCCGGCCCACGAGGCCGCCCAGCGAGAACAGCGCGAAGATATAGGTCACGCCCTGCCACGCGAGCAGCCCGGCGGCGTCGGCCGCCGTCAGATGAGCGACGGTGACGCCGATGGGGATGATGAAGAACATGAAGAACGAGTTGACCGACTGGGCCGCAAACTCGATGAGGCACACGCCGCGGAGCTCGACGTCCCGCGCGAGCAGGGCGAGATCGGACCGGACGCCCGAGAGGCGGAGCGCTCGCGCGGGCGTGGACCACGCCGCGTAGCGGCCGAAGACGAGCGGCGACATCAGCACGGTGACCAGAAACGAGAGCCCGATGAGCCGGTAGGTGCCCGGGAAGCCCAGCACCCTGGTGAGGCCGGCCGCGAGCATGGGGCCGAGGAGGAACATGCCGATCATGTGGGTCGCGCGGTACCAGCCGGCCTTGCCCTCGCCCACCGTCTCGAGCTGCTGCATGAACACGGTGCTCAGCGACACGAAGCGCATCGGCATGAAGAAGCTGATCGCCGTCGTGAAGATCAGCAGGAACACCGGCGAAGGGACCGCCGGCAAGGCCATGTAGAGCGCCCCGGCCACGAGGCTCCCCAGCACGAACAGCCGCGAGGGCCCGAGGTGATCGACGAGGAGCCCGATGGGGATGCTCATGAGCAGCACCCCGATGCTCTGCGATCCGGCGATCAGCCCGAGGAGCGCCTCGTTCGCCCCGAGGTCCAGCGCGTACAGCGTCGTGGTCACCTTGGCCACGCCGACGCTGATGCCCATGACCGAGGAGAGCGCCGCGAACACCAGAAGAAAGCGGTTCTTGTCGATGAAGGATCGCAGTTGGACCTCGGGAGGCGGCTCGGATCAGGCCTGTCGCGCCGGCGCCTCGCGCGCGGCGCGCAGCGCTCCAACCGCAGCAGCTCCCAGCGCAGCAACACGCATGCCGCGCCGTCCCTCGCGCGACGGCGGCGCCTCGCGCGGGCTCGCTGCTGCCCTGGCAACAGCCGGTGATGATCCGCTGCTCCGTCACGAGCAGGCCCCCGCCGCAGCGCCGCGGGCGGGGCGCGCCCCCCAGGACACGAGCGCCAGCGCAACGCTCCACGACATCGCGGAGGGCCGAAGGTTGGCCCTAGTTAAGTAATTCAAATTACAATAATTCCGGACCTGGCGGCTTGAAATCGCTTTCCCCCGGCCGCTGGCGGTACGATCCGGGACAGCATGGACGTTATCCAGTTGATCGAGCGCGCGGCGGCCGCGCCGTCGTTGCTGCTCGCGACCGACTTCGACGGGACGATCGCCGAGATCACCGCTGTCTCGGGCGGGGCGGCGGCGGCGCCGGTCGCGCTCCAGGCGCTCCAGGCGCTCTCGCGCGCGCCGGGGACGGCCGTGGCGGTCGTCACGGGCAGGACGATCCACGACGTGGCGGCGCGCACGGCGGCCCTCGATGCGGTATGGCTCGTGGGCGAGCACGGGGCCGAGATCGCGGCGCCGGGCGGGGCGCTCGTGTACCAGGCGGAGGCGCCGGTCGAGCTGCTCGACGCGCTGGAGCGCGACGCGGACGAGATCGCGCGGCGGGTGCCGGCGTTCTGGGTCCAGCGCAAGCGCTGCTCGATCGCGCTGCACTGGCGGCTCGTCGCGGCCGACGACCGGCCGGCGGCGTTCGCCGCGCTCGAGGCGTGGGCGGGCGCCGCGCGGCGGAGGGGGCTCGTTGTCATGGAGGGGCGCAGCATCCACGAGGCGCGCGACGCCGCGCACGACAAGGGTGGGGCCCTCGCGTTCGTGCTCGCGCGGCTGCCGCCGGGGACGCTGGTGGTCTATGCGGGCGACGACACGACGGACGAGCCGGCGATCGCCCATGCCCGGGCGAACGGGGGCGTGGGCGTGTACATCGCCTCGTCGGAGCGGCCGGCGCCGCGGGTCCAGCCCGATCTGACGCTCGATGAGCCCCAGGCGTGGAGTGCGCTGCTCCGGGAGCTCGCGGCGCGGCGCGGCGGGCTCGTCAGCGCGGCGGCGCTGCGCTCGGCGTGAGCGGGCGGCGTGAGCGGGCGGCGTGACGCCGAGCGCGCCCTTCGGCTGCGCGCCCGTGAGGCGCGCTGGCGAAGGGCGCGGAGGGATGGTGTACGCTGACGCGCATGCCCATCACGCGACTCACGAAGTCCGATTCGAAGTTTCGCCTGGACGACGTCTCGACCGACCCGCCCCGCGACGCGAGCAAGCAGGAGTCGGCCGAGCGGCTCCACGATGTCGGCAAGGAGCTGCTCGAGCTGCAGGAGCTCATGTGGGGGGCGCGGACGCACAGCGTGCTCATCGTCCTCCAGGGCCGCGACGCGGCCGGCAAGGACGGCGCGATCAAGAACGTTGTCGGCGCGCTCAACCCGCGCGGCGTCTCGGTGAGCTCGTTCGGCGTGCCCACGAAGGAGGAGCGGGAGCACGACTTCCTGTGGCGGATCCACCGGCAGGCGCCGCGCGCAGGGGAGTTCGCCATATTCAACCGCTCCCACTACGAGGACGTGCTGGTCGTGCGCGTGCACGATCTGGAGCCGAAGTCGCGCTGGGGCGAGCGCTACGACCACATCAACGATTTCGAGGAGCTCCTGGCCGAGCACGGGACCATCGTGATCAAGTTCTTCCTGCACATCAGCAAGAAGGAGCAGGAGAAGCGCCTCCTGGAGCGCGAGGAGAACCCCTCGACCGCCTGGAAGCTCAACGTGAACGACTGGAAGGAGCGGGAGCACTGGGACGAGTACACGGAGGCGTACGAGGACGTCTTCCGGCGCTGCGCCTCCAAGCACGCGCCCTGGGTCATCGTCCCGGCGGACGCCAAGTGGTACCGCAACATCGTTGTCGCGGAGACGGTGGCCGAGGCGATGCGGGAGCACCGCGACGCGTGGCTGGAGACGCTGGATCGGAGCGGGAGGGCGGGGCGCGAGGAGCTCGAGCAGTATCGAAAGTCGAAGGGCGTCCGGCAGAAAGGGTGAGCCGGCGGGGCCCGGCCCCCGGGGCGCGGCGACAGGGGTGGATCCGGTCGACGCGGGATCAACCGTCGCCTTGCCGGCCCGCCTGCACGCCCGCGAGCGCCTCGAACCAGGCCCGCAGCGGGCGCGTCCCGCGCGCGGGAGCCACCGAGTCGGACGCCGTCACGGCCGCCACGAACTCGAGCAGATCCGATAGCCGCGGATGGATCCCGGCGAGCAGCACGCTCGTCGCCCGGAACACCCCCGCCGGGACATGGACCATCTGCCCCTCCTTGCCCACGGCGTCGAAGGCGAGCCGCATCACCTCGTCGCGCGTCATGACGTCGGGCCCGCCCACGGGCACCACGTCAGGGCCCCCGGTGAGCACCTCGGCGAGCGCCTCCGCGACGTCGACGGGGTGCACCGGGTTGGTCCTCGCCAGGCCGTCGCCGACAACCACGCCGAGGCCGGCGCGGGCCATCGTGATCATGTCGCTCAGCGAGGTGTAGATGCCGGTGGGGCGCACGAACGAGAACGAGATGCCCGAGGCGCGGATCAGCTCCTCCATCTGGAGGTGCGCGGACAGATAACGGGTGTGGGCATAACCCGGGCCCGGGTGCGCCGAGAGGTAGACAAAGCGCTTTGTCCCCGCCCGCTTCGCGGCCTCGAGCAGGTGCGTGTTCGCCACCACGTCGACCTCATGATAGCTCCTGCGCTCGCGCAGCGACATCGATACATTCGCGCCGAGGCACGACACGAGGAGTTCGATGCCGTCGAGCGCGCCGGCGACGGCCCCCGGCTCCGCGGCGTCGGCGACGACGACCTCGGAGGCGAGGCCGCGGACGCGCGCGGCGTTCCCCTCGGCGCGGGAGAGCGTGCGCACGAAGCCCCCTCGCGCGCGGAGCAGGCGCAAGAGCTCGAGGCCGACAGCGCCGGTGGCGCCGGCGAGGAGGATCCGCTGCACAGTCATCGATTCACCGCTCCTTTCGCGCGACGCCCGGGAGCGCCCCGCCACGCGCCTGCCCCGCCGCGACAAGCCTTCGAGCATGTCCGCGTCGACGTCAAGGCGCGCGCGGGCCGCGGGCACCGGCGGGTCTCACCGCGGCGCCGGCCGGCGCGCCGCAGGCCGCTCCAGGCTCAGGCCATCACCCGGACCATGCGCGTGTGCGGTATGCCCGCCTCGTCGAAGATCGGCCCTTCCTCGACGAATCCGAGCTTGCGGTAAAACGGCGCGGCGACGACCTGGGCGTTCAGGACCAGCGCGCGCGCGCCCTGCGCGGCCCCGATGCGGATCGCCTCCTCGAGCAGGCGCCGCCCGAGGCCGGCGCCGCGAAGGTCCTTCCGGACGGCGACGCGGCCCACCTTGAGCGCGCCCCCGTACGGCACGATCCGCATCGTCGCGACGACCTCCTCGCCCTCCAGGACCACGTAGTGCTGCGCGCCCTCGTCGAGCTCGTCTACCTCGATGTCCGCCGGCACGGCCTGCTCGACGACGAAGACCTCGTGGCGCAGGCGCAGCGCGCCCGCGTACAGCGGAGAGTCGCTGCGGATCGGGACGATCTCGGTGCTCATCTCTTCGGCTCCATTTACATCACGTACGTCCGACGCACGTCCTACAGCCCAGAGGCGGCCCCGCGCTCGGGCCGCGGGCGCTTCGTGCGCTGTCACGAACGCCGCGTCCACCGGATTCAGCAGGCCCTGGAGCCGCTCTACCACGACGAGCTAGCCTGATCGCGACATGAAGATCATGACCTTCAACATCCTCTTCGGCGGCGAGGACCGCTTCGACGCGATCCTCGCGATCGTCGCCGCCGCGCGGCCGGACCTGCTCGTCCTCCAGGAGTGCGTGGGCTGGGAGGACGGCGCCCGGCTCCGGGCCGTCGCCGACGCGGTCGGCGCGCCGGCGGGCGAGCGGCACGCGGTGTTCGGCCGCGCCAACCCGCGGCCGAACGGCCGGCGCAACCACGTCGTCGTGGTCAGCCGGGCGCCGCTCGCGCAGGCGCGCGTGCACGCGCCCGAGACGCTCGCCCACTGCCTCGTCGAGGTCGAGCTCTCGCTCGCCGGCGAGCCGCTCGTTGTGCTCGGCACCCACCTCAACGCCGGCAGCGAGGACCGCAGGATCAGCGAGGCCCGCTGGCTGCTCTCCCTCGTGCCGCCCGCCCGGTTCGCCGCGGGCCTCTGGGCGCTCGTCGGCGACCTCAACGCGCTGTCGCGGCGCGACCCCTACCCCGCCGACCTCGACGCGCGCCTCGCGACCGCCGGCATCGAGAAGTACGGCAGCCCGCCGCGATTCGACACGATGGACACCCTCGAGGCGTTCGGCTGGACCGACGCCCTGCTCCTCCGGCCGAGCTCCTCGCGCTGGGCCACCGCGCTGCGCGGGCCCGCCGGCGCGCAGGTGGAGACGCGGACCGACTATGTGCTGCTCTCACCGCGGCTGTCCGGGCGGCTCTCGATGGCCGACGTCATCGACGTGGACGCCGCTTCCGATCACAACGCCGTCGTCGCCGATCTCGCCTGATCCCACGCGACGCGCCGTCGCGGCGCGCCCGCGGGCCGCATCGCGCGCCGCCCACGCCCCTCGCCCACCTCTTATGTCCACCCGGAGCAACAGCGAAGCACGCTTCGAGCGACTGCCATGCATCGTTGCGGCGAGGTCGGACCATGACGACACCACTGCAACAATACAGCTCGCACGGCGTGATCAACCTCTCAGGCGGCGACCGATAGCGCTGGATCGCCCACATCGCCGCGTGACGCGCGCGGAGAGCTCCGCTACGCGATCTCTTCGACCTGCGCCATGGACTCCCCTTACGGCCTGCACGCTGGCAGCATCATCGGCGGCGATTTCGAGGTCGTGCGTCCGCTCGGCTCGGGCGGGATGGGCAGCGTCTATCTCTGCCGCCAGCGCAGCACAGCGCGCCAGCGCGCCGTGAAGGTCATGCACCCGATGCGCGCCGGCGACCCCGAGCAGCGCCGCCGCTTCGAGCAAGAGGCGCTGGCCCCCGGGCTCATCGGGTCGCCGCACATCGTCGACGTGCTCATCGCCGGCGTCGACCCGGCGTCGAGCCTGCCCTACCTCGCGATGGAGCTCCTCCACGGCGAGACCCTCTCGGCCTGCGTCGCGCGGAGAGGCCCGCTCCCGATCCCCGAGGCGCGCCGCGTCCTCGATCAGCTCGGGCGCGCCCTGGAGGCCGCGCACAACGCGGGCATCGTCCACCGCGACCTCAAGCCCGAGAACGTCTTCCTCGAGGACGTCGGCGACGGCGCCCCGCCGCGGGTCAAGCTCCTCGATTTCGGCATCGCCAAGATCATCGACCAGGCGCGCGACTCCATGACGGGCGCCGTCGGCACGCCCCTCTGGATGGCCCCCGAGCAGGCGGGCATGAGCCACGCGGCGCTCCCCCAGAGCGACGTCTGGGCCTACGGGCTCCTCGCGTTCTTCGTCCTCACGGGCGAGGTGTTCTGGGAAGGCCGCGGGCTCCCGGCGCTGCTCCGGGAGATCGCGCTCGACCCCATCCCGGTTGCGAGCCGGCGCGCGGCCGAGCTCGGGCTGCCGCCGCTCCTCGCCGGGTTCGACGCGTGGTTCGCCCGGTGCGTGGCGCGCGAGCCGTTCGCCCGGTTCACCGGCGCCTCCACGATGTGGCCCGCCCTCGAGCGCCTCCTCGACGCCGCCTCGCTCGCGCCACCGGCCGGGCCGCCCCCGCCCGGCGCCGCGGACGCGCGCCGCCGCAGCGGGCCCCCGCAACCGGGAGCCTCCTTCGACGGCGCGGACGCGGCGCCGACGCCGCCGCCGAGCCACGCCCACAGCAAGACCGTCGCTGTCTCGTGCTTTCAGGACCACGGCGATCGCGCGGCGCCGGACGCCGACCCCCTCGACGGCGCGGGCCGACCGGCGGCGCCGGACGACACCCGCGCCGCGGAGCGGCGGCCCGGGGATGCGGAGCGCGCGCGGCCGGAGTCCGCCTACCCCGCGCCCCCCGCGAGCTCGGCGCTGTACCGCGGTCAGGGCAGCGGCGGGGCGACGGAGCCGATCCTCCACGCGATGGATGACGATCACTGCGTGGCCACGTGGAAGGGCGTCCTCTTCCAGATCTGGCACCGGGACACGACGCCGGCGGCGGTGCGCGGGGTCCGCAGCGTCCTGCGCGAGCACGGGGGCGGGCTGCAGGCGACGCTGGTCCTCCTCGAGGAGAACATGATCCCGGTCGGGAAGGAGGCCCGGCTCTCGCTGGCGGAGCTCTCCAGGGAGCTCGCGGCCCACGGGATGTACGCCGCGCTGGTGTTCGAGGGCCACGGCTTCAAGGCGTCGCTCGTGCGCAACGTGGCCATCGAGTTCATCCTGCTGAGCCGCTCGCGGCTGCGCTACGAGGTCTTCAGCACCGTGAACGACGCTGTCGCCTGGATGATGCGCAACAGCCCGAGGCGCGACTGGCTCCGGGAGCTGCCAGGCGTCACGGAGGCGCTCCGCCGCGGGACGGCGCGGGGCGCGACGCAGGCGGTCTCCGCGTCCTCGCGCTGAGATCGAGGGTCCCGAGGCGCGCGGCGCGGCGCGCCGCGCCGGGCGCGCTTCGCGATCCTGCCCCCGCGGCCTTTCGGCTAGGCTCGCGGCGCGACAGCCGCAGGGCCGCGCGCGGCGCGGCCGACCGCAGCAGCGAGGAGAAGACAGCTTGGTGGAGCTTCCGCACATGGAACGAGGGCCTGGAGACGAGGCGGCGGATCGGCACGGACGCCTGCTCGCCGCGCTTGTCGGGCGGGGCGACCTCGTGCTCCTCGGCAGCGACGCGGGCGTCTCGGAGCTCGTCGGGCGCGCGGCGCCCCTCCGGATCGTCCTCGTCACGGCGGCGGACGGCGCCTCGGCCGATCTGATCCGCGCCCGGGTCGAGCCGCTGGTGAAGGCGGCGCGCCCCGGCGGGCCGCCGACGCACTTCGTCGTTGTGGGCGGCGACGCCGCCGCGGCCCGGGCCGCGCTCGCCAAGGCGGCGCCGATCATCCAGCCCGTGCGGATGGGCTTCCACCACGTCGACGCCGCGGGCGCGCTCGCGCGCGTCAAGGGGCAGGCCCTGCCGGCCCTCGAGGAGGCCTGCGCGCGCCTCGCCGAGGTGGGCCCGCTCGGCCCCGAGGCGCTCGACCGTGCGCTCGCGGAAGGGCAGGCGCTCGCGCAGCAGGAGCGCGCGATCGTCGACCGCCTGGCGGGCAGCCGCCGCGTCACCGCGGTGCTCGTGGTCGCGTGCGCCGCGCTCCTCGCCGTGAGCTACGCCTTCGGCCCCGGCACGCACGAGCTGGCGCTGTGGCGCATGGGCGCGAACAGCGGTGAGGCGGTGCGCCGGGGGGAGGTCTACCGGCTCCTCGCCTCGGCCTTCCTGCACGCCGACGTGGTGCACCTCTTCGTCAACATGCTGGCGCTCTGGTCGCTCGGGCCGATGCTCGAGGCGCTCCTCGGCCCGCGGCGCTTTCTCCTGCTCTACGGGGCCTCGGCGCTGGGCGGGTCGATCGCGAGCGCGAGCGCGAGCGCGTTCGCGGAGGGCCGGTGGGGCGTGGGCGCCTCGGGCGCGATCTGGGGCCTCATGACGGCCGGCATCGGCATCGCGCTCCGGCCCCACGGGCTCCTGCCCCCGGCGATGATCGCGCAGATGCGCAGCCGCGCCTGGTGGCCGCTCGGGATCAACCTCGCGTACAGCTTCCAGCCCGGCATCGACCTGCTCGCGCACCTCGGCGGCGGCGTCGTCGGCTTCGCGCTCGTCGTCACGGTCCTGCCCCGGGGCCTCACGCCCGTCGAGCAGCGCGCGGGCGGCGAGCGCCCCGCCGACCCCGAGCCGAGGCCGCGACCCCTCCTCACGGCCGCGGCCACCCTCACCGCCGCGGCGATGGCGCTTTCCGTGGTGGCGGCGCTCGCCGCGGGCCGCCCCTGGGAGCTCCGCGCGCCGCCGGCGCTGGAGCGCACAGCGGTCGCCGACGTCGGCGTCGCGCTGGACCTGCCGGAGACGCTCGCGAAGACGACGTCCGTGGACGAGGTGGACGGCCTCCGCCTCCACACCTACGGGCGGCTGCCCGAGACGCCGATGATGTTCCAGCTCGCCGTGCTCCCGCGCCCGGAGGAGATGACGCCCGAGCAGATCGACGCGCACCTCGAGCAGGGGCGCAAGGCGCTCGACGAGGAGCCGCCGGAGGCCGCCGTCACGAAGGGCCGGGCGACACGCCTCACGCTGGGCGGAAGGCCGGCGCTGAGCGTCAGGCACAAGCACCAGAACGGGTTAGAGCTGGTGACCTACGTCGTCGCGCTCGAGGACCGGGACGTGCTCCTCAAGGCCTACGTGGCGGCGGATCGGCCGGCTTCCTGGGCCGGCATCGAGGACAGGGTGGCAGCGACGATCGGGCCGCAATGAGCCGCGGCAGGGCGCGGCCGGCATGGCAGGCGAACGACGGGCGGAGACCTGACCTGCGGACCCCATGAACTCGCGCTCTCGCCGGGTGAGCCCATCGCGTGAGCAGGCGCCGAACGCGCCTGGCCGGGGGCGCCGCGGCGGCCTACCATGACCGCCATGAAGGAGCTCCGTATCGATGTCTGGTCCGACATCGCGTGCCCGTGGTGTTACGTGGGCAAGCGCCGGCTCGAGGCCGCGCTCGCCAGGTTCGCGCACAGGGATGCGGTCGAGGTCGTCTGGCGCGCGTTCGAGCTGGATCCCTCGGCGAAGCGCGTCCTCGACGCCGGGGCCTCCTATGCCGAGCGGCTCGCCAGGAAGTACGGCACGTCGGTCGCCAAGGCCGAGGGCATGATCCGGCAGATGACCGAGGTGGCCGCGGCGGACGGGCTCGAGTTCCATTTCGAGAAGGTCCGGCCCGGCAACACCTTCGACGCGCACCGCGTGCTGCACCTCGCGGCCGAGCGCGGCGTGCAGGACGCCGTGAAGGAGCGGCTGCTCCGGGCGTACATGACCGAGGGCGAGGCGATCGGCGAGCCGGAGGTGCTCGCGCGCCTCGCCGGCGAGGCGGGGCTCGACCCGACCGAGGTCCGCGCGGCGCTCGCGGGCGACGCCTTCGCGGGCGAGGTGCGGGCCGACGAGGCCGAGGCGCGCGCGATCGGCGTCACGGGCGTGCCCTTCTTCGCGGTCGGCGGGCGGTACGGCGTCTCCGGCGCGCAGCCGGCGGAGGCCCTCCTCGGCGTGCTCCAGAGGGCGTGGGCCGAGGCGGCCGACGAGCCCGAGCAGGCGCCCGCCGAGGGCGCGGCCTGCGGGCCGGACGGCTGCGCCTGAGCCTCGGCCCGTGGTAGAGCTGCGACAGGCAACCGATGTCGATTCAATGGTATCCCGGCCACATGACCAAGGCTCGGCGCGCGATCGCCGAGTCGATGCCGTCGCAGGACGTCATCATCGAGGTGCTCGACGCCCGCATGCCGCGGGCCAGCGAGAACCCCGCCGTGGCCGAGCTGCGCGGCCAGAAGCCGTGCATCAAGGTGCTGAACAAGAGCGATCTCGCGGACCCGGCCGTCACGAAGGCGTGGCTCCGTCACCTCGAGGCGGAGCACCCGGCCCCGTCCGGGGGGGCGCCCGCCGGCGGCCAGGTGCTCGCGATCGCGATCTCCGCCAGCCAGTCGTCCGAGGCCCGGCGCCGGATCCCGGAGCTCTGCAAGCGCCTCGCGCCCCCCAAGAACGGCCCTGGCAAGGTGGTGCGGGCCATGATCGTGGGGATCCCGAACGTCGGTAAATCGACGCTGATCAACACGCTCATGGAGCGCAAGGTGGCCAAGGTCGGCGACGAGCCCGCGGTCACGAAGAGCCGGCAGCTCGTCACCCTGAAGAGCGGCATGGCCATCTCCGACAACCCGGGGATCCTCTGGCCCAAGATCGACGACGAGGCGGCCTCGTTCCGCCTGGCCGTTGGCGGGGCGATCCCCGATACGGCCATCGATTACCAGAGCGTCGCCCACTTCGCCGCGGGATACTTCCTGCGGCGCTATCCGGAGCTCCTCGCCGCCCGCTACAAGCTGACGGATCTCCCGACCACGGCCGCCGCGCTGATCGAGGAGATCGGCCGCCGCCGCGGCTGCCTGCGCGGCGGCGGCTCGGTGGATCTGCACAAAGCGTCGGACATCCTTGTCCACGACTTCCGCGCCGGCCGGCTCGGGCGCATCAGCCTGGAGGAGCCGCCGGGGCTGGAAGAGCCGTCGGGTATCGAGGAGAGCGCCTGAGCGGCGCCGCGCGGGCGCAGTCGATCCAGCCGATCTCCCCGCGGCGGCGCCTCCGTCGCTACGCCGCCCGCTCGGACGCGGCGCGCTTCGCGTCGACGATCGCGCGGGCGAACCACAGGTAATCGTCGAGGAACCTGGTGGTCGACCGCTCGATGTGCTCGCCCTTCACCTGGAGCGACTCGTCGAACGCGTCATGGACCTCCGGGACGAGCAGCTTGATCGGCAGCGGGAAGGCTCCCAGGCTCAGGATCACGTGCTGGAGCTGGGTCGACGCGTTGATGCCCCCCAGCTTCCCCGCCGAGACGGCGGCCACGCCGATCGGCTTCTTGTTGAACTCCTCCCAGAAGTAATCCAGGGCGTTCTTCAGCACACCGGAGAAGCTCCCGTGGTACTCCGGCGTCACGAACACAAGCCCATCGGCCTCGTGGAGCCGCGCGCTCAGGCCCTGGACCCTCGCCTGGAGCTGCGGGTGACGGCCGGCGCGCTCGTCCAGGATCGGCAGCGGGCTCTCGGCCAGATCGATCAGGTCCGTGGCGACGCTCCTCTTTTGCAGCTCCCTCTCCAGGTGACGCGCGACCTTGTGCGACTGCCTTCCGGTCCTCGTGCTGCCGAGCACTATGCCTATCCTCATGACGGCCTCCTCCAACCCCCAGATGCGATCAAGGTAAGCCGGGCTGTCCATTCTGTCGGATCATGCGCCAACAGATTGGACAGTGTCCAATCCGTCGTCAGGGCGCGCGGCGTCGACGTGGGCCGGGCGATGCCGGCCCACGTCGACGCCGCGCGCAGGCCGCGGCCGGCGGGCCGTCGCCCGCAGGCCGTACGTGCTAGCCTCGCCGGTCGACGTGAACGTCCAGGTTCTTCGACCCGGCGACGGCCGGCGCCCGCTACCATGCGGGCCGCGACGGCCGCCAGGGGCGACGCCGCGACGTCATCCACCCCATCCCTTCGACGAGGACCTCACTCCATGGCCGGAAGCAGCCTGCTCGCCCTGATCGACGATATCGCCACCGTGCTGGACGACGTGGCGGTGCTGACCAAGGTGGCCGCCAAGAAGACCGCCGGCGTTCTGGGCGACGACCTGGCGCTGAACGCCCAGCAGGTGACCGGCGTCACCGCCGACCGCGAGCTGCCGGTCGTGCTGGCCGTGGCCAAGGGCTCGCTGATCAACAAGGCCATCCTGGTGCCGGCGGCGCTGGCGATCAGCGCCGTCGTGCCCGTGGCCATCACCCCCCTGCTGATGCTCGGCGGCGCCTTCCTCTGTTACGAGGGGTTCGAGAAAATCGCCCACAAGCTGCTGCACACCGAGCACGAGGACGAGGCCCGCCGCGCCGAGCTGGTGCAGGCGATCACCGACCCGAAGATCGACCTCGTGGCGTTCGAGAGGGACAAGATCAAGGGCGCGGTGCGCACCGACTTCATCCTGTCGGCCGAGATCATCGCGATCACGCTGGGCACCGTGGCGGCCTCGCCGTTCGGCACGCAGGTCGCCGTGCTGACCGGCATCGCCCTGATCATGACCTTCGGCGTCTACGGGCTGGTCGCCGGCATCGTCAAGCTCGACGACGCGGGCCTCTACCTGAGCCGCCAGAGCAACCCGGGGCAGCAGTCGCTCGGCCGCGGCATCCTGAGGGCGGCGCCCTGGCTGATGAAGGCCCTGTCGGTCGCCGGCACGGCGGCGATGTTCCTCGTCGGCGGCGGCATCCTCACGCACGGCGTGCCGGTGCTGCACCACCACATCGAGGGCATGACCGAGGGCGCCGGCCCCGTGCTCGGCGCGATCGTGCCGCCGCTGGCCAACGCCGTTGTCGGCGCCGTGGCCGGCGCTGTGCTGCTGGGGATCGTGACCGCGGTGAAGAAGGCGCTGGGCCGCGACAAGGGCGGCCACTGAGCGCGGCCTTCGCTCAGCCGGGCCGCTCAGCCCGGCAGCACCAGCGCCGCGAGCAGCCTGTCGAGCGCCGCGGCCGGGTCGGCGCAGAGGCCGGCGTGGACGCGCGAGGGCTGGACGATGGTGCTGGCCGGGGAGACCACCCAGCCGAAGCGCTCGACCTGGGGGAGCCCGGCGACGTAGCCGCACGCCGCGTCGCCCGCGCACACGCGGCGGACGAAGTCGAGGTGGCCGCGGACCGCCTCGAGATCGAGGGCGGGCCACAGGGCCCGCAGGCGCCGCTCGTCGGGCTCGGTCCGCGCCTCGAGGAACCCCTGCGCGCGGCAGAAGAGGACCACCCCGACGTTGACGCGCTCGCCGCGCTCCACGCGCGGGACGACGCGTAGCACGGCGTAGTCGAAGGCGTCGGCGGCGCCGCGCGCGCGCGGCGGGCTAGCGTCGGGCGCGGGCATCGAGCGCCTCCTCGACGAAGCCCCGCGGCGACGCGAGGCGGTGGGTGAGGTACGCGGCGTACTTCGCGCGCCGCGCCTCGGCGCTCGGCGCGGCGGAGGGCGGCGGCGCCTCGCCTTCATCGAGGCCGTGAAATGCCGAAGCCCGCTCGCTGACCCGCCGGGTCGGCGGCTCCGGCTCGACAAGCCACGCGTCCGGGATCGCGGCGACGATCGCCGCGATCCGCTCGGGCGTGAGCCGGGCGCTGAGGGCGGCGTCGGCCGCGGCGATGTCGCGGGCGAACGGGAGCAGCACGTGGCTCCCGATGAGGGGGAACCGATCGGGCGCGTCGGCGAGCGGATCGGTCGCGTCGGTCCAGGCGTGGTGGAGGTAGAGCGCCGCGCCGTGGTCGATGAGCCAGAGGCGGCGGTGCCACAGGAGCAGGTTCGGGTTCTTGGGCGTCCGGTCGACGTTGCTCACGAAGGCGTCGAACCAGACGACGGCCGACGCGAGCGCCGGGTCGAGCTCGGCGCCGGCGAGCGGCTGGAACGCGAACGACCCGGGCAGGTAGTCGAGCGCGAGGTTCAGGCCCGCGCTCGCCGAGAGCAGGTGGGAGAGCTCCGGGTCCGGCTCGGCGCGCCCGAACTCCGGGTCGAGCTCCATGAAGACGATCTCCGGCACGGGCAGGCCGAGCGCGCGCCCGATCTCCCCGGCGACGAGCTCCGCGATGAGCGCCTTCGGCCCCTGGCCGGCGCCGCGGAACTTCACGACGTAGAGCCCGTCGTCGTCCGCCTCGACGATCGCCGGAAGCGAGCCGCCCTCGCGCAGCGGGGTGACGTAGCGGGTCGTGTGGACAGTTCGGATCATGCGGACCTTGGCGACCCGACGGGCGGCGCCCTCGGGTCGGACGGCGGTAGTTGACGACATCTCGGCGCTCCATTCCAGCGCCTCGCGTCCAGCGGCCCCTCGCGCTGACCTTCGATACAGCCGCGGCTCACGACGACACGACCAGCGCCCGCACCGGACGCGCCCCCCCCCCGCCGGTCCGGCGGATCGCAAGGCGACGCCGCGGCCAGCATGGCAGCAGGCGCGCAGTCACATCAGGTGAAAGAGGGAAGCTGGGTCGAGCCGGGCCGCGCCGGAGCGCGCCCGGGAGGATCGAGGAGGCGGGCCGGGCGCTCGCTCCGCGCAGCAGCGCGAGAGCGAGCGCCGCAGGCCGTCCTGGTTCACTCGGTGAGGAGATCCAGCCGGGATCCCGGCACCATCATGTAGTCACCGACAAGCAATCCGTGGAGCTCGGTCGTGAACTCGAACGGACCGATCACATCATCCACCTCGCCGCTCGCGCCGCCGCC
>NZ_JEMA01000738.1 GCF_001589285.1 Sorangium cellulosum | reverse complement strand
CCGGCCGTCCCGCCGGCTGCGCCGCCGAGCGCGCTGCCCGCGCTCCCCCGCCGCGCGTTCCTCGCGAACGGGGCCGCGGGCTCGGCGTTCCTCATCGGCGGCGGCAGCGCTGTGTACGGCGCGCTGGTCGGGCGGCACGACTACGTCATCGAGGAGATCGCCATTCCGATACAGGGGCTGCCGCGCAGCCTGGACGGCTTCTCGATCGTGCAGCTCTCGGACATCCACCTCGGGCTGTTCGTGGGTGAGCCCGAGATGCGCGCCGCCGAGGATCTCGTGCGCAAGGCGCGCGGCGATCTCGTCGTGATGACGGGCGACCTCATCGATTTCGATCCGAGGTACGCCGAGCACCTCGGGCGGCTCACGCGGCGGCTCGGCCCGCTCGCCCGCGAGGGGGTCGCGGCGATCCCGGGCAACCACGATCATTTCGCCGGCATCGACGCGACGATCGACGCGCTCGAGCGCGGCGGCGCGCACGTTTTGCAGAACCGGGGGCGCGTCATCGGAGGGGCCGGCGGCGCCTTCGCGCTGCTCGGCGTCGACGACGTGTGGGCGCGGCGGCGGGTGCCCGGCGGCGGCCCCCACCTCGGCCGGGCGCTCGCCGACGTGCCGCGCGACCTGCCGCGCGTGCTGCTCTGTCACAACCCCGTGTTCTTCCCGGAGGCGGCCGGCGAGGTGGCCTTGCAGATCAGCGGGCATACGCACGGCGGCCAGGTCAACCTGGTCGTCCGGCCCGCCGACGTGGTGCTCCCTCACGGCTACGTCGCCGGGCTCTACCAGCGCGGCGGCGCGCATCTCTACATCAACCGCGGCTTCGGCACCGCCGGCCCGCCCGCGCGCATCGGCGCGCCCCCCGAGGTGAGCCGCATCGTGCTCGTGGCGGCCTAGGCGCTGCCTGGCTCCAGCGTGGCGCTCGACACGACGGGTGGGGGGAACATCCCCTTTCCCCTCCATGAGGCTCCCACGAGCGCTCGCGAAGGTTCTCCCTGTATTTCGGGATAGGGCACCTGCTCCGCTTCTTGATTCTCGCGCTCGCGGTGTTCAGGCTCCGAGTCGCGATGAGCGTGACGAGCCGACGAGCGCCGGCGACCTGCGGCCCGCGAGGGGCGCTCCTCCTGACGATCGCGCTCGCGATCGGCGCCGGCGGGTGCGCGCCCGCGCCGCTCGCCGCGCCGGTGGGCCGCAGCGACGCGTCCCTCGACGCGCCGGAGGATCGCCCCGCGCCCGCGCCGGCGCCCCCGCCGCCGGCCGAGGAGGGAGCGTTCGTCGATCTCGAGGTCCCCGGCTTCAGGCCCGCGGTGGNCTCGAGGTCCCCGGCTTCAGGCCCGCGGTGGTCGTGCCGCCGAGCGGCGGCGGGCCGCGGCCCGTGATCGTGGTGGCGCACGGCGCCGGCGATCGGCCCGAGTGGCACTGCGACGTCTGGCGCGCGATGGTGCGGGGCGCCGGGTTCATCCTCTGCCCGCGCGGCAAGCCCATCGACGCGCGGGTGCCGGACGGGATCTTCTACTACCCCGATCATCGCGCGCTGAGCCGCGAGGTCGCGGCGGCCGTCTCGGCGCTGTCGCGGCGCTTCGGGGATCGGGTGGATCTCCGCGAGCCCGTCTATGCGGGGTTCTCGCAGGGGGCGATCATGGGCGCGCTGCTCTTGCCCGGGCACCCCGCGCGCTTCGCGCGGGCGGCGCTGATCGAGGGTGGTTATGGCGGCTTCGGCGAGTGGACGCTGGGCACCGCCCGGCGCTTTCGCGGCGCCGGGGGGGCGCGGGTGCTGCTCGCGTGCGGCCGGGCCGATTGCGCGGCCAGGGCGCGCGAGACGCAGGCGGTGCTCGAGCGCGGCGGCGTGACGGCGCGCGTGCTCCACGCCGAGGGCGCGGGCCACACCTACGGCGGCCGGATGGAGCGCGCGCTCCACGAGGCGTACCCGTGGATCGTCGAGGGCGATCCCCGCTGGCTCGACGCCCGATCAGGCGGACGCGGCGGCGATGCTGCGCGCGCGCTCGGCGAGCCCCTGCACGACCGAGTGGAAGCTCCGGAGCTGCCTCACCTTGCCCTGGCCGAAGCGGCGCTCGATCGCGCGCCGGAGGGCCGGCACCCTGGCGGTGCCGCCGGTGCAGCACACGACGTCGACGTCGTCGAACGACATGCCCGCGTCCTGCACCGTGTGGTCGAGGGCGCGGAGGATGGCGTCGATCTGCCGCTCGCTTGCGGCCTCGAAGTCCTCCCGCGCGATGGGCTCGCGGATGTGCATTGACGGGTAGTCGAAGCGGAACTCCGTCGCTGCCTCGCCGGACAGCGCGCACTTGCTGCGCTCGATCTCCTCGAACACCCGGAAGGCGAGCGAGTCCTCGACGAGGCAGAGCAGGTTATCCATGCGCTGCCGGTCCTCGGGCCCGAGGGACCACGCCTTCACGTCGCGGAGGAAGGCGAGCACGTCGCGGTGCTGGAGCACGGTCATATCGGCCGGCGAGCAGAGCTTCTCGGCGATGGGCCGGGGCATTGTCAGCAGGTTCGAGCCGAGCGGGACGCGGTAGGTGACCTCTGCGCCGAAGTGGCGCGCGATCTTGTGCCGCATGAGGCTCCCGTCGAGCGCGTCCCCGGCGATCGACACGCCGCCGAGCGAGAGCACGTCGGACGGCGCGAACCCTTCCCGGCGCATCCGCACGATCGTGTAATCCGACGTCCCGCCCCCGAAATCGGCCACGAGGACGACGGCCCCGCGGTCGAGCTCCAGATGGAAATCGTGCGCGGCGGCGACGGGCTCGGGGCAAAAGAAGATCTCGCGGAACCCGGCGATGCGCGCCGCCCTCTCGAGCCGCTCCTCGGCGAGCCGATCGTCCGCCGGGTCGTTCGAGAACTTCGCCGGCCTGCCCAGCACGACGCGCGCGACGTCCGCCTCGAAGTACCGGTTCGCCTGATCGCGCATCTCCTTGAGGAACCGGCCGATCAGGTCCTCGATGGTCACGACCCGGTGCCCGATCTGGGTGCCGGAGAAGCTCCGGTCCGGGAGGTATTTCTTGATCGAGCGGATGAAGCGCCCTTGCATCCCGTTCGCGACGAAATCGGTGATCGCCGCTGCGCCGCAGGAGAACCGCTGTTGCCCGAAGAAGAGCAGGCTCCGGAGGACGGTCGGGTCTGCCGCCGCGCCGTCGAGCGGGATGGGCGGGCAGGTCGCCTCCGCGCTTGCCGCAGAGAGCAGCGAGTTGGAGGTACCGAAATCGACGGCATACATCTCGGGCCTGAATCGTGCGGACATGATCTCTCCTCCTCACGGGTGCTTCGCGGGCACGGAGATCTCGCCGATTCAACCACCTATTTACAAGCTGTCGAATGCATGAGACAATGTTGACGGGCTCGCGGGATGGCCAGATTTCGCCCCGTCTCCCGCGCCCCCGCCGTGGGCCCCCGTGGAGGGGGCCGGCTAGGACACGCGCGTCACGCGCCGCAGCGCCACGATGAGCGCGACGAGCGCGATCAGGGTCGGCAGCCCCACGACGCCCACGTTGAGCCAGCCGAGCCAGGTGGTCGGCGCGAGCCACGCCGCGGGGATCGGCAGCGCGAACGCGTTGTAGGCGGCGGCGCAGAGCGCGAGCACGCCGCACGAGATGAACAGCCACACAAGCGTGGCCCGGAGGCCCCTTCCGAGGCGCTCCATGGCCGGCGCGCTCCGCCAGCGCCCGACGAGCACCCGGATCGTGCCGATGAAGGCGAAGAGCGAGAGCGCCCCCGCGGCCCCCCCGGCGATGAGGAGCTCGGTCTCGTCGAGCGCCCGCCGCTCGGTGATGCCGTAGATCATCCGCAGGACCATCGCGGCGCTGGTGAAGACGGCCGCGCCCGCCGCGAGGCTCACCGCGATCGACAGCAGCACCGCGACAGGCCGCGCGCGCCGCGCCCTGCGCGTCACGTCGTCCGCGCTCTGCCCCTGGGCGTTGGGGATGACGACGGTGGCCACCTCGTCGTTCGGCGCGCCGTCGGTCACCGCCGTGGGCAGCGCGAGCGCGCGCGCAGGGTTGAGCGGGTCCTGCATGTCGAAGTCCGCGAGCAGGCGATCGAGCTCCTGGGCGGACGGCGGCCGGTCCTCGCGCGCGCGGGCCATGGCGCGCTGGATGAGCGCCTCGAGCCCCTCCGGGATGGTCCTGTCGATGTCGCGCGGGCGCCGCGGGTCCTCGGTGAGCAGGCGGATCATGACCCGGGTCGGCTCCTCGTCGGGGAACGGCCGATCGCCGGTCAGCATGCGGTAGAGCACGGCGCCCACCGCGTAGATGTCCGCGCGCGAGTCGACCTCGGCAGAGCCTCGCGCCTGCTCCGGCGCCATGTACTGCGGCGTGCCGACCACCGAGCCCGTGCGGGTGAGGTCGGCGCCGTCGAGCACCTTGGCGACCCCGAAATCGAGGATCTTCACGTGCATGCTGCCCCCCTCGCGCCGCACGAGGAACAGGTTCGACGGCTTGAGGTCGCGGTGGACGACGCCTGTCGCGTGGGCCGCGGCCAGGCCTCGACAGACCTGGCGCGAGATGGTGATCGCTGTCGGGAGCGGCAGCTTGCCGACCTGGTCGAGGAGGCTGCCGAGGTCCTCGCCCTTGAGCAGCTCGGTCACCATGCACGGGCGACCGTCCTTGAGGCGCACGACGTCCACGACGTCGATCACGTGCTCGTTGCCGACGCGCGCGATCGTCTGGGCCTCGCGCTCGAAGCGCGCCATCGCCTCCCGGTGGCTGGCGAAGTGCTCGTGGGGCACCTTGACGGCGAAGCGCTTCGGCAGGCGGATGTGCTCGGCGACGTAGACGCGGCCCATGCCGCCCGCGCCGATCACGCCGGTGATGCAGAAGCTCCCCGCGAGCAGCTCGCCGACCATCGGGTCGGTCGCTGTGACGCCCTGGAGCTCCAGCGCCGTCGCGTCGATGGGGCAGACGAGGAAGTCGAGCGGGTACCGGACCGCGCACACGGGGCACCGTCGGGTGGGTCTCTCCGGGGGTGCCTGCCGCGCCTGGTCCGGGTCGGCGTGCCTGGCTAGCTCGACCATTGACGGGGAGTCTAGGACGAGATGCCCGTCCGAGGGAGACGGATCGGCCGCGCCCGCCGGCGACGCGCCGCGCCTTGCGAAAGACGACCCTCCTTCAACGCGCTGGCAGGTCGAGCAGGGAGCCGCGGCGCGCTGGCCGCGAGACGAGCTCTGGCGGCGACAACCGCCGCACAAGAAATTTGAATGACCGGCGCGCGCCTCGAGGTAAGCTAACTTACTGAAGACCGAGCCTTCGTGGGTGGCAGCCGAGGGATCGGGGCCTCGGAGGCTGATGCAAGCAGCCTCTGCTCTTCCGGAGCAGTGCGTTCCCTACCGCTCAACCAAGGAGATCAGGATGAAGGACCACGCGACGCACCAGAATCATGCGCACGATCACGGCACGACGTGCGGACACCCGGCGATCCGTCACGGCGACCACGTCGACTACCTGCATGATGGCCACTTGCATCATCAGCATGAGGACCATTTTGACGAGCACGTCCTCTCGGTGGACGACGCGAACCCCGCGCAGTGCACCCCGAGCCACGCGTGCTCAGGCCATGACGTGAAGCACAAGCACGGACAGGGCTGTGGGCACCCCCCCGTCCCCCACGGAGACCACGTGGACTTCCTCGTCGAAGGCCACCTGCACCACCCGCACAGCGGGCACTGCGACCATCACGGCGACGTGCAGGTGATGGCGTAACGTTCAGGCCAGGGCGTCGAGCGTCAGGGCGACGCGAGGCGAGGGCCGGGGCGGCGACCGGTGCAGACGATGACGGAGAAGATGCAGAGGAAGAAATACGAGCCGATCGACCGCAAGCACGTGCTCTTCACGGAGAGGAAGATCTCGAAGGGAGGTGGCAAGTGAGGGTGACACTGGCGCTCTCCTGAGGAGCGCGACGCGGCTGCGTGAGCCCGGGCGCGCGCTTCGCCGCAGCGACCCGCGCCGATGTGGGCCCGCCGTCCTGCGGCGGGCCTCAGGGCAGGCGGAGGGGCTGCGCGGCCTCGGCCTCGCTCTCCACCTCTTCTGCCTGCTCCCACGCCGGGAAAGGATCGTCGAGCCGGCTCCAGCCGGAGGGCCCCGCGGCCATCTCCTCCTGGGTGAGCAAGCAGGCGTCGAGGCCGCGCGTGAGCTCGTCTCGGGCCATGTCGACGCCGATGAAGACGATCTCCTGCCGCCGGTCGCCCCAGACCGGATTCCACGCTGCGTCGAGCGCGGCGCGCTCCTCCTCGTCCTCCGGCCGCTGCTCCTCCGGCAGGGCCGCGTACCAGCGTCCCGCCGCCTCGAACGAGGCCGCGCCGCCCGCCTGGGACCAGGCGCCGGTGGTGTCCATGCGGGTCGCGAGCCAGAAGAACCCCTTGGAGCGGAGCACGCCATCCCACGCGGTCGCGCCGTGGAGGAAGGCCCAGAGCCGCTCCGGGTGCATCGGGCGGTCTGCGCGGTAGACGAAGCTCTCGATCCCGTACTCCTCGGTCTCGGGCACGTGCTCGCCGCGCAGCTCCCTCATCCAGCCGGGTGAGCGCGCCGCCTCCTCGTGATCGAAGCGCCCCGTGCCGAGGATCTCGCGCGGATCCACCTGGCCGCGACAGGCCCTGATCACCCGGGCGCCGGGGTTCAGGTGCAGGAGCATCGCCCTGAGCCGCTCGACCTCGTCCTCGCTGACGAGATCGGTCTTGTTGAGCACGAGCACGTTCGCGAACTCGACCTGCTCGACGAGCAGATCGGCGACCGTGCGCTCGTCGTCGCCGTCCAGCGCGGCCCTGCGCGCCCGGAGCTCGTCGGCGCTCGTCCAGTCGGCGAGGAACCGCTGCGCGTCGACCACGGTGACGAGCGTGTCGAGCCGGGCGAGCTCCGAGAGGCCCTTGCCCGTCGCGGGGTCGGCGAAGGTGAACGTCTCGGCCACGGGCAGCGGCTCTGAGATGCCCGTCGACTCGATGAGCAGGTAGTCGAAGCGCCCCTCCCCGGCCAGGCGGGCCACCTCGACCAGCAGGTCTTCCCGGAGGGTGCAGCAGATGCACCCGTTCGACATCTCGACGAGCTTCTCCTCGACGCGGCGGAGCGCCGCGCCCCCACCCCGGACGAGCGCCGCGTCGACGTTGACCTCGCTCATGTCGTTGACGATCACGGCGACGCGCAGCGCGTCGCGGTTCGCGAGCACGTGGTTGAGCAGCGTGGTCTTGCCGGCGCCCAGGAAGCCGGACAGCACGGTCACAGGGAGCTTTGGAGTCACAAAGAGGCCTCTCTTGATCCGCGCCCGCAGCGCGAGCGCGTGAATCACGCTATGGCAACCCAAACTTAATTGCAACACAATTGCGTTTTCTAGAGCGCGCGCTCCGCCGGTGCGGGCGGCGCACGCCGCTGGACGGGGCGCTCCGGCGAAAGGGAGCCTGGAGGGCGGACTCGCCCGCTCGACGCTCCGGCCCCGAGGACACGCGACCGGGCCTGGCCGGCGGAGCGTCCAGCGGCTACACAAGGGTCGTCGTGACCTCGACCCTGCTTGCCTTCTGCGGCGCCGCGCTGGTGCTGGCCATGATCCCGGGGCCGAGCACCGCCGTCATCGTGCGGCAGGCCCTGCGCGGCGGGCCCCGCGCCGCGCTCGCCACCATCGCCGCGAACGAGGTGGGGCTCCTCTTCTGGGCCCTCGTCGCGGCGCTCGGGGCCTCCGCGCTCGTCGAGGCCTCCGAGGTCGCGTACCACGCGCTCCGCCTCGCCGGCGCGGCCGTCCTCGTCGCGCTCGGCGTTCAGTCCATCCTGGGGCGGCCTCGGGCCAGCAGCGGCGACGCGGGGCCGGGAGCCCGGGAGCCCGCTGCCGGCGGCTGGAGCGCCTTCCGCATCGGCCTGCTCACCATCCTGGCGAACCCGAAGGCGGCCGTGTTCGCTGCCTCCTTCCTGCCGCAGTTCGTGCCGACCGGTGCTCCGATGATGTCGGCGCTGCTCCTCCTCTCGCTGGTGTGGGTCGCCGTGGACACCGCCTGGTACCTGGCGCTCGTCCTGCTCCTCGGCCGGCTCCAGGCCGCCATGGCCGGCGGTCGCGTGCGCCGGACGCTCGAGGCGGTCTCCGGCGTGGTCCTCGTGGCGCTCGGCGTGCGGATGGTCCTGGAGCGTCCCTGAGGAGCGAGAGCCTCCCGCGATCACATCTCCTCGAGCTCCTTGCCCTTCGTCTCGGGGACGAAGACGACGACGAACGCCGGGGCTCCCTGGAAAGACGCCCGAGGCGCAGGCACGGCAGATGATACGGCCATGTCTGCTGTGGAGATCCTACGCACAGAGAAGGGCCGCGCGCGGGGCCTCCCGACGCGCGAAGAGCAGGCGGTGCTGGTGTGCATCGGCGCGTGCCTCGCCGCCATCCTCGTCGCCTCGGTCCTCCTGACAGGGGTTCCCGCGGGCGTCGCTGTCGTGTCCCTCGAGTTCGACGACACGCTGGCAAATCAGCTCTCCGCGCGATCCATCCTCGCCGAGCACCGGATGCATGCCACGTTCTTCGTGAACAGCGGTCGACTCGACCGGCCCGGCTACCTGACGGTCGCGCAGCTCCGCGCGCTCGCGTCCGACGGCCATGAGATCGGCGGCCACACCATCGATCACGCGCGGCTGCCCGGGCTCCCTGCCAGAGAACAGCGCCATCAGATCTGCGAGGATCGCCGCGCTCTCCTCGCGCTGGGCTTCGACGTGAGCGACTTCGCGTACCCCAATGGCGATTACGACAGCGCCAGCGCCGAGCAGGTGCGCGCCTGCGGTTACGAAAGCGCCAGAGAGGTTGGCGGGATCGGCTACCCTCCATGCATCTTCTGCACATGGGCGGAGACCATCCCTCCGCGCGACCCCATGGCCACCCGCACACCCGGCTCCCTCCGCCGCGCTCACAGCCTCCCCAGAATCCAATCTCTCGTCCGCCGCGCGCAGCCGGCTGGCGGCTGGATACAGCTCACCTTCCACCATCTCTGTGACGCGTGCGACGACTACAGCATCTCCACCGAGGACCTCTCCACGCTCCTCGGCTGGCTCGCGGAAGAGCGCGAGGCGGGCCGCGTCGCCGTCCTGACGGTGCGGCAGGTGATAGGATCTGGCGCGAGTGATGAAAATGATTTACATTTTCAACATTAACCAAGGACCATGATTCCCGGCGCCTCCTCCCCTCTCCCGATCGACCCGAGCTCCTCCACCACCCTGAGCCCGACCGGCGTGTCCGCGGGGCCCCGCGGGGCGCGCGACGCTCCCGCCGCGGGCCCGCTCGCGGAGGTGCGCGCCGGTGAGCGGGCCATCGTGGTCGAGATCGGCCTCGACGCCGATCTCGCCGGGTGGCTCGGCGCGATGGGGCTCGGCCCCGGCCAGACGCTCACGCTGATCCGGCGCGCGGTGTTCGGCGGCCCCCTCCATGTGCGCACCGGCTCCGGGGGCGAGCTCGCGATCAACGCGGCGCTCGCCCGCTCGATCCTGGTCGCGCCCCTGCCCCAGCCGGGGCGGAGCCCGTGACCGAGGCGTTCGGCGAGGCGCGCACGGACGCGCGCGCGGCCCGCGTACAGGCGGCGATCGAGCGGCCGCTCGTCGCGCTCCTCGGTCGGCCGAACTCGGGCAAGTCGTCGCTGTTCAACCGGCTGACCGGCGGCAGCGCGCACGTCGGCAACTTCCCCGGCATCACGGTGGACATCCTCACCGCCGACGTCCGCCTCGCCGGCGGGAAGGCGGTGACGATCGCGGACCTCCCAGGGCTCTACTCGATCGAGGCCGTCGTCGACCCCGCGACGGACGAGGGCGTCGCGCGCCGCTTCCTCGACCGCACGGGCGAGGGCGGGCGGCCGCGCCTCGTCGTCCAGGTGCTGGACGCGACGCAGCTCGCGCTCGGCCTGCGGCTCACGCGCGAGCTCGTGCGGCGCGGGCTCGCGCCGCTCGTCGTCGCCACCCAGCGCGACGTGCTCGAGGGCGAGGGGCGCGGGCTCGACCTCGGCGCCCTCGAGCGCGCCATCGGCCTCCCGGTGGTGCTCGTGAGCGCGAGGGACCCGGCCGCGCGCGGCGTGGTGCTCGACGCGATCGCCGCGCGGCTCGACGCCATCGCCGCAGGCGCCGCGCAGGCCCCCGGCGCCGCCGCGTGGGATCCGGATGCGGTCGCGCGCGCCGCGCACGTCGAGGCGCCGCTGCGCGACGCCGCCGCGGAGCGGCGGAGGACCTTCACCGCGCGCGCGGACGCCGTGCTGCTCCACCCGGCGGTCGGCCCGGTCCTGTTCCTCGGGCTCATGGCGCTGCTCTTCGCCGCCGTCTTCCTCGTCGCCACCCCGGCCACCGAGGCGCTCGACGCGGCGATCGGCCAGCTCGGCGGCGTCGTGTCCCGCGCCCTCGGCGAGGGGCTCGCCGCCTCGTTCGTCGTCGACGGCCTGCTCGGCGGCGCGGGGACGGTGCTCGCCTTCATGCCCCAGATCGTGGTCCTCACGGTCGCCATGGAGCTGCTCGAGGCGAGCGGCTACCTCGCGCGCGGCGCCTTCCTCGTCGACCGCCTGCTCCAGCTCATGGGGCTGAGCGGCCGCGCGTTCCTCCCGCTGCTCATGGGGCACGCGTGCGCGGTGCCCGCCGTGCACGCGACGCGCATCCTCCGCGATCCGCGCGAGCGGCTCACGGCGATCCTCGTGCTGCCGCTCATGGCCTGCTCCGCGCGGATCCCGACCTACGGGCTCCTGCTGACGACCTTCTTCGCCGCCCACGGCGCGTGGGTGCAGGCGCTGCTCTTCGTCGCGCTCTACGTCGCCGGCATCTTCTCCGGGCTCGCCGCCTCGCTCGTGCTCCGCCGCACGGCGACCCGCGGGCGCTCGCTCCCCATGGTGCTCGAGATGCCGGCGTACCGGAGCCCCGAGCCGCGCCTCGTCGCCCGCCAGGCGGCCCGGGCGGCGTGGCGGTTCACGCGCGAGGTCGGGACCGTGATCCTGGCCGTCTCGGCCGTGCTGTGGGTGCTCCTGAAGGTCCCCATGCCGGGCGCCGCCGCGCCGGAGCCGCCGGCCGCCGCGGCCGAGACCGCGGCGACGCCGCTCGCGTCGAGCATCGCCGGCGGCGTGGGGCGCGCGCTAGAGCCGGTGACCGCGCCGCTCGGCTTCGACTGGCGCATCAACGTCGGCCTCATCGGCTCGTTCGGCGCGCGCGAGGTCATGGTCGGGACGATGGGCGTCATCTTCGGCATCGAGGGCGCCGACGACGAGCCCGCGCCGCTCGCCGAGCGGATCCGCGAGGCGAGGCGCCCGGACGGGACGCACGCGTACTCGACGCGCACGGGGCTCGCGCTGCTCGCGTTCTTCGTCCTGGCCTGTCAGTGCATGAGCACCGTGGCGGCGATCCGCCGCGAGACGAAGACGTGGCGCTGGCCGGCGTTCGTCCTCGCCTACAGCTACGCGGCGGCGTACGTCGCGGCGCTCGTGGTCTACCAGGGGAGCGGGCTGCTCGGGATCCCGTGACCCAGCGCGGGATGACCGGCGCCGGGTCCGGATGTCGCCCGAACACCGGAGGCCCGAGAGGAGATACGGTGACCGAGCAAGGAAGAGACGAGCGACGCTCATCCGCCCCGTTCCGCTGCTTCGACCGGCTGGACGCGGAGATCCCCGCAGCACGCTGACACATCACATCTCTTCAAGCTCCTTGCCCTTCGTCTCGGGGACGAAGGCGATGACGAACACAAGCGAGGCCGCCGCCGCGGCGGCGTAGAGCCCATAGGCGATGCCCAGGCCGGCCACCTTGAGCGAGGGGAATGTCGCGCTCACGAGGAAGTTCGCCAGCCATTGCGCGGCGGCCGCGATCGAGAGGGCGAGGGCGCGGATGCGGTTCTCGAACATCTCGCCGAGCAGCACCCAGGTCACCGGGCCCCACGACGCCCCGAAGCAGAAGACATAGAGGTTGGCCGCGAGCAGCGCGACGGGGCCGGCAGCGCCCCTCAGGACGGGGTTGCCCGCGGCGTCCTCGCCCGCGGCGCCGAACACGGCCGCCATGGTGCCGAGCGTCAGCGCCATCCCGATGGAACCCGCGATGAGCAGCGGCCTGCGCCCGAGGCGGTCGACTGTCGCGATGGCGACGAAGGTGGTCGCGATGTTCGTGACGCCGGTGATGACCGTGATGGCGAGGGAGCTTCGCTCGGAGAACCCGACCGCCTGCCAGAGGACGCTCGAGTAGTAGAAGATGACGTTGATGCCCACGAGCTGCTGAAATGCCGAGATGCCGATGCCGATCCAGACGATGCGGAGCAGCCCGGAGCGCCCCCGCAGGTCCGCGAGCCTCGGCCGTCGCTCGGACGAGAGCGTCTTCTGGATCTCGACGAGCTTCGAATCGGCGGCCGCGCCGAGGAAGCCGCGGAGCACGACGAGCGCCTCGGTCACGCGCCCCCTCGCCGCAAGATAGCGCGGGGACTCGGGGATGAGCAGCGCGCCGATCCCGTAGAGGAGCGCCGGCGGGATGGCGCTCCAGAACATCCACCGCCAGGCGCTGGCCCCGAGCCAGAACGGGCTCGCGGCCGAGCCCGCGGACGTCGCGATCGCATAATCGCCGAGCAGGGCGACGAAGATGCCGACGACGATCGCGAGCTGCTGGAGCGATCCGAGGCGGCCGCGCAGGTGAGCCGGCGCGATCTCCGCGATGTACGCAGGAGCGACGACGCTCGCCGCGCCGATGGCGACGCCGCCGAGCACCCTCCACGCGCTGAAGTCCCAGGGCGAGACCGCCGCCCCCGAGCCCGCCGCGCTGACGACGAAGAGCAGGGACGTCGCGAGCATCGTGCGCGTCCGGCCGTGGCGGTCCGCCAGCCTGCCTGCGAACACAGCGCCGACGGCCGCGCCGAGCAGCGCCGAGGACACCGACAGGCCCACCGTGGCCGCGTGCGCGGCGAACATGCTCTCCAGCGCGCCCACGGCACCGTTGATCACGGCGGTGTCGAAGCCGAACAGGAAGCCGCCCAGCGCGGCGACGGACGCGATAAGGGCGACCCGTACCGTCGAGACGTGCTGCTCAGCGTGCCCGTGCCCCTGCTGCGCCGTGGGATCTCGCATGAGCCCGGTGAACCACGAAGCATGCCGCCGGGACTCGCCGCCTCGAGCGCCGCAGGCCCTCCTGGCGCTGCCGCGAGGCGGCGCGCTGGCAGGCTCCGAGACCAGGCCTCGGCGCCCCCGCGCCGGTGGAGCAGCGCCTCGAGTCGCTGCTCGCGCAGCAGCGGGTGGCGCATCAACGGCTCGTCCAGGCGCTCACGCTCGAGGGCGGCTCCTCCCGAGCGCGGTACCGGTACTGACATGGACCGCCTGTGCTGCACCCTGCTACGAGCTCGTCTCGCCGCGAGGCATCACTCCAGCGAACCCCCGTGTGGACAAAGCTGCGCCAGAGCGAGCGAATGTCCGTCTTCGCATCACTGAACCTTCGGCCAGCATGACACGCGTGCGCGGCATGTGATTTACAAACGTGCGGCTTGAACACACCCCGGCACGATGAGGGCGGCACGCCAACGATCTGGGGCCAGGCCAACGAGTGAATCCGCTGTTTGCTGGTTGTTTTCGTGAGGGGGGGACAACTTGAAGTTCGTTCATTGTGCAGACGTTCACCTCGACAGCCCCCTGCGAGGGCTGAGCGCCTATGACGGCGCGCCTGTCGAGTCGCTCCGCGGCGCCACGCGCAGAGGGTTCGAGAATCTGGTCAACCTGTGCATCGAGGAAGAAGCGGACTTCCTCGTCATCGCCGGCGACCTCTACGACGGCGAATGGCTCGATTTCAACACGGGGCTCTACTTCGCCAAGCAGATGGCGCGCCTCGGGCAGCGCGGCATCGCCGCGTACGTGGTGCGCGGCAACCACGACGCAGAGAGCAAGATCACACAGCGACTGTCTCCGCCCGACAACGTCCATGTCTTCGGCTGGAAGAAGGCGGAGACGGTCACCATCGAGCGGCTCAAGGTAGCGCTTCACGGCCAGAGCTTCGCGAAGCGCGATACGCTCGAGAACCTCGCCGCGAGCTACCCGACGCCGAGGAAAGGCTGGTTCAACATAGGCGTGCTCCACACCGCGCTCGATGGACGCGAGGGACACTCGGGCTATGCGCCCTGCGCGCTCGATCACCTGCGCGCCCGCGGCTACGACTACTGGGCGCTCGGCCACGTTCACAAGCGCGAGGTGCTCTGCGAGGACCCGTGGGTGGTCTTCCCCGGCAACGTGCAGGGTCGCCATGTGCGCGAGTCGGGGGCCAAGGGGTGCACTGTCGTGAGCGTCGATGATGGCCAGGTCATCACGGAGCACCGCGCGGTCGACGTGCTCCGCTGGGCCTGTGTGATCGTCGACGCCTCCGGCGCGGGGACGCCGGAGGACGTGCTCGACCGCGTCCGTGACGCGATCCGCCGCGAGCGCGAGGAGGCCGAGGGGCGCTTCCTCGCGGCCCGGATACGGATCGAGGGCCGCTGCGACGCACATGACGCCATCCTCCGGCACCCGGACCTGTGGAAGCACCAGGTCCGCGCCGCCGGGGTCGAGGCGGGCCAGGACGACGTGTGGGTCGAGAAGGTGGAGACCGCTACCCAGCCGCTCCGCGACCTCGACGAGGTCCGGAGGCGTGACGACGCCATCGGCGAGCTCCTGCGCTCGGTCCGGGAGGTCGTCGAAGACCCGGGCGCGATCGGCGCGCTTGTCGAGGAGATCGACAAGCTGCTGAGCAAGCTGCCCCATGACGTGCGCGAGGCGATGGCGCTGTCCGACCTGCGCGACCCCGAGCAAGCCCGCATGCTGATCGACGACGCCGAGCAGCTGCTCCTCGCGCGCATCGACGCCTGGGGCGCGGCGCCGTGAGGCTCATCGAGCTCCACCTCAAGGCGTTCGGCCCGTTCACCGAGCGGACGCTGACCTTCGGTGACAAGGCGGGCGTCGTGCACGTGGTGTACGGCCGGAACGAGGCCGGGAAGACCTCGACGCTTCGCGCGCTCGGCGACCTGCTCTTCGGGTTCCCGCACCTCTCGCCGGCCGCGTTCCTGCACGACGAGCGGGCGCTCCGCGTGGGGGCCGCCATCGAGAGCGACGCCGGCGCCACGCTCCGGTTCCTCCGCCGCAAAGGACGCGTGAAGACGCTCCTCGACCCCGAGGAGGGCGCCCTCGACGACGGCGCCCTCAAGCCGTTCCTCGGAGCCCTGGAGCGCCCGTTCTTCGAGCGGATCTTCGGCCTCGATCACGAGCAGCTCCGCGAGGGCGGCGAAGCGCTGCTCAAGGACGGCGGGGACGCAGGGCTCGGCCTCTTCGAGGCGGGCGCGGGGCTCGCCGGCATGCGCAAGGTGGTGGAGGAGATCGACGGCGACGCGGGCAAGCTGTTCCGCCCCCGAGGCCAGAACCAGCTCATCAACGAGGCGCTGAAGCGGCTCGCCGAGGTGCGCAAGGAGCTCAAGCTGCGCGCGCTCTCGGGCGACGAGTGGCGGACGGTCCGCGACGAGCTCACAGGTGTCCGGGTGCAGCTCGAGAACGTCAGCAAGCGCGTGCAGGAGCTCTGGGCGGAGCGGGAGCGACTGCACCGGATCCAGCGCAACCTGCTGCCGCTCTCGGAGCGGAGCGCGCTGCTCGCGGAGCTCGCGTCCCTCGCTCTCGTGCCCGATCTCCCCGACGACGCGCCGGCGCAGCGGCAAGAGGCGGAGTCGTCGCTCGGGGAGGCCAGACGCCGGCTCACCGGGGCCGAGCAGGAGATCGTGCGCCTCTCGGGGCAGCGCGACGCGATCACCCCACGCGAGGCCGTGCTGAGGCAGGTCGACGCGATCGAGCGGCTCGCGCGCCAGCGGGGCGACATCGAGAGCAAGCTCGCCGATCTGCCGAAGCGCGAGGCCGAGCTGCGCCAGGTACGGACGGAGATCACGCGCCTGCTCGCGCAGGCGGGCTTCAAGGCGAAGGACGCCGAGGCGCGCGAGATCCTGCCTCGGCGCCCCGAGGTCGCCGCCATCCGCGAGATGATCCGCGAGCAGCAGCGGCTCGGCGCGGAGCACGAGCAGGCCCGCAAGACGGTCGAGGGCCACGAGGTCGAGCTGCGCACGGCCGAGGGGGCCCTGGGGCGCGCGGTCGAGCCGAGGGACACGGCGCCGCTCGCCGCCGCCGTGGGTGAGGCGCTGAAGCTCGGAGATCCCGGCAAGGGCCTCCGCGCCGCGCAGACGGAGGCGGCGGCCGCCAGCGAGGCGCTCGCGCAGGCGCTGCGCAAGCTGGCCTTCTGGACGTCCGGCGACGTGGAGCTCGAGGCGCTCCCGGTCCCTCCGGACGCGATCATCGACCGCTTCGCCAGCGCGTTCCGCGACGCGCATGAGCAGAAGATACGGGCGCGCGGCGCGCTCGACGACGCGCGCCGGGAGCTCGAGCGCGCCGAGGCCGAGCTGATCCGCTTCGACGCCGCCGGCGAGGTCCCGACGGCGGAGGCCGTGCGCAGCGCCCGCCGGCGCCGCGACAGGGGCTTTCGGCTCCTGCGCCGCGGGTTCATCGACGGCCGGGAGGACATCGCCGCGGAGGCTGCGGCCTTCGCGCCCGGCCTGCCGCTCGCCGACGCGTACGAGGACAGCGTCGCGGCCACCGACGAGCTGGCCGATACGCTGCGCGCCGAGGCGGCGCGCGTGGAGCGCCATCGCTCGCTCGTCGCGGAGGTCGCGCGCCGGCGCGAGCTGGTCGCGGCGCAGGAAGGCGAGCTCCGGGGCGTCGAGGCGAGCGCGACACGGACCGAGGAGGAATGGCGCGCGCTCTGGCCGTCGCTCGGCTTCGCGCCGCAACCGCCGGACGAGATGCTCAAGTGGCTCGCGCAGCGCGCGCGCGTCCTCGAGCGCCGCGCCGCCGCCCGCGCGCGACAGGACGCGCTCCGCGAGCTGGAGGACGCACACTCGAGCGCACGGCTGTCGATCGGCCGAGCGCTCATGCTCGTCGGCGAGGAGGGCGCGGGCGGCGACGAGGACCTCGCCGCGCTTCTCGCGCGCGCGCAGCGCCTCGTCGAGCAGAGCGCTGCGGAGCGGAGCGAGCGCAAGTCGCTGCTCCAGACGATCGACAGCCTGCGCTCCAAGCGCGACGCCGCGCGGCAAAGCTACGCCTACAAGGAGGCGCAGCTCGAGGGGTGGCGCGAGCGGTGGGGCCTGTTCGCGAACAGGTTCGGACGCGGCCTCACCGTCATGCCCGCGGAGATGGAGGCGGTCCTGGATCTCTGCGATGAGACAAGCCGCAAGCTCGATGACGCGGACACGCTCGAGCATCGCATCCGCCGTATCGGGGAGGACAGGATCGCGTTCGAGCGAGCCGTGGGCGCATGCGTCGCGGCCGCCGCCCCCGAGCTCACGGGGCTGGACGCCGTGGGCGCGGCCGATCGCCTCGCGAAGGTGCTCGCCTCGGCGCGGGGCGACGAGGAGCGGCGCGCGGGCCTGGAGGCCGAGATCGCGCACCACGAGCGCATCCTCGACGAGTGCCGCGCGGCCATCGCGCGTCACACCGCCAAGCTCGAGGAGCTCTGCCGGAACGCGTGCTGCTCGACGCTCGACGACCTCCGCGCGATCGAGCGCACGTGGCAGCAGCGGCGCGACGTGGAGCGCCGGCTCGGCAGCCTCGAGCGGCACCTCCTCGCCGGGGGCGGGGGGCGCTCGCTCCAGGATCTCGCGGCCGAGGCCGCGGGCGCGAACGGCGACACGCTGCCTGGGCTGATCCAGGAGCGGGAGGAGGAGGCAAAGCAGCTCGACGCCGAGAAGACGGAGCTCGCGCGCAAGGAGGGTGAGCTGCGCACCCGGTTCGACGCGATGAGCGGCGGCGACCAGGCCGCGCTGGCCGCCCAGAGCGCCCAGGCCGAGATCACCAAGATCCACGAGGGGGCGGAGCAATGGATCCGGCTGACGCTCGCGAGCGCGCTGCTCCAGCGTGGGATCGAGCGCTATCGCGAGAGGAACCAGGGGCCGATCCTCGGCCGTGCCAGCGCGCTCTTCGAGCGCCTGACGCTGAGCTCGTTCGCGCGCCTGGTCGTCGAGTTCGGGAGGGACGACGAGCCGGTCCTCCTCGGCGTTCGAGCGGATGGCAAGAGCGTGGGCGTCGAGGGAATGAGCGACGGCACCCGGGATCAGCTCTTCTTCGCGCTTCGGCTGGCGGTCGTCGAGCAGTATGTCAGCCGCAATGAGCGCCTCCCCTTCGTCGCGGACGACATCCTGATTCACTTCGACGACCCTCGATCCGAGGCAGCGCTCCGCATCCTCGGCGACCTGGCGGAACGCACGCAAGTGCTCTACTTCACCCATCACGAGCACATGGTCGAGACAGCGAGGCGGGCGCTCGGCTCCGAGCGGCTCGTCGTGCACACGCTTTGAGGCAGGCATGACAACTCAGGAGCAGCCGACGACCGCTGTCGAGCTCGAGCACACCCGGACCCTGACATTCGCCCTCGAGCAAGCGGGAGTGCCCATTGTCTCTTCCGTGCAGATCCGGAACAGCGGCTCGGCGCCGCTCGAAGGTGCGGTGCTCACGATCGAGCTCGCCCCGGAGCTCGGCGCGCCGGTGCAGGTCCAGGTGCCTACCGTGCACGGCGGAGAATCCACCGACCTTGGCATCGTGGATCTCCCCCTGCCGCCGGAGCGACTGCGCGCCCTCACCGAAGCCGAACGTGCCCGGATCGCGTGGAGGCTTGTCGCCGGCGGACAGGCCCTCGCCGGGGGCTCCGGCGCCATCGACGTGCTCGCGTACAACGAGTGGCCCGGGCTGCGCGCGCCGCCGGCGCTGCTCGCGATGTTCGTCACGCCGAACCACCCGGTCGTCACGCTCCTGCTCCGCCAGGTGCGCGACCGACTCGGCCGGGCGACCGGCAGCAACGCGCTCGACGGCTACCAGAGCCGCTCCACGGCCCGCGTCACGGCGATGGTCACCGCGCTCTACGAGACGCTCCAGAGCTTCGGGATCTCGTACGCGGAGATGCCGGCGAGCTTCGAGGAGGTGGGGCAGAAGGTCCGCTTCCCCGATCGCATCCTCGAGGACCAGCTCGCGAACTGCCTCGACATGACGCTGCTCGCGGCCGCGTGCCTCGAGCAGATGGGCCTCCGGCCGTTGATCGTCACCGTCCACGGTCACGCCTTCCCTGGCGTGTGGCTCGTGGACGATCGCTTCCCGGAATGCGTGGTGAACGACGCCGCCCGGCTGCGCACGACCGTGGCGCTCGAGCAGCTTCTCTTTTTCGACTCGAGCACCATCATCCACTCACCGGCCCCCCGCTTCGAGCGCGCGAAGGCGGTGGCGACCGACTACCTGTCACGGGACGAGGAGTTCGTCTTTGCCGTCGACGTCCGGGTCGCCCGCATGGACCGCTACAGGCCGCTCCCTCTCCGCGACCTCCTCCGCGCCGCCTCGGCGCAGCCCGCCCTCGCGGCGGCCCCGGGCCGAGTCACCGAGGAAGCCCGGACCCTGCTCCTCGAGGCGGCGCAGATGCCGCTCGAGGACCCCCCGCCCGTCGTCGCTGTGCGCCCAGCCGACCCCGTCAGCGCGCGGCTCAAGCAGTGGCGCGACCGCCTGCTCGATCTCTCGCTCCGCAACCGGCTCTTGAACTTCCGGGCCGATGTGAAGGGATCGGTCCCGCTCGAGGTCCCGGACGCGGCGGCCTTCGAGGACGCGCTGGCCGAAGAGAAGGCCTTCGACCTGTTCCCGCGGCCGTCCGATGGCCGGGACACGCGCGACGCCAAGCTCGCCAAGGCGCGCTCCGAGGACGCGGAGATCCAAGCGCGCCTGCGCGAGGACCTGAAGAAGGGCATCGTGCATAGCCCGCTGTCGGAGGTGGACCTTCGGACCCGGGCCGTCCACCTCGATCGCAGCGCGCGAACGGATCTGGAGGAGGGCGGCGCCAACACGCTTTACGCTGCGATCGGGTTCCTGCGCTGGTACGAGTCCGAGTCCAGCGATAAGCCTCGCTTCGCGCCGCTCTTGCTCGTGCCGGTGGCGCTCGAATACCAGCGGACGACGAGGCGCCTCCGCCTGCGGGGTCTGCCGGAGGAGGCAGTACCGAACGTCACGCTCGCCGAGAAGCTACATCGCGATTTCGCTGTCGATCTCGGCGCCCTCGCGAACCTTGACGCGGATGAGCACGGGCGCGACGTCCCGGCGATGTTTCGCGCCGTGCGCCAGGCCATCCAGCGGATGCCGCGCTGGGAGGTGAGCGAGGAGGTCCACCTCGGGCTCTTCACGTTCACCAAATTCCTGATGTGGCGCGATCTGGGGGACAACGCCGCGGCGGTCCTGGAGAACCCCGTCGTGCGCCACATCGCTTCCGGCGCGCAGACGGCTTTCCCCAACGCCGCGCCGGCGATGGATCCGCGCGCGCTCGATGATGCCGTGTCGCCGGCGCGCCTGCCCGTCGTCGTGGACGCCGACTCGACGCAGATGGCCGCCGTCACCTCGGCGCTCGCCGGGCGCTGCTTCGTGCTCCAGGGTCCGCCGGGGACCGGCAAGTCGCAGACGATCACCAACCTCATCGCCGCTGCAATGGCGGAGGGCCGCACCGTGCTCTTCGTCTCGGAGAAGATGGCCGCGCTCGACGTGGTGAAGCGGCGCCTCGATCAGGCGGGTCTCGGCGACTTCTGCCTCGAGCTGCACAGCCACAAAGCGCAGAAGAAGCAGGTCATCGAGTCGTTCGGGAAGAGCCTTTCACGCGCTGCGATGACGGCGCCGTCGGCCTGGGAGCAGCGCTCGGCAGAGCTCGGGAAGCTGCGAGCAGAGCTCAACGCCTATACGCGCGCGCTCCACGCGCCGCGCCCGCTCGGGCGCAGCTTCTACCAGGCGAGCGCGCGCCTCCTCGCCCTGGCCAGCGCGCCGAAGATCCCCGTCGTCTTCGCCAACGTCATGTCCGCGACCGACGTGCAGCTCCGTGGGCTGCTCGAAGCGGCGAACGCCTACGCTGTGGCATCTCGCGACGTGGACCCGATCACCGCGCACCCATACCGGGACGCACGGCTCATGGAATGGTCGGCGCAAGGCGAGCAGGCCTTACGCGCAGAGGTGGAAGGCGCGATCCGGGCCATTGGGGCGGTTGACGCGACCGCGCGGCAGCTTGCATCCCTCCTCGGCGTTCCCATGGCGGAGTCGCTCACCGGGATCGACGAGCTCGTGCAGCTCGGGGCCGCGGCCGCGCGCGGCCCCGTCCCCCCTTTGCTCATCGACGAGGCGGGCAGCGCAGATCTGCGCCGGCGGATGCACGAGTGGATCGGGCGGACGCGGACGCTCGCGGAGTGGCGGGAGCGGCTCGGGAGGCGCTGGCAGGACTCCGTCTACCAGCTGGACCTCGAGGCGCTCGAGGCTCTGTTCAAGCGCTGGGCGCAGAGCTTCTTCCTGTTCGCGCTCCTGTTCCTGTGGGGCGCCCGCTCGCGTCTCAAGCCGGTGGTGCGCGGCGCGCTGCCGCCCAATCAAGAGATCTCCAGCGATCTCACCCTCGCGCGCGCGGCGCTGGGCAACGCGGAGCAGATCGAGCGCGACCGGGCGGGGCTGGTCCACGCCTTCGGCGGCTGCTGGACGGGGAGCGACCACGATGATCCTGCGCCTGTGCTTGCGCGGGCCGATGCGTTCCGCGCGGCGCTCCGCCGCTACAGTGCCTCCTCCTCGGCTCCGCTCGACCGGGTCGTCGCGCTCACCGACCCCGCGCTCTCCCCGGAGCGCCGCAACGTCGTTGCCGCGCAGGCACAGACCCTGTCCGGCGCGATGACCGCGCTGCGCACGCACGTGCAGGCCGTGGTTGCGGGGATCGCGCCCTTCGGCGGTGTGTGGCCCGATGACGCCCGCCCGGGCTACCTGCACATGGCGCACGAGCTCCTGTCTCGCTGGCATCAGGGTTTTGGCGCGTTCCGGTCCTTTTGTCTCTACCGGAAGCAGGCGGCGCAGTTCACGCAGTGGGGTACCGGGCCCATCGTCGCTGCACACCAGGCCGGGACGCTCCGCTCGGGCGATGTTGTCGCGTGCACCGAGCGTTCGTTCTTGCAGGCCTGGGTGGACGCGATTCGCGACGCCGAGCCCGCGCTCCGGACGTTCGACGGGCCGAACCGCCACCGGCTGGTGGAGCGCTTCCGGAGCGCCGACGAGGAGCACATCCAGCTCGGCCGTCACCGCATCGCCGAGGTCCTGCAAGCGCGGCTGCCGCAGGTGGACGGCGCGCTCTCGGAGGCGTCGGAGACGGGCAGGCTCCAGCGCGAGCTGCGCAAGAAGGCCCGACACCTGCCGATCCGGCGGCTCCTTGGCGAGATGCCGAACGTGTCGACGCGCCTCAAGCCCTGCTTTCTCATGAGCCCGCTCTCCGTGGCGCAGTACCTCCCGGCGGACGGGCGGCGCTTCGACCTCGTGGTGTTCGACGAGGCCTCGCAGATCTGCACCCACGATGCGATTGGGGCCATCGCCCGGGGCAGGCAGGTGGTGATCGTGGGCGACTCGCGGCAGCTCCCGCCGACGAGCTTCTTTCAGCGCGGGGTCGCGGACGACGCGCCGGTGGACGACAACGACGTCGAGGAGCTCGAGAGCATCCTCGACGAGGCAGTCGCCGCCGGATTGCCGCAGCAGATGCTCGGCTGGCATTACCGCAGCCGGCACGAAGCGCTCATCGATTTCAGCAATCAGCACTACTATGAGGGGCACCTGAACGTGTTCCCGGCGGCGCACGGCCGCGTGCCCGAGCTCGGCGTCGAGTGGCACCCCGTACCCGGCGGTGTGTACGACAAGAGCAAGTCGCGGACGAACCGTGCGGAGGCCGAGGCGCTCGTCACCCATCTCGTGAGCGCTCTCCGCGGCACCCCGCCGGGCGAGCGGAGCTTCGGGATCGTGACCTTCAGCATGGCGCAACAGCTCCTCATCCAGGATCTGCTCGACGAGGCGCGCGGGAAAAGCGCGGAGGTCGAGGCGCACTTCTCGAGCAGCCTGACGGAGCCAGTCTTCATCAAGAACCTGGAGAACGTGCAGGGCGACGAGCGAGACGAGATCCTGTTCAGCGTAGGGTACGGTCCGGATGAGTCCGGGCGCGTCTGGATGAACTTCGGCCCGCTCAACCGCAGCGGCGGCGAGCGCCGTCTGAACGTCGCCATCACGCGCGCGCGGATGAAGCTGCGCGTCTTCTCCACGCTGACGCATGAGCAGATCGACCTCACGCGGACGAACGCGACCGGCGCGCGGCATCTCAAGGCATTTCTTCGCTATGTCGCGGAGCGCGGCAGCTCGACGCAAGAGCGCCCGGTGCTGCGCAGCGGCGACTTCGACAGCGACTTCGAGCGCGAGGTGTACGAGGCCCTGATCGCCAAGGGGTATCGGGTGGACTGCCAGGTCGGGTGCGGCTCGTACCGCATCGATCTCGCGGTGGTGCATCCCGAGCGGCCGGGCGTCTACCTGCTGGGCATCGAGTGTGACGGCGCCAGCTACCATTCGGCGGCGACCGCGCGCGATCGCGATCGGCTCCGGCAGCAAGTGCTGGAAGGGCTCGGATGGAAGCTGCATCGAGTCTGGTCTTCCGACTGGTGGTTCCAGCGCTCTCGCGAGCTCGAGCGGCTCGAAGAGGCGGTGCGGCGCGCTCTGGAAGAAGGCAGCAGGGCGCCCACCCCACGTCCACCGGCGGCCATCGCCTCGGCGCCGCTCCAGGAGGCGCGGACACCCACGCCGCCTGCTGCGAGCGTCACCGCGAGCCCCGATCTGACACCGAAGCCTCCGCCGGCCACACCCTACGTGAAGGCGGAGCTCGCGCCTGCTCCATTCGGCGTGGACGCGATCTATAGCGGAGCTGGAGCTCGGGAGCTGCGCGCGCGCCTGCTCGGCATCCTCGCTGTGGAGGCGCCTATCCACCTCGACGAGCTCTCGCGGCGGATCGCTGCGTGCTTCGGAGGGTCGCGGATCACCGATCGCCTGCGGAACCACCTTACCGAGCACCTCCGTGGCATCCCGGGCATGGCTGTGATGCGGGGCGATTTCGTATGGCGCGCCGATCAGGCACACGACACGTGGTCCACGTTCCGCGGACCTGCGAGCACTGGAGATCCGCGCCCTGCGGAGCTCGTGCCCCCCGAGGAGATCGCCGCCGCTGCAGCCTGGCTGCTCTCGCGTAGCCTCTCCACCACCCGTGACGACCTGATCCGGGAGACAGCGCGCCTGTTCGGAATCCAGCGAGCGGGGCAGAAGGTCAGCGAGCGCATCGCTGTTGGCATCGAGCTCTTGAGGAAGTCCGGGCGCTGCGCGATGGAGGGAGAGCGGATCGAGTGGCGAGGTCGCTAGGAGGACAACCGGTTCACGCGATCTGGAGCAGATGCGCCAAGCGAGGGTGTTCGATGAGGCTTCCAGCGCTCATGCCTCTCACGGCACCTCGCCGGACGACCACAGCTCCGTGTGCGATGCGGGAGCGCCGCACCCACGCCTGGCCGGACGGCTGCTGAGCCCGGCGGTGACGTCGCCGTGAACCTCGTCGCCGGGGAGACCGCGGCGTGGATCACCGACCGGGCGGGGCACACGTCGTCGCAGAGCATCTACCGCGACAAACGACATGCCCGGACCCGCGCCGAGCGCAGCCTTGGCACCCTGAAGCTGCCGCACGAGGCCATCCCCGCGCTCGCCGGGGCGACGTCGACCTGACGCGCCGCTCAGAACACCGAAAGCCCGAAACCCCCCTGGGTCATCGGGCTTTCTAGCACCTGTACCGCGCTGCTTCTTGGATTGTCCCAGCCAGCCGCCAGGGCTGGCTGGATTCCTCAGTCATCTCGGGTGGGCCATGAAGGACTTGAACCTTCAGCCAATGGATTAAGAGTCCACTGCTCTACCAATTGAGCTAATGGCCCGAATGGATTGTCAATCAACCGAACCTGTAACAGGTTCCCGGAGTCTCGCCAGGTCGCTTGAGTCGCCCGTTGAGCCCGGCACGCCCGGCCTGATTCGAACAGGCGACATTCGGATTCGAAGTCCGACGCTCTATCCAGCTGAGCTACGGGCGCTCCTGCGGTCCCCTCGGCGGGGCACGCGGAACGCTTCTAACCGCACCGGAGCGGTTGTGTCAAGGCGTTGAAGACATAGCGTGCGCAATTCTCAGGCCGCCCCCTTCCGTTGAGCTCGGACGGACGGCTTCCCAGGCCTCCCCCGCGGGACCTGCGGCCGCGCCTGGCCGGGGGCGGCTGCGAAAGAATTTCTCTGCGCGCGGCGCCGCGGGGTAGGGTCCGCCCCCGTCATGCCGCTGCTTCGCCCGCTCTCTCGCCGCCTCTTCGCTTCCCGGGGCCCGGTCGCCGCTCTCCTCCTCGCGCTCTCGGTCGCAGCGCCGGCCTTCGGCGCCCCGGCGAGCGCGGAGCCGGCCGCGGCGGAGCAGCGGCCGGCCAGCGGCAAGCACCCGCACGGCAAGCGCCGCGCGGCGCGCAGCCCGGCCGGCTCCGAGAACGGAGCGCGGGCGGCCCAGCGCGACGGCGCGAAGGCGAAGGCGAAGGCCCCCCAGCGCGCGACCAGGACGCGCGCCGCGAAGCGGGACGAGGCCTTCCGCGCGAAGCGCGGCGGCGCCGCCGCCGAGGCCGACGAGCGCAAGCTCCTGTCGAAGGGCGCTCCCAACCGGGGGCGGCTGACGGGCGCCGTGCGGCTCCGGTCGTCGCGGCACCTCAAGACGCGCGAGGGCGCCAGGACGTGGGGCCTGCCCGTGCTCGTGAAGGCCCTGCGGCGCGCCGCCTTCCAGGTGGCCAAGAAGCACGGCGACTCCGCGCTGCTCGTCGGGGATCTCTCGGCCAGGACGGGCGGCCCGCTCGACGGGCACAACTCCCACCAGACGGGGCGCGACGCCGACGTCGGCTTCTACGTCGTGAACTCGAAGGGCAAGACGCTGCGCACGGAGCGGTTCGTGGCGTTCGACGACAGGGGCAACGCCATCGGCCTCCCCGGGGCGCGGTTCGACGACATGCGCAACTGGGCGCTCGTCGAGGCGCTGCTCCAGGACCGGCAGGCCGGGGTCAAATACCTGTTCGTGACCGACGCGCTGAGGGCGCGGCTGCTCGCCCATGCCGCGAAGAAGCGCGTGCCGGCGGAGCTCCGGGCCCGGGCCGCGGCCGCGATGATGAGCCCTAGGGACGCCGACCTGCACAACGACCACTTCCACATCCGCGTGGCGTGCCCGGCGTCGATGCGCGGCGCCTGCGTCGAGGAGTCGCTGGCCCGACCCGCGTGCGCCACAGGCGAGCCGAAGAAGGCGCGCGAGGCCGCGGAGGACGTCTACGCGGATGCCGCGGCCGCTCCG
>NZ_JEMA01000737.1 GCF_001589285.1 Sorangium cellulosum | reverse complement strand
CCAGCGCCGGCGCGCCGCCCAGCGCCGCGAGCGCGCCGGTCGAGTCCATCGCGTCGCGCGGCGCGGGGAGGGGTGTGCGGTGCACGGCCGCCGCGAACGCGTGGGCGAGCTCGCTCGCGCTCTGGAAGCGCTCCGCGGGCTCGCGCTTGAGCGCGCGCGCCAGGAACTGGTCCAGCTCGGGCCAGAGGTCCGGCGCGAGCTGCGAGGGGACGGGGATGTCGCCCGTGCAGATCTCCACGAGCACGTCGCCGAGCTCCTCGCCGGGGAAGGGGAGCTGGCCGGTGAGGGACTGGAAGATGATCACCCCGAGCGACCAGAGATCGCTGCGGTGGTCCATCGTCTTGCTCCGGCGCACCTGCTCGGGGCTCATGTAGTGCGGCGAGCCGATGAGCGTCCCCGTCTTCGTCGCGTCGGCGGCCAGCCCGGTGCCGGTCGCCTTGGCGACCNGGCCAGCCCGGTGCCGGTCGCCTTGGCGACCCCGAAGTCGAGGATCTTGACGACCTCGTCGCCCTGGCGCGCGAGGAAGATGTTCGCCGGCTTGAGGTCGCGGTGGATGAGCCCCACCTCGTGCGCGCGGCGGAGCGCCTTGCACACCTGGACGATGATGCCCAGCGTCTCGGCCGGCGCGAGGCGCCCCCGGCGCACCAGGTACGCCGCGAGATCCTCGCCCTCGAGGAGCTCCATCGCGAGGTAGGGCGTGTCGCCCTCGAGCCCGTAGTCGTAGACGTGGACGACGTGGGGCGTCCGGAGCTGGGCCGAGGCCTTCGCCTCGCGCTCGAACCGCGCGCGCGCGACCGGGGAGTCGGCGTGCTGCGGCATCATGAACTTGAGCGCGACCTCGACGTCGAGCTGGAGGTGCCGGGCCACCCAGAGGAAGCCCATGGCGCCGCCCGCCAACGGCCGCTCCAGGCGATACTTCCCACCGACGACGCTCCCCGCTTCAAGCGACAGCATGCGTTCGAGCCTTCCGCGTCCCAGTGTCCTTGCGTTCGGGCCCACCGGGTCTAGCAGAGGCGGGACCCAGCGTCGCCGTTCTTACACCTGCTGGCATCTCGCCTCATCATGCCATGGCCGAGCCAGCGCGACGAAGGTCGAGCGCGCGCGGTCCGCTGTCGCATGGCTCCTCCTCACGGCGCACCCTCCGCGAGGGGCCCCCGCCGCCACGCGCACCCTGCATCCACAGACCCACGGACGAGCCCGTCCACCCGCGCCGCGCCGGGCTCGCGCTCTCCCCGCCGCGCCGGGGAGTCTTTGCGGCGTCCGGTACTAAGCTGCGCGTGGCATGGCCGACGCCTCCGCGATCACCGCCGTCCTGGGTCCGACCAACACCGGCAAGACCCACCGCGCCATCGAGCGCATGCTCGCGCACGACTCGGGCATGATCGGCCTGCCCCTGCGGCTCCTCGCGCGCGAGGTCTACGACCGCGTGACAACCCGGGTCGGCGAGGCCCGCGTCGCCCTCGTCACCGGCGAGGAGAAGCGCGTCCCGAGGCGGCCGGACTACTGGGTGTGCACCGTCGAGGCGATGCCGATCGACCTCGAGGTCGACTTCCTGGCCATCGACGAGATCCAGCTCGCCGCCCACGACCAGCGAGGCCACGTGTTCACCGAGCGGCTGCTCCTCGCGCGCGGGCGGCGCGAGACCTGGTTCCTCGGCGCCGACACGATGCGGCCCCTCGTGTCCGACCTCGTGCCCACGGCGAAATTCGTCCAGCACCCGCGGCTCTCGCGCCTCACGAGCGCCGGCGCCGGCAAGCTCTCGCGGCTGCCGCCGCGCAGCGCCGTTGTCGCGTTCTCGACCCCGCAGGTCTACGAGATCGCCGAGCGGCTGCGCGCGCAGCGGGGCGGCGCGGCGGTCGTGCTCGGCGCGCTCTCGCCGCGCACGCGCAACGCGCAGGTCGCCATGTTCCAGTCGGGCGAGGTCGACTACCTCGTCGCCACCGACGCGATCGGCATGGGCCTCAACCTCGACGTGCGCCACGTCGCGTTCGCCGCCCTGCGCAAGTTCGACGGCCGCGACGTGCGCGACCTCGACCCCGCCGAGCTCGCGCAGATCGCCGGTCGCGCGGGCAGGCACCTCGCGGACGGCACCTTCGGCACTGTCGCGCCGCTGTCGCTCCCCGACGGCATCGCGGCCGCCATCGAGGCGCACCGCTTCCCCGCCGTGCGGCGGCTGCGCTGGCGCAACAGCGAGCTCGACCGCAGCTCGATCGACGCGCTCCTCGCGTCGCTCCGAGAGCCCCCGCCCGCCCGCAGCCTGAAGCTCGTCCACGACGCCGAGGACGCCGCCGCCCTGTCGCGGCTCGCCGAGGACCCCGAGATCCGCGCCCGCGCGCGCGGCAGCGAGGCCGTGGGGCTGCTCTGGGAGGTCTGCCGCATCCCCGACTTCCGCAAGCTGCTGTTCGAGTCGCACGTCGCGCTCCTCGCCGAGATCTACGCGCAGCTCTCGGGCCCGAGCGCGGCGCTCGACCCCGGCTGGATGGCCGCGCGGGTGGCCGAGATCGACGAGGTGGGCGGCGACATCGACACGCTGATCACGCGGATCGCGTCGATCCGGACGTGGACCTACATCTCGAACCACGGGCGCTGGGTGCGCGACGCGGGGGCGTGGCAGGACCGCACGCGCGCGATCGAGGATCGCCTGAGCGACGCGCTCCACGAGCGGCTGGTGCAGCGCTTCGTCGAGCGCGGCGGCGGGGCGGCGGGCCGCTTGCGGGCGGCGTCGAGCGCGCGGGCAGGAGCGCGCCCGGCGCAGCGCCGGCCGGAGATCGAGGAGCCGGTGAAGGTCGCGCCCGACCACCCGTTCGCGCGCATCGCGGCGATGCGCGCCCTGCTGGCGCCGGGGCCGGCGGCGCCCGCGCCCGAGGACGACAGGGCGCGCTGGGTCGAGTCGATCGTGGGGGCGCCGCACGAGCGCTTCTCCGTCGACGTGGCCGGGAGGATCCTCGACGGCGAGCAGCTCCTCGGGCAGCTCGCGCGCGGCCCGGCGCTGCTCCTGCCGGACGTGCGGCTCGCGGCGCTCGACGACCTCGGCCCGGGGGCGCGGTCGCGGGTCCTGCGGCGGCTCGTGGCGTTCGCGCGCGACCTCGTCGAGGAGCTCCTCGCGCCGCTGCGGTCGCCCGGGGTGCGCGGGCTCCAGGGGGCGGCGCGCGGGATCGTCTACCAGCTCGAGCAGGGCCTGGGGACGGCGGCGGCGCGCGACGCCGGCGAGCAGATCGCGGAGCTCGCGCCGGAGGACCGCGCGCTCCTCGCGGCGCACGGCATCGAGGTGGGCGAGCGCGTGATCTACGCGCAGCAGCTCCTCCGCCGCGGCGCGCTGGAGCGCCGGCTCGCGCTGTGCGCGGCGTGGTTCGACCGGGGCCGCGTGCCCGCCTGCCCCGCGCCGGGCGCCGTCTCGGTGGCTGTCGCGCGGGGCGTGGATCCGAGGGCGTACGCGGCGATCGGCTACCCGGTGTTCGGGACGCGGGCGATCCGCGCGGACGTGGCGGAGCGGGTGCACCGGGCGCTCGTGAGCGGCGAGCCCGCGGCGCGGCTCTCGAGCTGGATGGGCTGCCCGGCGCGGGAGGCGCCGCGCGTCGCGGCGTCGCTGCTCGGGTAGGCGAGGGGAGCCGGCGGAGGCGCTGTGCGCGCGGGGCTCACGCTCGGCCGGGGTCGTCGATCGCGGCCCGCTGCGCGCCCGGCTCGGCCTCGGCGAGCCCCGTCCACCAGCCGCTCGAGAGGGCGAGCGCGATCCAGCCCTGGAGGTGGGCGCGCAGCTGCGCTGCCTCCGCGGCCGAGCAGGCCTGCTCGACGTCGGCGAGGGCCTGCCCGAACGGCAGCTCCCTGCAGCGCTCGAGCAGCCGGGCGAACAGCGGATCCACGGCGGTCGTGGTCGTGCCGCCGGCGCTCCGGGCGAAGACCCAGCAGCGCGTCGATGGGTGGCGGCGCAGGGGGCCCGGCGCGCCCTCGTCCTGGTCGACCCCCGCGAGCCGTGAGAAGCGGGCGAGGTCCCAGTCCTCGCGGGTCAGCGTGCAGGAGACAGCGAAGCGCAGCCGCGCTTCGGACGACAGCGCCAGCCTGGCGAGCTCCTCCGGCGTCGGCCGCCAGAGCCCCTCGAACGGCGACTCGTAGGCGTGCCGCTCTGCCTCGTCCATCTCCAGCGCCTGGCGGACCATCGCGAGCGGCGCCCTCGACAGCTCGATCCGCCGGCACCACGCGTCCTCGCGCGCCAGGCGCCCCGGCCGGCGATCGCGGCGCGCGCCGTCGAGGCGCTGCAGCGCGCCCCGGAGCCGCGCAGAGAAGCCGCGGGCCGCCTCGTCGAGGTCGACGTGCCGCGGCGGGTGCTCGGCCAGGTGCTGCGCGGCCAGGTGGTTGAAGTGCCAGTAGCTCACCGCCCGCGACACGCGGGGGAAGCTCGTCTGGAGGGCGGTGAACAGCCGCATCCAGTACTGGCGGTGATAGAGCGCGAGCCGCTCCGACGGAGCGGCGCTCCCGGGGCCGCCCTTCAGCTGCGCCACGAGGCGCGCAGGATACAGATCCTGCCGCTCCCGGAAGACGCCTGTATCCGGGTCGAGCGGCGAGCGCAGGACCGCGGTGAAATCGCGCTGGAGCTCTCGCAGCCAGCCCGGAGGATCTCCGCCCCTCGGGCTCATGCCGACCGCGCCCGCCGCGCCTTGTCGAGCTCCGCGAGCGCCACGGGCAAGGGCGGGATCTCCGCGTCCCACTCGAGGAGCGTCGGGAAGGGGCCGCCCCGGCGCCACGCCTCCTCGTAGAGAGACCACACCTCGTCGCATACAGGACGATCGTGCGTGTCGTGCCGCAGGCCCGAGGGCAACGTCTGGTGGCCGGCCAGGTGGACCTGCAAGACCCGGCGCCAGGGCACGCTGTCGAGGTACTCGCGCGGATCGAACCCGTGATTCACGCTGGAGACGAACACGTTGTTGAGGTCCAGCATATACCAGCACCCGGACTCCTCCACGACGCGACGGTAGAACTCCCACTCCGGCATCGCGTCGCGCTCCCAGGCGACGTACGAGGAGAGGTTCTCGATCCCGAAGGGGACGCCGAGGGCCTCCTGGACCTCGAACGCCCGGCCGGCGGCGTAGGGGATCAGCTCCGGATCGCAGGGCGCCGGCAGGAGATCGTGGTGCGTCACGCCCTCGAACGCCGTCCAGCAGAGGTGATCCGTGAAATAGGAGATATGGAGCTCCTGGATCAGGTCCCTGAGCCGGGACAGGTGATCTCGGTCGAGGGGGGCCTCGCCGAGCAGATTCAGCGACACGCCGTGGGCGACGATGGGATAGCGCTCGGCGACGCGGCGGAGCCGCTCCCGGGGCAAGGGAGCGGCGCCGAGGTAGTTCTCCGCGATGATCTCGAAGAAGCCCAGCTCGGGCCGGAGCCGCTCGATCGCCTCGTAGTGCGGCGGACGCAGGCCGAGGCCGAGCGCGTCGCGCGAGGGCGCTCGCGCGACGGGCGCCTGATCGCCGGCGGTGGGGCCCTGCGCGCGCATCGGCGGGCTAGTCGATCGGGTCGGGTGACGGGAGCTGCTCGAAGCTCTCGCCCTCCGGCGTCAGGGTGCGCAGGTAGGCGATCAGCCGGTCGATCTCGGCGCGCGAGAGCAGGTGGTAGGAGCCGGGCATGTTCGAGTAGGCATGACCCTCTGCGGTGACGCCGTCGAGCCCGAACGCGATGATCGCCTGCAGGTACGGATCCGGGCGACGTTCCCAGAAGTCGGTGATGAAGGCGCTCACGTCCTCGCCGGGCGGCACCTGCACCAGGAACGAGCCCTCCGAGACGGCGTGGCAGTGGTTGCACGTCCCCGCCTCGAACGCGGCGAGCCCGTCGCGATCGTGGTCCTCGGCGGTCTCCACGCAGCTCCAGCCCGCGCAGTCGTTCACGGCGCGGCAGGCGTGCTCGTAGATCTCGTTCCAGACCTGATAGACCATGCCGCGGCAGCTGTTCGTGCCGGCGCAGGCCGCGTGGACCTGGACCACTCCGGGGCGCGCGGTGCCCATCAGCATGGCGGACTCGGCGCACTGCGCGGAGAACTCGTCGAGCGAGATCTGACCGTCGCCGTCCGTGTCCATGAGCGCGATCGCGTTGGCCTGATCGGGATCCGCGCCGCCGTCCCACACAAGCCTCTTGGCCGGCGCGTCGGACCCGTCGCAATCGGAGTCGATGGTATCGAGGCTCCGCTCCTCGGCGCCGGGGTGGATTGTGTTGTTGAAATCGTCGCAGTCGCCCGCGCGCGAGGTGAAGCCGTCCCTGTCGTTGTCGCTGTCCTCGTCGTCCACGGGCTGGCCGCCCGCGCCGCCGGAGCCGCCGTCCCCCGCGGGCGGCTCGGCCCCGGAGCCGCCGTCTCCGGCGGGCGGGTCGGCGCAGGGGGGCGCGCCGTCGTCGTCGCCGCAGGCCGCAGCGAATGCGGCGAAGCCGGCCAGCGCCATCGCCAACAGGGTCGGTCCAGGTGATCTCGTCATGATAAGGGTCCTCTCCCGAGGGGACGCGCCGCGCGCGCCCGCCCGCTGCAGCGCGGGGCTTCGTTGCACGGCTGCCGCGCGCGCGACATGTGGCAAGTTGTCGCAGGCGCGTCGTTGCAAGTGCGCAAGTGCAATGGCGCGGACGCTCCGCAGCCGCCTGGTGTCCGACGCGCGAGGCGCCGCGCACCGCGGCCGCGCGCGCGGAGCCTGCGTTGCGCCTACGGCGGATCCGGGGGACTCGCCGCCGGCGTTTGCGGCGAAGCGACGGTGAGGTAGCCGATGAGCGCGTCCGAGATCGCCCGCCGGAGGCCGCCCTCCTCGACGCCCGGAGGCGGATCGAGGGCCGCTGCGTGGACGAGCTCCTCGAACATGCGCAGCACCACGTAGGTGGCGAGATCGAGATCCGGCTGCGCGATCTCCGCGCTGTGGCGCGACAGGAGCTGCCGCGTGCTGTCGAAGACCGCCTGGCTCGCGGCGCTCAGCGCGCGCCGTTGCTCCAGCGTCGGCAGATCGGCGTGGAGGAGCCGCTGCAGCCGCGGCTCCGTCCGGTGGACCTCGAGGCCCCTGGCGACGAGCCTCTCCGTCGCCTCGCGCAGCGAGGCGCCGCCGTCCACCGCGCCGACCTGCTCGAGGAGCCCGAGCATCTGGCGCACGTGGCGCTCGTGCAGCGCGGTGACGAGGGCGTCCTTGTTCGGGAAATACTGGTACACCGAGCCGACGCTCACGCCCGCGATCCTGGCGATGCGGTTCGTGTTCGCCCCGTCGTAGCCATGCTCGTCGAAAACGCGAGCTGCGGCCTCGACGATGGTCTCGACGAGGAAGCGCGAGCGCGCCTGGCGAGGCTCTTTGCGCGGCGTCTGTGGGCGCTTCATCGAGTGTCTTCCCAACGCGAGTCTCCGCGGTCCGCCGGATGCACCAGACTGGCGGCTCATGATCACCTCCAACGCATCCCCGCGCAATCTGCTCCCGCCCGTTCTTTTCCTGATCGTGGCGGCCGTCATGGGGCTCGCGCACGCCCTCGTGCCGCGCCCGTCGGTGCTCCCGGGGCCGTACCGCCCGATCGGCCTCCTGCTCCTCGCGATCGGGGTCGCCGCGGCGATCGCGGCCCGCCTGCAGTTCGCGCGGGCCGCGACGGAGATCAACACCTTCGCCGAGCCCACGCGGCTCGTGACAGGCGGCCTGTTCCGGCTGTCCAGGAACCCGATGTACCTCGGCATGGGCCTCGCCGCCGTGGGCATGGCGATGCTGAGCGGCTCCGCGGCCTCGTTCCTGCTCGCGGCCGTCTTCGTCGTGATCGTCGACCGGTGGTACATCGCTTTCGAAGAGGGGCGGCTCCGCGCCCGGTTCGGCGCTGCCTACGAGACCTATGCCCGGTCGACGCGGCGGTGGATCTGACGGCCCGCGCCGCCGGAGTCGCCCGGACGGCCTCGCCGTGCGCGCGTGGACGCGGGCCCCGGATCGCGCGCAGGAAGAGAGCAGCACCGGCCAGGAAGGAGTAGAAGCGAGGAACGGAGGAGCGCCGGGTGACAGACATGCTTCGCGAGGTGGTGGGGACGTGCTGCGCAGCGGCCGTGGCGTTCACGGCGGTGCAGGCGAGCGCCATGCAGCCCCCGCCCGCACAGGCGCACGAGGTCTCGCCGGCGTCGCCTGCGCTGGCGGGCGGCCCGGCAGGCGCGCCGCCCGGGTATTATCCTCCGCCGCCTCCCGGGTGGACGTGGAGCCCCATCCCCGGGCAGCGTGGGAGCGCCGTCGGCGGCGAGCAGCCCGCTCGGAAGACCGTCTGGTACGGCTGGCAGCACCTCTTCGTGCTCCTCGGGAGCGCCGCCCTCGTGCCCATCGTCGTCGCCACCGAGTCAGAGGGGCTCGCCTGGGTGAGCTTCAGCGGCGCCGCGCTCGGCGGGCCGGTCACGCACTGGGCCAACGGCAACCTCGGCAAGGGCTTCATCAGCCTCGGCCTCAACGCCGGCTGCACGTTCGGCGGCGGCATGATCGGGATGCTCCTTGGCAGCGCCTCCGACGAACCGTTCGCGGCGCTCGGCGGTCTGGTCCTCGGCGGCGGCCTTGGCCTGCTCACGGCGAACGTCATCGACATCGCCGTCCTCGAGGTCGAGGAGCGCGGGACGGTGGAGAGCTACGATTACCTCCGTGTCCGCTCGCCGCGCCTGCGGCTCGCGCCGCAGGTCGGCCTCGCGCCCGGCGGCGCCACCTTCGGATTCGGCGGCACCTTCTGAGTCGAACGGCGGGAGCGCGCTCCCGCGATCCGTCGCCGGAGCCGGGGGGCGGCCAGCCGGCCCGGGCCGGCGCTTCGCGCCTCGCCGCGCGGCGACGACGGTGTAGCATCCGCGCGTGTTCATTCCGAAATCAGGTGCACGACGGCTCGCGCTCGCCGCGCTCGCCGCGCTCGCCGCGTGCGGCGGCGCCGACCGGCAGGAGCCTCGGTTCGCGGACTCCCCCGCTGTCCCGCTGCCCGGCCCGCCTGGCGCCGCGCCGCTCGACGCCCCCGGCGGCGAGCCGGAGGAGCTGCCCGGCGTCAACACGGCCGAGCTCGTTCGCCGCGAGCGCCATACCTGGTGGCAGCTCGTCTCGCAGCTCTACGCGCCCTGCGCCGAACACGCCGTGTCGCTCGCGCAGTGCGTCCGCGAGGCGCGCCCCTGCGCGGCCTGCGTGCCCGCCGCGCAGCTCCTCGCCGACAAGATCCGCGGCGGCGCGAGCGGCGCGGAGGCGCAGGCCGCGTACGGTGTACGGTTCGGTCCGAACGTGAAGAAGATCGACCTCGCCGACTCGCCCTCTCGCGGGCCGGAGGGCGCGCCGGTCCAGATCGTCGTGTGGTCGGACTTCGAGTGTCCCTCCTGCGGTCGCGCGGTCCCGATCCTCGACGAGATCGTCGAGCGCCATGCGCCGAACGTCCGGCTGATCCACAAGGTGTATCCCCTCCGGTCGCACGCGCACGCCGAGCCCGCGGCGCGCGCGGCCATCGCGGCGCACGCCCAGGGCCGCTACTGGCAGATGGAGCGCCTCCTGTTCGAGAACCAGCAGCGCCTCGAGGAGAAGGATCTGCTCGGTTACGCGCAGCGGATCGGCCTCGACATGGCCCGGTTCCGCGCCGACATGGCGGGCGAGGCTGCCGCGAAGGTGATCGCGCGCGACAGGGCCGAGGCCGACCGCGCCGGGCTCTCGGGGACGCCGTTCATCGTGGTCAATGGACGGGAGTTCGATCTGGCGCTGTTCAGCCTGCAGGGGGAGCTCGATCGGTGGATCGAGACCGAGCTCGCGATCCTCGGCGGGAGCGCGGGTGCGGCGCCCGCGGCTGTCGGAGC
>NZ_JEMA01000736.1 GCF_001589285.1 Sorangium cellulosum | reverse complement strand
GGCGCCTCCCCGGGCCCCGCGCGCTCGCCCGCCGCGGACGCGCGCGACAGCGCCTTCGCGCGCCTCGCGGCCCTCGTCCCGGTCGCCTGCGCGGCCGTGTTCCTGGGCCTGTTCCTGACCCTGCCGCTCCAGATCGGCCTCTGGTGGTACGTCTACCCGCGCGAGATCGTCGCGGCCCTGTTCCTCGCCCTCGGCGCCTTCCCCGACCTGCCGCGATCGCCCTGGCTCAAGGCGCCCGCCGTGCTCGCGCTCTCGGCCGCGGCCATCTCCCTCGGCGCCGTGGCGCAGGACAACTACCGCCGCTTCGACGAGAGCACCCGGGACTTCGACGCCATCATCGCCCGCATCCCGCCCGCCCCCAGGCTGCTCTACCTCGTCTTCGATCACGGCGGCTCGACCCGGACGACGACGCCGTTCATCCATCTCCCCGCCTGGGTGCAGGCCACGCGCGGCGGCTGGCTCAGCTTCCACTTCGCCGTCTGGGACGCCTCGCCCGTCGCCTACAGGCCCCGCTCGGAGCCGGGCGCCGTCGTCCCGCCGCCCACGCCGCTGCGGTGGGAGTGGACGCCGGAGAAGTTCGACGTGCGCCGCCACGGCGCCTTCTTCGACTGGTTCCTCGTCCGCCGGCGGGCGGGGGCCGATCGCCTCTTCGCGAAGGACCCGAGCATCGTCCCCGTCGATCACGTCGGCGACTGGTGGCTCTACCGGCGCAGCAGCGGGCCGTAGCGCGCGCCCCGACCCGGGCTCTGTTACCATGCCGCGCATGCGCACCGCGCCCTCGTCCGCTCCCGCGCTCCTCGCCGCCGGCTTCGCCCTCCTCGCCCTGTGCGCGTGCGGCTCCGACGACCCGCCGGACGCGGGCGGCGAGGGCGGCGGATCGAGCGCGGCGGGCGGCGGCGCTTCCCCGGAGCCAGGGCCGTCGTGCGTGGAGCCGACGCCGGTCCCGTGCGAGGACGATGTCTTCCAGCAGATGAACCTCCAGGCGACCGTGGCGCCCGGGGAGATCCGCAGCGAGCCGGACGGCGGCGGGTTCCGCTCCTTCATCGACGCCACCGCGGGCGGCGCCTTCGCCTCCGAGCCGGACGCCTACGTCTATGCCCGGTTCACCGACGGCGGCCTCGAGAAGGTCGAGCTCTCCGACGAGGAAGCGCTCGGATCCATGGACTGGGACATCGCGTTCCGCCGCTACGTCGTGCGCATCAACAGCGGCCATTCCGGGCCGTCCTGCGTGACGGCGGCGCGGCTCCCGGGCACGCCGGACTACGACGCGCTCACCGAGGTCCCCGCGGACCCGAGGCTCCGCCAGGACGAGTACTTCACCGAGAGCTGCGAGCTCATCCCCGACGGCTCCGGGCTGGAGTCGCCCGCGACGGCGCTCTCCGGCTACTGGACGTACCCCGGCTGCGTGAAGATGAGCGGCTTCGTCTACGTCCTCGGGCTCGCCGACGCGCGCATGCTCAAGCTGACCGTCACGCACTTCTACAACGACGAGGCCCAGGCGCAGTGCCAGGAGACCGGGATGGTCCCGATGATGGACAACGGCTCCGCCAGCTTCCAGATCCGGTGGGCCTTCCTCCCGTGACGCGGAGCCCCGGGGCCGCGGCCTCGCTCGCCGCCCTGCTCGCGGCCTGCGCCGCCGGCGATCCGGCCGCAGGGCCGATCGACGGGCCCACGGCGGCGCCGCTCGACCGGCCCGACACGCGCGGCACCCAGCTCCAGTTCCGGTTCGATCCGGACGACGTTGTCGAGACCTTCGCGTCGGCCTCGGGCAGCTTCCTGATCCACTTCGCGCGCGAGGGGCGCAGCGCCGTGCCCGCGGCCGACGCCGACGCCACGGGCGTCCCCGACTTCGTCGAGGAGGTCGCGGCCGTCTACGACGAGGTGATCGTCCACTACCGCGACGTCCTCGGCTTCCGGCCGCCGGCCAGCGACGAGGACCTCCCCGACAACGGCGGCGACGGCCGCTTCGACGTCTACCTGGTCGATTTCGCCGGCATCGGCGACGGGGTGTTCAGCGTCGACGCCTGCGCCGAAGTCGGCGGCGAGGACCGCTGCGTCGGCTTCATGACGCAGGAGAACGACTACGAGGGCTACGGCTATCCGTCGACGCGGACAGCGAACAGGATCCTCGGGAGCCACGAGCTCTTCCACGCCGTGCAGGCGGCCTACGACAACGATCAGGACACCCTGATCCAGGAAGGGACCGCTGTCTGGGCGACCGAGTCGTTCGACCCCTCGCTGCGGGACTTCGAGGGCTTCGTCGACGGCTACCTCTCGAACGTCGATCGATCGCTCGACGTGCCCCTGGGCGGCCCCGTCGACCCGTTCAGCTACGGCATCGCGCTCTTCTTCCAGTTCCTCGAGGAGCGCTACGGAGAGGGCACGGTCCGCTCGCTCTGGGAGCGCGTCGAGGACGGCGCGTTCGGCGAGGCGGATCCGGTGTGGTTCGAGCAGCTCGATCCCTTGCTCTCGGCGCGCGCGCAGGCGACGTTCGGCGAGGCGTTCGTGGAGTTCGCCACCTGGAACCTGCTCACCGGCGCCGCCGCGGATCCCGACCGCTCCTACGCCGCCGGGGCCGGCTACCGCGGGCTCGCCCCGCAGGAGGTCGCCGCGCCGTACGCCGATCGGCTCCGCGTGTTCCACGCGTCGGCGCAGTACTTCAGCGTCCCGCCCGACGGGCGCGCGACCATGACGGCGGCGCTCGCGGCGCCCGCGGACGATCCGGCGCAGCTCGACGGCCTCACCCTGCTGCTCACGGCGCGGCGCGGCCGCGCGTACGGCGAGGTCGTGCGCGCGGGCGACCTCGCCGCGGGCGCGGAGCGGATCGACACGGAGGGCGCCGACGACCTGGCCGTCGTCGTGGTGAACGGCCTGCAAGACGGCGAGTCGCGCAAGCCGACGCTGTGCATCGGCACGGCCGACGAGGTCGCCGCGTGCCGCGCCGCCGTGGAGNGCCGACGAGGTCGCCGCGTGCCGCGCCGCCGTGGAGGGCGGCGCCGGCGGTGGCGGCGGTGACAGCGGCGGCGGTGGCAGCGGCGGCGGCGATGCGCCGCCGGAGGGCCCAGACGTCGGGGCCGACGGGGGTTGCGGCTGCCGTGTCGGAGCGCCGGCCGCTGCTGTCGGCGGCTCCGGTGCGGCCGTCAGCGTCGCGCTCGGCGCTTCGCTGCTCGGGCTGGCCGTGCGCCGACGGAGGCGCAGGGGCAGGCCGCCCTTCGCATGACGCCTCGCCGAGCTGCCGAGCCCGAAGGCCCCTGCGCATCGCGCGGCGCGGGGACCCTCCCGAGCCCGCGACGCTCGCCGCGAAGGTCACACAGCTCCTCACCTCACGATCCTGTCGGTGGAGTCCTTCGACACCGGGCCCGAGGCGCGCGCGTGGCTGCTCGCGCAGCGAGATGCGCTCCGGGGCCAGGCGGCGGCTGCTCACGTGAAGCCGCCGCGCGCGGCGGCGAAGCGCTAGCATGCGGCGCATGAGCGATCCCGGCCCCGAGGACGCGGGCTCTTGCCTTGTCCGTGACGATCCCGACGGCTTTCTGCTCACCGTCACGGTGGGTGACATCTCGGAAGGCGGGGCGCGCGCGATCGCCGACGGGTGCCAGCGCCTGATGGACAGCGGCCGCGAGGTCCTCGTGCTCTCCGATGCGCGCCGCACCGGCACCATCCTCCCGGCGGCGCGCAAGGCGATGGCGGACGGTCTCCGCGACGTGCGCTTCGATGCGATCGCTATCTTCGGGGCGAGCTTCCCGCTGCGCGTCGTCTCGACGCTCGCCGCGAAGACAGTCCAGATCCTCACCGGGCAATCGTATCCCGTCGAGTTCTTCGCGACGGAAGTCGAGGCGCGCGCGTGGCTGCTCGCGCGCCGAGATGCGCTCCGGGCCGAGCGGCGTCCGGTCGCGTGAGCTCACCCTCCGCGTCGCGCGCGTCCCGCCCGCCGACGGCGCGCCGCCGCGGCCAGGCCGAGGAGCGCCGCGGCCACGAGACCGCGGC
>NZ_JEMA01000735.1 GCF_001589285.1 Sorangium cellulosum | reverse complement strand
ACCACGCGCCGCCCGCGGCGTCGGGCGCCCCGCGGCGGCCGCGCGGCGAGCCGGTGCTCGGGCGCGTGNGGCGCCCCGCGGCGGCCGCGCGGCGAGCCGGTGCTCGGGCGCGTGCCGGCGCGCGACGACCGGCCCGCTGTCGTCTTCCGGCAGAGCGGCGACCGCTACGTGCTCGTCGAGTTCGGCCCCCCGGTGCTCGACATCGACCTGCGCGTGCGCGCGCACCTGCTCATGACGCGGCTCGAGGAGCTGCGCGTGCCCGGCGTCGTCGACCTGACCCCGGGGATCCGCTCGCTCCAGGTGCACGTCGACGGGGCGAAGCTCACCGTGCCGCGGGCGCTCGACCTGCTCCGCGAGGTCGAGGCCGACCTGCCCGCCCCGACGGAGGTCCGCATCCCGAGCCGCGTCGTCCACATGCCGCTGAGCTGGGACGACCCGGCCACGCGCGAGGCGATCGCGCGCTACGAGCGCACGGTCCGCGACGACGCGCCCTGGTGCCCGAGCAACCTCGAGTTCATCCGCCGGGTGAACGGGCTGCCCGACATCGCGGCCGTGCAGGAGATCTTCCTCGCGGCGAGCTACCTCGTGCTCGGCCTCGGCGACGTGTACCTCGGCGCGCCTGTCGCGACCCCGCTCGATCCGCGGCACCGGATGGTCACGACCAAGTACAACCCGGCGCGCACGTGGACGCCCGAGAACGCCGTCGGCATCGGCGGGGCGTATCTGTGCATCTACGGCATGGAAGGGCCGGGCGGGTACCAGTTCCTCGGCCGCACCGTGCCCGTCTGGAGCCGCCACCGGCCGTTCCGGCAGACGACGCGCGAGGCGCCGTGGCTGCTGCGGTTCTTCGACCAGCTCCGCTTCCACCTCGTGTCGCCCGAGGAGCTGCTCGAGCTGCGGGCCGACATGGTGGCCGGGCGCGGCGAGGTGCGCGTCGAGGAGACGACGTTCGACCTGGGCGCGCACCACCGCTTCCTCGACGACAACGCGGAGGGCATCCGCGCGGCCCAGGCGCGGCAGCGGGCGGCGTTCGACGCCGAGCGCGGGCGCTGGGAGGCGGACGGCGAGTTCGACCGCGTGCGCCGCGCGGGCGCGCGCCTCGAGGGCGCCTCGCCCGCCGCCGAGGACGCGATGCCGGCCGGGATGCTGCCGGTGGCGGCGCCGCTCACCGCGTGCGTGTGGAAGGTCGACGTGGAGCCCGGGCAGCGCGTCGCGGCGGGCCAGCGCGTGGCCGTGCTCGAGGCGATGAAGATGGAGTTCGCCGTGGTGGCGGACGTGGCCGGCGCTGTCGACTGGATCGGCTGCCGCCCGGGTCAGATGGTCAGCGCGGGCCAGGCGCTCGTGGGGGTGTCGGCCGATGCGTGACGCGATCTCGACAGCGGCCCCGCGACGGGGCTGCGACGCGGGCCTCGCGGGCGTCGCGGCGGAGGGCAGCAGCGACGCCGAGGACCTCGCCCGGCTGGGCTACCGCCAGGAGCTGCGGCGGGACCTGGGCAGCCTGTCGGCCTTTGCGGCGGGCTTCTCGTACGTGTCGATCCTGACGACCGTCTTCCAGCTCTTCGTGATCGGGTACGCCTTCGGGGGCACCCGGTTCTTCTGGACGTGGCCGGTGGTCTTCTTCGGCCAGCTCGCTGTCGCGCTCAACCTCGCCGAGGTGGGCTCGCACTACCCCGTGGCCGGCTCGGTGTACCAGTGGGGGCGCCGCGTCTCGGCCGGCTACCCCGGGTGGCTCGCGGGGTGGCTGAAGCTCCTCGGCGACGTCGTGAGCGTCGCGGCGGCGGCCATCGCGCTCCAGGCGATCTTGCCGAGCGTCTGGAGCGGGTTCCAGTTCCTTGGAGGCGACCCGTCGCTCACGTCGCGCGACGGCGCCGCGAACGCGGTGCTGCTCGGCGCGGGGCTCATCGTGCTGACGACGGCGATCAACATGGCCGGCGTGAAGGCCATGGCCTGCGTCAACGACATCGGCGTGATGGCGGAGCTCGGCGGCGTCGTCCTGCTGGTCGCGGCGCTGTTCCTGCACGCGGTGCGCGGTCCGGGCGTGGTGCTCGAGCCCGTCTACGGGCCGCCGTCGTCGCTGGGCACGGGGGCGGCCGGGCTGCTCGCGGCAGCGCTCATGCCGGCGTACGTGCTGTACGGCTTCGACTCGGCCGGGGCGCTGGCCGAGGAGACCCAGAACCCGCGGCGGATCATCCCGCGGGCGATCCTGAAGGCGATCGTGGCGTCCGGGGTCGGCGGCGCGCTGCTCATCGTGGCGGCGCTCATGGCGGCGCCGAGCCTCACGGACGGCCGCCTCGCCACGGAGGGCCTGGCCTACGTGGTCCTCAGCGCGCTCGGCCCGACGCTGGGCAAGGTGTTCCTTGTCGACGTGGCGCTGGCCGTGTGCGTCTGCACGCTGGCGATCCAGACAGGCGCCTCGCGCCTGGCCTTCTCGATGGCGCGGGACGGCGCGCTCCCGTGCGCGCCCGCCCTGTCGCGCGTGTCGGCGCGCACGAAGACGCCCGTCGCCCCGGCCATCGTGGTGGGCGCGCTCGCGTGCGGCATGCTCGTCGTGAACTACGGCGAGGCGCAGCTCTTCGTGCTGATCACCGAGACGGCCGTGCTCCTCGTGAACCTGTCGTACCTGCTCGTGACGGCGGGCATGCTCGCCCGCCGGCTGCGCGGGTGGCCCGGCCGCTCCGGGTCCGCGGCCGGGGTGTTCTCGCTCGGGCGGGCCGGGCTCGCGCTGAACGTGGCGGCCGTGGCGTGGGGGGTGGCGCTCATCGCCAACATCGCGTGGCCGCGGCACGACGGCGGCGGGCCCGCGTGGCTGGAGTATTTCCCGCTGATCGGGGTCGCCGGCGCGACGGTCGCCGGGCTCGGGCTGTTCGTCGCAATGCAGAGGCCGCGCGAGGGGGCGATGGCGCCGGGCGGAGAGCAGGGCGTCCTCGCGGAAGAGGAGACGCGACCGGCACAGATTGACCTCCTGACGTAATGCGAGGTCCACGGGCGGGGCGCGGGCCCGGGCCCAGGGCTCCGCCTGGCGCGGGCCCCGCACTTCACGGACACCCGGCGGGTCTTTCCGTACGTCGCTCGCGATCGCTCGGGCCCCCCCTTCAAGATCAAGAAGGGATCCCCTGAGAGTGAGCGGTGAGGCCGTGCTAGGGTGCCGCCCGTGTTGATGGAGGCTGGAGAGACACGCGCATCCCACACTCCGCACCAGGGGCTCGCGTGTCTGCGAGCGGCCGGCCCGGATGGAGATAGCGCATGACCAAGCTCCGCATCTTCCTGGTCGACGATCACCCGATCGTGCGCGACGGACTGAAGGCGTTGATCGAGGCACAACCCGACATGACCGTCGTCGGCGAGGCGGCGGACGGGCTCTCGGCGGTCGAGGCCGTCACGCAGGTCGAGCCAGACATCGTGTTGATGGACATCTCCATGCCGAAGCTCGGCGGGGCGGAGGCGACAGCGCGCATCAAGAAGGCGCGCCCGGCGGTCCAGGTGGTGGCCCTGACGGGCTACGAGGACAAGACCAACGTGCAGCCGGTCCTGCAGGCCGGGGCCTCGGGGTACGTGATCAAGCTGGCGAGGGCCGCGGATCTGGTCCGGGCCATCCACGCCGTGGCCGAGGGGGGCGTGTACCTCGACCCGTCCATGGCGGCGCACGTCCTGTCGAGCGTCGCCGGCCGGGCGATCGGGGACGCCGGCGCGGGCACCGACCTGAGCGAGCGAGAGAGCGAGGTGATCCGGATGGTCGCCGAGGGGCACGCCATCAAGGAGATCGCCGCCCGGCTCGACCTGAGCGCGCGCACGGTCGAGACCTACAAGGTCCGTGCGATGGAGAAGCTCGGGCTGAAGAGCCGCGCGGACACCGTCCGCTACGCGCTGCAGCAGGGCTGGCTCAGGAGCGGATAGCGCCCGCGCGGCGCGGCCGGCGGGGGAGACGGCGGCCCGCTCGGCGTATGTCCGCGCTCGCGCCGGTGAGCCATGATCTTACCACAGCCCGGGTGCGCAGCGCGGCAGCTTCATGGCCTGTCACGAGCCCGTCGCCAGAAGCAACGAGCCCGACAGACCCAGGGAATAAAGAGGGGCGCCGGCGACATCTCCTGTGTTCCTGCAGACCGCCGAGAACGCCAGGAAGGAAACGGACCATGCCCACGATCGAACCGGTGAACCTCGCGAGCCCAGAGTTCAAGTCGAACGCGTACTCCATCTATGCCCGCCTCCGGGCGGAGGAGCCCGTGCACCGCACGACGCTGCCGGACGGGCGGGTCCTCTGGCTCGTCACCCGCTACGAGGACTGCGTGGCCGCGCTGAAGGACGAGCGCCTCGTGAAGGACTGGAGAGCCATCGGGGTGGACCTGTTCGGCGCGGACGGTGAGCGCATGCTGCTCGAGCGGCACATGCTCAACATGGATCCGCCGGACCACACGCGGCTCCGGGCGATCGTGAACAAGGCGTTCACGCCGCGGCTGGTCGAGGGGCTGCGGGGCCGTATCCAGGCCATCGCCGACGGCCTCCTGGACGACGTGCAGGAGCGAGGGGAGATGGACATCGTCGCCGACTACGCGTTCCCGCTGCCCATCATCGTCATCGCCGAGATGCTGGGCGTCCCCGTCGAGGACAGGCACCGGATCCGGGCGTGGTCGGACGCGGTCATCGGCGGGGTGCCGACCCGGGAGAAGGTCGAGCGCGTGGGGGGGATGATCAAGGAGTTCAAGGACTACCTCCTCGCCATGGTGGAAGAGCGGCGCAGGGCCCCGAGGGAGGATCTGCTGAGCGCGCTCGTTCATGTGGAGGAGGAGGGGGCCGGCAAGCTCAGCGAGAAGGAGCTGCTCTCGATGGTGTTCCTGCTGCTCATCGCGGGGCACGAGACGACGGTGAACCTCATCGCGAACGGCATCCTGGCGCTGCTCACGCACCCGGCCGAGCGAGAGAAGCTGCGGGCGGACCCGTCGCTGATGAGGTCGGCGATCGAGGAGCTGCTGCGCTACGATAGCCCCGTCGAGACGGCGACGTTCCGGTTCGCGCGGGAGGACGTGGAGCTCGGGGGCGCGGTGATCCCGAAGGGGGACGTGGTCGTCGTCGTGCTCGGGTCGGCGAACCGCGACCCGGAGCTCACGCCGTCGCCGGAGGGGCTCGACCTCGCGCGCGAGCCGAACCGGCATATCGCGTTCGGCCTGGGTGTCCATTATTGCCTGGGCGCGCCGCTCGCCCGGCTCGAGGGGCAGATCGCCATCGGGACGATACTCCGCCGGATGCCGGACCTGGCGCTCAAGGTGGCGCCGGAGGCGATCCAGATACGGCCGAGCCTCATCGTGCGCGGGCCTGCCGCGCTGCCTGTGTCGTTCTGATGTAGTGTGCCGGACGGCGGCAGCGTTACCATCTCGGCGTGCACGGCGCGGGTCCGCAGAAGCTCGTCGGCGGCCGGTTCGAGCTCGAGCGCATCGCTGGCAGCGGGGGCATGGGCGACGTCTACCGAGCGCGCGATCGGCAAGACGGAGCGCTTGTCGCGCTCAAGCTCCTGAGGAGCTCGGACGCGCAGCTCGTCGCGCGCTTCCAGCGGGAGGCGCGGCTCCTGGCCGAGCTGCGGCACCCGGCGATCGCGCGCCACGTCGCCCACGGCGTCTCGGAGCAGGGACAGCACTACCTCGCCATGGAGTGGCTCGAGGGTGAGGACCTCGCCGCGAGGCTCGCCCGCGGGCCGCTCGACGTCGACGAGGGGCTCGCCCTCGTCCACCGCGTGGCCGAGGCGCTGGCGCTGGTCCATGCGCGCGGCGTGATCCACCGCGATCTGAAGCCGGCAAACCTGTTCCTGCAGGGCGGCCGGCTCGACCTGGTGAAGATCCTCGACTTCGGGATCGCGCGCGACACGGCGGCGACCGGCGGCCTCACCGAGCCCGGCGAGGCCCTCGGGCTCGTCAGCGTCGTCCTGGCGAGGGTGGAGGCCCCGCCTCCAGCCGCCACGGGCCCTGGGGCGTGCGCCGAGGCCGCCACGCTCCAGGCGCGCGGGAAAGCCGCGATGCCGACCGTGCCTACGCCGTTGCTGCCGGACCTACGCCGCGCGGCGGCAGAGCACGGCGGCCGCCTCGATCCGCTGCAGGACGGCGGGGTCGCCGCGATCCTCATCGACGCAGCGCCGCCGACCGATCTCGCCGCGCGCGCCGTGCGCTGCGGTCTCGCGCTGCGGAAGCTGTTGCCCGGGACCCGCCTGGCCGTCGCCACCGGCTGGGATTCGCTGGGAGGTGGGCAGCCTGTGGGCCCTGTCATCGACCGCGCGTCAGCGCTGCTCGTCGACGTCGACGCCGGGCTGTCAGGCGGCGTCGACGGCGCGCCGGAAGCGCAGGCCTCGGTGCTCGTGGATGCGGTCACGGCCACCCTTCTCGGGCCGGGCTTCGAGACCGTGCGGGGGCCTCGGGCGCACGCGGTCCTCGGTGAGCGTGACCCGTTCGATGAGGCGCGCACCCTGCTCGGCAAGCCCACCCCGTTCGTGGGGCGCGACCGGGAGCTACGTGCCCTGGAGGACCTGTTCGACGAATGCGCCGGCGAGCCCTGCGCGCGGGCGGGGCTCGTCATGGGGGCGGCGGGGATGGGCAAGTCGCGCCTGCGCCTGGAGCTCGTGCGGCGCCTCAGGGCACGCGCCGAGCCGGTCACGATCTGGGTCGCGCAGGCGGATCCTGCACGCGTAGGGGCCCCCCTCGACTTGCTCGGACAGGTGGTGCGCCGCGCAGCGCACCTCGTCGACGGCGAGCCCCTCGAGCGCCGCCGCGAGCAGCTCGCCGCACGCGTGGCCCGGCATGTGGAGCCGGCCCTCCGGGAGCGGGTGACCGAGTTCCTGGGCGAAATGGTCGGCACACCATTCCCGGATGAGGCGCGCGTACAGCTCCGCGCGGCGCGGCGCGATCCGCTGCTCATGGGCGACCAGGTCCGCCGGGCATGGGTGGACTTCATCGACGCCGAGTGCCGAGCAGGCCCGGTGCTGGTCGTGCTGGAGGACCTGCACTGGGGGGACGTCCCGACCGTGCAATGCATCGACGCGGCGCTGCGCCAGCTCCTGGAGCGGCCGCTGATGGTGCTCGCCCTGGCGCGGCCCGAGGTCCGGGCGACCTTCCCCGCCCTCTGGGCCGATCGGGGCGCGATGGAGATCGGGCTGCCCGAGCTGCCTCGCCGCGCCTGCGAGCGCATGGTGAGGGCAGCGCTGGGCGATCACCCCGACGACAATCACGTGACGGAGATCGTCCAGCGCGCCGCGGGCAATCCGTTCTTCGTCGAGGAGCTCGTGCGCGCAACCGTGGAGGGCCGAGACGCGCGCGAAGCGCCGGAGACGGTCCTGGCCATGGTGCAGGCGCGGTTCAAGGATCTCGACGCCGAGGAGCGGCGGCTGCTGCGCGCTGGAAGCGTGCTTGGAGAGGTGTTCTGGCAGGGCGCGGCGGCGCGCCTGCTCGGGCTCGAACAGGAGCAAGGCGCGGCGCTCGGCGCGCGGCTCGCGGCG
>NZ_JEMA01000734.1 GCF_001589285.1 Sorangium cellulosum | reverse complement strand
CGGCAGAACGCACCGTGTCAATACGCGACGAACGAAAGCAACGAAGTCGCGCTGCCGTCCTCTCCGATCGCCGGACGCCTGCTATCGGAAGCTGCGCAAGAACATCGTCGCAGCAGCATTCAGACGTCTGGCCCCGTCGAGCGCTGTTGACAGCGGCTCCTCATGACCGACCATCCCCCGGTTACGCTGACCCAGGAGGGGACCTGTCCCCCCAACGACGCTCCCGCCGGAAGGCCACGGCCACCAAGTCCGTCGTCGCCCCCGAGCTCGGCCCGGAAGCATAACGTCTCCCTCACGGCCCGATCCTCTCGCGCCCGCGCCCGATCCTCCCGCCCGCGCCAGGAGCCCTCTCCTCCTCTGCGCCCTTTCCGGTCCTCTCTCGCCCATCCGCTCCACGCGTCGAGCCCGCACGGATGCCGCTTCGCCCCTGACGCCCGTCTCCGTCGCGCGCGTCTCGCGCCCGCTCCCCGTGCCGAAGCGAGCCTTGCGGAGCGGCGTCCCCTGCGCTTTGATGGCCGCCCCTTCCGAGGTGGAGCAGCTCATGGCGACCCTGGACGAGCTTCGTGTGCGCATCGACAGCATCGACGACCGGATCCTCGATCTCCTCGCCGAGCGGGCCGAGGTGGCCGTCGAGGTCGCCCACACGAAGCGCGCCGCGAACGCGACGCAGTTCCACGACCCGGAGCGGGAGCGGCGCGTCCTCACCCGGCTCCAGGCCAAAGGCGCCGGCCGCTTCCCGCGCGACGCCATCCGGGTGGTCTTCCGCGAGGTGATGAGCGCCTGCCTGGCGCTCGAGGAGCCCATGAAGGTCGCCTTCCCGGGCACGGAGGGCGCCTTCGCGGAGGTCGCGGCGCGGCACCTGTTCGGGCTGGCGGCCCGTTACAGGGAGACGGGCACCATCGAGGGCGTCTTCGACGCCGTGCGCGCGGGCGAGGCGGCCTGCGGCGTCGTCCCGGTCGAGAGCTCGACCGACGGATCGGTGACGCTGACGGCCGACGCCCTGATCGAGAGCGACCTCCAGATCCGGCAGGAGCTCGTGCTCGACGTCGCGTACTGCCTGTTCAGCCAGGCGGCGGGGCTGAGCGGCGTCGCGCGGGTGCACGGGCACTCGCACGCGCTCTCGCAGTGCCGCCTCTGGCTCGCGAAGCACCTCCCCGGCGCGCAGATCGTCCAGACGGTCTCCGCCGCCGCGGCGGCGCACGAGGCCCTCGGCGACCCCGCCGCCGCGGCGATCGGCAGCCGCGGCGCGGGCGAGCTCTACGGCCTGCCGCTGCTGCGCGAGCGCATCCACGATCGCCCCGAGAACGCGACGCGCTTCATCGTCATCGCCCCGGCCGACGCGCCCCCGACGGGCACCGACAAGACGTCGCTCGTCTTCTCCGTGCAGGAGGAGCCCGGCGCGCTCCGCCGGGTGCTCGCCATCTTCGACGACGCGGCGATCAACCTGACCCGGATCGAGTCGCGGCCGAGCCGCCAGAAGCACTGGGACTACGTGTTCCTCGTCGACCTGGAGGGCCACCGGAGCGACCCGCGCGTCGCCGAGGCGGTCGAGCGGCTGCGCGCCCGCTGCGAGATGGTGAAGGTGCTGGGGAGCTACCCGCGCTCGACCGGCGCGCGCTGAGGGGCGCGGGCGCGACACGGCTCCTCGCCGCCGCGGCGGGCGCGACACGGCCTCTCGCCGCCGCGCCCCGGGTGAGGCACCGCCGCCCCCGTGCTATGGGGCCGCCATGCCGAACGTGGCCGGCGACATCGACGTGGAGGCGCTCAACGACCGCCTCGCCCGCGAGCACCCGATCGACGACTACTACGACCGCGCCCCGCTGCCGATCCGGCTCATCGAGCGCGAGCGGCTCGCCATCATCCGCGACATGCTCGGCGACTGCGCCGGCCTCGATCTCGCCGAGGTCGGCTCGGGCGGCGGGCACGTGCTGCGGATGTTCCCGCGGGCGCGCATCACGGCGATCGACGTCTCCGACGTCTTCCTCGACACCGCCCGCAAGAACCTCGCGGGCTACGACGCCCGCTTCCTCAAGGGCGAGGTCGACAAGCTCGACCTCCCCGCCGCGAGCTTCGATCGCATCGTCTGCACCGAGGTCCTTGAGCACACGGTCGACCCCTCCGCCGTCCTCGCGGCCATCGCCCGCCTGCTGCGCCCCGCCGGCGTCGCCGCCATCACGGTCCCGAACGACCCGCTCATCGCGAAGCTGAAGGGCATCGTCCGCCGCACGCCGGTCGGCTACCTCCTGCGCGACCGCATCCAGTGGGGCGGCGACGTCTACCACCTGCACCAGTGGACGCCCGACGAGTTCGGCCGGCTCCTCGCGCGCCACTTCCGCGTGACCGAGCGCCGCGCCGCGCCGCACGACGCGCTGCCGATCCGCGCGTGCTTCCGCTGCGTCCCCCTGTGACCCCCCGCGAACCCACCATGTCCGAACCCCGATCCGAGCTCGCTCCGGAGACGCCGCCCGAGACGCCGCCCAAAACGCCGCCCAAAACGCCGCCCAAAACGCCGATCGAGCTCTCCGTCATCGTGCCCTGTCTGAACGAGGAGCTGAACATCCCCGAGCTCGCCGAGCGCGTCCTCGGCGTCTTCCGCGAGGGGCGCCTCGCGGGCGAGCTCCTCCTTGTCGACGACGGCTCGACCGACGGCACGAAGACGACGATCGAGGCGCTCGCCGCCGCCCACCCGGGGCTCGTTGTGGGGTGCTTCCACCCGCAGAACCGCGGCATCACCGCGGCGTGGCGCACCGGCGCTGCCGCCGCCCGCGGCAAGCTCGTCGCCATCATCGACGCCGATCTCCAGTACCAGCCCGAGGACCTCCTGCGCCTCCGGCGCGAGCTCTACGAGCACAGCGTCGATGTCGTCCAGGGCTGGCGCAGCGCCGTCGGGCGGCGCCGGGACCGGCGGTATCACCTGAGCCGCGGGCTCAACTACCTCCTCAACAAGACCTTCGGCATGTCGCTCCAGGACAACAAGAGCGGCTTCGTGATGTGCGCGCGCGAGGTCTTCCAGGACCTGCTCACGTACGAGGGGAGCTACTTTTACTGGCAGTCGTTCATCCTCGTCGCCGCCCACGCCAAGGGCTACTCGTACAAGGAGGTCGAGACGCTCTTCGAGCAGCGGCGACAGGGCACCTCCTTCCTCGACCAGCGCGAGGTGAGCGCCGTCGCCAAGTCGTTTCACGACCTCGGCAAGGCGGTGTGGGAGTACCGCGTCGACAGGATCCCGGCCGACATCGCCACGCAGTACCTCCGCCGGCACCCGGTCACGGGCCGCTCGCCGGAGCGCGATCCGCTCACCACGGCGAAGTGGCGCGCGTACCTCGCCGCGTTCAACCACACCCACTGGATGATCACGCGCGACGTCGAGCACTACTACGAGACGCTGCGCAAGACGCAGTGGCTCGCGCCGGCGCAGACGCGCGAGCTCCAGGACGAGAAGCTGCGGCGGCTCATCCGCCACTGCTACCGCAACGTGCCTTATTACCGCGCGCGCATGCAGGAGCTCAGGCTCCGGCCCGAGGACATCCGCGGCCAGGACGACCTCCACAAGCTGCCGTTCCTCACGAAGGCGGATATCCGGCGCCACCTCTACTTCGACATCATGTCGGAGAACCACGACAAGTCGCAGGTCCTCAAGATCACGACCAGCGGCTCCACCGGCGAGCCGTTCGTCTGCTACGCCGACAGGGCGCAGCTCGAGTTCCGCTGGGCGGCCACGCTGCGCGCGCAGGAGTGGACGGGATACCGCTTCGGCGACCCCACCGTGCGGCTGTGGCACCAGACCATCGGCATGACGAAGTGGCAGGCGGCCCGCGAGCGCGCGGACGCGATCCTGTCGAACCGGACGTTCATCCCGATCTTCGAGCTGTCCGACGACAACCTGAGCCAGATGATCGCGCGGATCGCCGAGGTGCAGCCGGTGCTCATGGACGGCTACGCCGAGGCGCTCGACTTCCTCGCCCATTACGTCAAGGGCACCGGCAAGGTCGCGGCCCGGCCGCGCGCGATCATGTCGAGCGCGCAGACCTTGCCGCTGCCGAGCCGCCGGCTCATCGAGGAGGCGTTCGGCTGCAAGGTCTTCGACAAGTACGGGAGCCGCGAGTTCTCGGGCATCGCGTACGAGTGCGACGCGCACGAGGGCCACCACGTCGTGGCCGAGGGCTACCTCGTCGAGGTCCTGCGCGACGGGCGCCCCGCGGAGCCCGGCGAGATCGGAGAGGTCGTGATCACCGATCTCAACAACTTCTGCATGCCGTTCGTGCGTTACCGCATCGGCGACCTCGCCGAGGCGATGGATCCGGCCGTGCCGTGCCCCTGCGGCCGGGGGGCGCCGCGCGTCGGCCGCATCGAGGGTCGGGTCCAGTCCATCATCCGGGGGACGGACGGGCGGTATCTGCCCGGCACGTTCTTCGCGCACTATCTCAAGGAGTTCGACTACGCGATCAAGCGCTTCCAGGTGGTGCAGGAGGAGCGCGACGCGATCACGTTCCGCGTCGTGAAGGGCGGGCGGTTCTCGCAGCAGGTGCTGGACGAGGTGCTCGCGACGTTCCGCCATTACCTCGGCGAGCGGATGCGCATCTCCGTCGAGTTCGCGGACGAGATCGCGCTCGTCCGCACGGGCAAGCACCTCGCGAGCGTCTCGCGCCTGAACGTCGACTTCCAGCGCGCCGCGCCGGCGGTGATCCTGTCGCCCGGCGAGAGCGGCGCGGGCGGTTGACGAGGAGCCCCCGATGGCAGCGACGATGAACCGCGTTGTGACGGTCTCCAGGCCTGGCGTGAGCTACGCCGAGCGCGCGCCCTTCGATCCGCCGAACCCTGTCTACGAGGCCGTCGAGGCGCTCTTCCGGCGGCTCGGCCTCGACGCGGCCCGCGCCGGCACGCCCGCGTGGAACCCGCTCGGCGACCTGATCGCGCCGGGCGACAGCGTGATCATCAAGCCGAACCTCGTCTCGTCGAAGAACCTCCACCAGAAGATCACGGGCGAGCTGCTCGCGGCCTCGAGCACGCACGGCTCGCTCCTCCGGCCCGTGCTCGACCACGCGCTCCGCGCCGCGGGCCCGCGCGGGCGGGTGCGCGTCGTCGACTCGCCTGTCGAGGGCTGCGAGATCGAGAAGGTCGCGGGCCCGCTCGGCATCTTCGAGGTCATCGACCACCTCAAGGCGCAGGGGCACGACATCGATTTCATCGACCTGCGCTATTTCCGGGTCGCGCCTGTGTTCGCCCTCGACGACGTGCGCCGCCTCGGCCGCTCGTGGAACCTCGGCCTGCTCCTCCGCCGCCGCCTCCCCGGCGATCCGAGGGGCTACCGGGTCGTCGATCTCGGCCGGGACAGCTTCTTCGCCGCCGCGGGCGCCCCGCGCTCCGGCGCGCTGCGGTTCCACCGCAGCCATTACGCGACGCCGGTGCCGCACCACAGCGGGGAGCGGCACGAGTACAGCATCCCCCAGACGCTCCTCGACGCGGACGTCGTCATCAACCTTCCCAAGCTGAAGACGCACAAGAAGACAGGGGTCACGCTCTCGCTGAAGAGCGTGATTGGCCTGACCAACGAGAAGTACTGGCTCCCGCACTTCACCGAGGGCGACCCGTCGGTGGGCGGCGACGAGTTCGACAGGCCGCAGGGCCTCGGCGACGCGGTGGAGAACAAGCTGAGCCGGTTCCCGCTCCCGGGCGATCACTCGCTCGTGGCGCGCGCGCCGCGGCTCGGGGCGCCGCCGAAGGTCATCGACGGGAGCTGGGAGGGGAACAACACGCTCTGGCGGACGATCCTGGATCTCAACCGCATCCTGTTCTTCGCGGACCGGACAGGCGCGCTGCGCGGGGAGCCGCAGCGGCGGTACCTGACGATCGTCGACGGCATCGTCGCGGGCGAGGGCGAGGGTCCGCTCGGGGCGACGCCGGTGCGCGCGGGGCTGCTGATCGGCGGGTTCGACCCGAGCGTCGTCGACGGGATCGCGTCGCAGGAGATGGGCTTCGATCCGGCGCGGATACCGCTCGTGCGGGCGTCGCTGGGCGGGGTGCTCTTGCCCGGGAGCGACCTCGACGCTGTCGAGCACATCGTCGATGGTCCCGCGCCGGCGTACCTGTTCAAGCCGCCGCGGAGCTGGCCGTCGCTGTTGCCCCGCCTGGCTGGCGCGGCCGCGTGACGGGAGGGGGAGTCGCCCGCTTCCCGTCACGCGAGGGTCCGTGGCGCGGTGACCTGATCGCCGGGGGGATCAGCCCGTCACCGGTGCTCCAGCCCGAAGGCGGTCAGTTGGCGACGAACGTGCAGCACCCGAGGACGCAGGAGTAGCCGGCCGAGCACGCGTCCCCGTTGCTGCAGGGAGCGTCGCAGGTCCAGGCGGATCCACCCTCCCCGCCGTCCGGGTCGCCGCTGCTGCCGCCGGTCCCGCCCGTGCCGCTGCTGCTGCTGCTCGTGCCGCCGTCGTGGGGGCAGTCCCCCGCGCCGCTGCCGGTGCTTGTCGTGCCGCCGTCGCTGCCGCCCGCGCCGCCGGTGCTCCCGGTGCCGCCATCGCAGTCACAGTCGCCGCCGTCGCCGCCGCCCGTGCTGCCGGAGCCGCTGCTGGGCCCGTCGTCGCAGTGGCCAGGGCCGATGCCGCCTTCGTTGAAGTCCGCGAGCGCGCCCGAGAGCGAGACGGCGGCGTCGGCCGCGCTGCCCCGCTTCACGCCGTACGGGAGCCGGCCGTCGGCGTCCTTGTTGGCGGCCATCCACGCCTCGGCGTCCGCGAGCGCCCCGCCGAGGGCGGCGTCGCTCGCGCCGCTCGCCACGTTGAGCAGCGCGGCGATGAGCTGGTGGCCCACGATCAGGCTGGCATCGCCCTTCGGGGGCGTCCGGAAGAGCTCCAGCAGCTCCTCCTGCGAGTACGCCACGCCGCCGATGGTGAGCGACGACACCGGCCAGCTCTCCTCGTGGTTCTTCCAGTAACCCTGCGTGAGCGTGCAGCCGTCGCCCTCGGACGTGGGGGGAGTCACGACCACGTTGCCGCCCCCCTCGCCGACGCGATCGGCGCCGACGAGCCCACAGCCGACGAGGGCAGTTCCGACAAGCGACAGACACCCCACAAGCATCATCCTGCCAAGCGTCATGACTCCTCCTGAAGTTACTCATCTGCGATGATCGCTGCGCGCAAGCGGCGAGCGAGCGACATCGCACGTGCTGAGCGGCCGGCGTCGCGCCGATCGGGTGCACCGGTGGACCCCATCGACGGGCGCCGCGGTCTCGATCGGACCGAGCTGGTACCTTGTCGCTCAGGTTCGTCCCTGGTCCGTGAGGGGAAGAAATTGAACCACAGAGGCACAGAGGACACAGAGGAGAGAGAGTAGAATTTTCTCTCTTCACCTGTCTTCCCTCTGTGTTCTCTGTGCCTCTGTGGTTCCCTCTCTCCTGAGACCAGGGACGACGCTGGACGGCGCAGTACGAGCTGCGAGCCGCGCTCTCGATCCCTTCAGTGCCGGCCCGAGCTCGGCGCGGCTCATGTTTCTGTGGGTGCCTGCCGATTCCTGTTGCGATCTCAGGTGAGCAGAATTTTACCTCACCACCGCATCCCCGCCGCGCTCACTTCAGCCCGTACCGATCCATCTTGTTGAGCAGCCCCTGGCGCGACAGCCCGAGCCGCGCCGCTGCCTGGCTCCGGTTCCCCTGGGTCGCCCGGAGCGCGGCGGCGATCTCCCGCCGCTCCAGCGCCGCGATCTTCTCCTCCAGCGTCGCCCCCTCGCCCAGCTCGTCGCTGCCTGCCGCCGCGGCTGCGGGCGCGGCGCCTCGCCGCGCGGGGGAGAGGTCCTCCTCGAGGATCTCTCCCCTTCCTCCGGCCATCACGAGCGCGCGCTGCATCTCGTGGCGGAGCTCGCGCAGGTTGCCGGGCCAGTCGCACGCCTCGAGCCGCCGCATCGCGCCGGGCGACACCGTTGTCACGGGCGAGCGCGGCACGAGCGCCCGCGCCATGTTCAGGAAGTGCTGCGCGAGCAGCGGCAGATCGCCCACCCGGTCGGCGAGCCGCGGCAAGGCGATCTCGATGCCCCGCACGCGCCAGTAGAGGTCGTCGCGAAAGGTCTTGCTCGCGACCATCGACTCCAGCGCCCTGTGCGTGGCCGACACGATGCGGACGTCCACGATCGCCGGCCGCGCCGCGCCCACGGGCAGGATCTCGCCCGTCTCGAGCACGCGCAAGAGCTTCACCTGCAGCGCCGGATCCATGTCGCCGATCTCGTCGAGGAACAGCGTCCCTCCGTCCGCCTCGACGAACAGGCCGGGAGCGTCCTTGATCGCGCTCGTGAAGGCGCCCTTCTTGTGGCCGAACAGCGTCGACTCCAGCAGGGTCGGCGCGAGCGCGCCGCAGTTGACCGCGATGAACGCCCTGTCCTTCCGCCGGCTCCTCGCGTGCAGGTACCGGGCGAACACCTCCTTTCCGGTCCCCGACTCGCCCGTGATGAGCACCGGCACGTCGGCCGGCGCCGCGCGCTCGCACAGCGTCCTCGCCTCGAGGAAGGCCGCCGACTGCCCGAGCAGCGCCGAGGCGTCGCCCTCGCGGGCGGTGAGCGAGCGCTCGAGCTCCGCGACCCGGTCCTCCAGCGCCAGGCGCGCCGCCGCGCGCGCGACGACGGCGAGCAGCACGTCGGGGTCGACCGGCTTGGCCAGGAAGTCGTACACGCCGCGCTGGACGAGGTGCAGCGCGAGCGGCGTCTCGCCCGCGCCGGAGACGACGATCACCTTGGCCGCCGGCCGCTCGGCGAGGATCCTCTCCGCGAGCGCCGCGCCCTCCTCCGGGCGGCCCGACGGCGGCAGCATGAGGTCGAGCACGACGAGCCGCGCGCTCGTCCGACGGAGCTCCGCGAGCGCCTTCGGGGCGACCCCCGCCTCGGCCACCGCGTAGCCCTCGTGCGCGAGCAGCTCGCTGTAGGCGTCGCGGAACCCGGGATCGTCGTCGATGAGCAGGACAGTCTCGGTCACGGGTGACCGTACCGCGTCGCCAGGGCGCGGATCCAGGCCCGTCCAGGGCCTCCGCGCGCCAGGCAGGTCCCCTGCCGCGATCCGCTGCCAGCCCAGCTCGATGTCCCGCACCGCCGAGCGCCGGAAGCGATGGACCGGCGACGCGAAGGATCACAGGTAGAGGCCCGGATCGAGGATATCAATGGTCAGGGTGATCATCCGGGCAGAGTCCCCTCCTCGGAGCGTCGCGCGGTATCGGGGCTCACGATCGGCGGCGGTGCGCTCGCGTACATCGATCCAACGTGAAGGTCGTGCGGTGTCGGAGGCGCTGCGCGCGAGGAGCGGACGTCCGAAGTTCGCCCGGGGTAGCCTTGCTTTTGGTACGGTGGCTCGGAAGGACGCCGCCTTCCATCTGCGCTTCGAGGGACCACGGGATCATGAGCGAGGTCGGTGCGAGAACCGGTGCTGCTGCAGAGACGGAGCTGGAGATGCTCCGCCGGCGGAACGCGGAGCTCGAGCAGGAGCTCGCCGAGAAGCTGCGCGTGGAGATCGCCCTGCGGGAGAGCGAGGCCCGCTACCGGGGCATCGTCGAGGACCAGACCGAGCTCATTTGCCGCTTCCGGATGGATGGCACGCTGACGTTCGTCAACGAGGTGTACTGCCGGTACTTCGACAAGACGCAGGAGGAGCTGGTCGGTCACCGCTTCACGCCGCTCGTCCCTGACGAGGACCAGCGGCTGCTCGACCAGCAGTTCGCGAAGCTCGGCCCCGACAACCCCATCGTGCACACCGAGCACCGGGTCGTGCGCCCGGACGGCTCGACCCGCTGGATGCGATGGACCAACCGCGCCCCGCTCGGCGAGGGGGGGCCGCACGCCGAGTTCCAGGCGATCGGCGTCGACGTCACCGAGCGCCGGCAGGCGGAGGACGAGGTGAGGCGCCTCAACGCCGAGCTCGAGCTGCGCGTCGCGGAGAAGACGATGAAGCTCGAGCAGATGGTGCGCGAGCTGTCGGCGCCGCTCATGCCGGTGGCCGATCAGGTCATCGCGATGCCGCTGATCGGCGTCCTCGACGGCGCCCGCGCCGCGGCGGCGCTCGAGACCCTCCTCCACGGGGTCGTCACGCACAACGCCACGACGGTGGTCCTGGACATCACGGGCGTCGGCGTCATCGACGCCCAGGTCGCCGACGCGTTGCTCCGGTTGGCCAAGGCGGTGAGGCTCCTCGGCGCCCAGGTGGTGCTCACCGGCATCCAGCCGCGCATCGCGCAGACGCTGGTCCAGCAAGGCGTCGGTGTAGGCGGCATCGTGACGCTTCGGACGCTGAAGGAGGGTATCGCTTTCGCCCTGCGGCGCGGCCCCGCCGGCGCTCGACCGCCGGACCGCTGACCGTGTAGCCTTGTCGATCATGGCGCCCCCGCACGCGATTGACCGGCCCGACGCAGAACCCGCGGCTCACGGCGCCAGAGCCAGCGACGGCGTCCAGGGGACAGAGGGCGAGTTCGACCCCCGCACCATGAACGAGGACCTCGCGCCCGTGCGCTTGGACCAGCGCAAATGGGGGACGAAGGACATCGCCGCGCTGTGGGTAGCCATGTGCGCCTGCACGCCCACGTACATGCTCGCCTCGGGCCTGATCGCCGAAGGCATGAGCTGGGTGCAGGCCGAGCTCACGATACTCCTCGGCAACGTCATCGTGCTGCTCCCCATGATCCTCAACGCGCACGCGGGCACGAAGTACGGCATTCCATTCCCCGTCTACTGCCGGAGCGCCTTCGGCGTCCGAGGGGCCAACGTGCCCGCGGTGCTGCGAGCGCTCGTGGCCTGTGGCTGGTTCGGGATCGGGACATGGCTCGGCGGGTGGGCCATCTACAAGATCGTCGCCGTCTTCATGCCATCGATAGAGCAGATGCCGGTGACGCCGCTCGGCGTCAACGCCCCCCAGCTCGCCTGCTTTCTGCTGTTCTGGGGCATCAACGTCTGGATCGTTTACCTGGGCATCGAGTCGATCCGGATCCTGCTCAACATCAAGGCGCCCCTCCTGGTCGGCCTCGGCCTCTTGCTGCTCCTCTGGGCATACAACCGCGCCGGCGGGTTCGGCCCGATGCTCGAGAAGCCCTCGTCGTTCGCGCCGGGCCAGCCCAGGGAGGGCCAGTTCTGGAGCTTCTTCTTCCCCGCGCTGACAGGGATGGTCGGCTTCTGGTCGACCCTGGCGCTCAACATCCCCGACTTCACGCGCTACGCGCGCTCGCAGCGCGACCAGATCCTCGGCCAGGCCGCCGGCCTGCCGCCCACCATGGCCTTCTTCTCGTTCATCGGCGTCGCGGTCACCTCCGCCACGGTCGTCATCTACGGCGAGACGATCTGGGATCCGGTCGTCCTGCTCGCGCGCTTCGAGAGCCCTGTCGTCCTGATCGTCTCGCTCGCGGCGCTCAGCATCGCCAACCTGGCGACGAACATCGCCGCGAACGTGGTGAGCCCGGCCAACGACTTCTCGAACCTCTGGCCGTCACGGATCTCGTTCCGGACCGGGGGCCTGATCACCGGCATCCTCGGGATCCTGATGCAGCCCTGGCGGCTGGTCAGCGACCCCACCGGGTACATCTTCACCTGGCTCGTCGGCTACTCCGCGCTGCTCGGCCCCGTCGGCGCGATCCTGATCGCAGAGTATTACGTGATCCGGAGGACCAAGCTCGATCTCGTCCAGCTCTACAGGCGGGAAGGCACCTACTGGTACGCGAACGGGTGGAATCCCATCGCGATCGTCGCCCTCGTCGCCGGCGTCTTGCCCAACTTGCCCGGCTTCCTCGGCACCATCAAGGTCGTGACGGTGTCCGCTGCGTGGATGGACTTCTACCATTACGCCTGGTTCTCGGGCTTCTCGATCTCGTTCGTCGTCTATGTCGCGCTCACGCTGATGCGCCGCCCGGCCCCGGCTCTCGTTGTGGGCCAGGAGCCCACGACGGAAGACCTGTAACACAGTGTAGAGCGCTGCTTCCATGAGGGCGCCTCGCCCTGTGAAAGTGTCTTACCAAACAGACATATCATGATTTGAATCTTCCCTCTTGCCAGGCGACTGGACTTTTATGTCATCATTGTATGTTCCTCCAGCCTCCGAGGTGCCCAATGATGAAGCTCGTTCTCCTGTCGCTCCCGGCGCTCGCCCTGGCCGCCTGCAGCGACGCCGGCACGCCTGTCGACGAACCCCGTGCTGCCGGGAGCGCCCCGAGCGCGCTCGCCGCCGCCCCGTCGTACCCCCTCTTCGAGAGCGGCCAGGTGCGCCCTCTCGCCCTCTCGCCCGACAGCTCGACGCTCTTCGCCGTCAACACGCCGGATAACCGGCTGGAGATCTTCAACGTCCGGAGGGGCACGCTCGAGCACCGCGGCTCGGTCACCGTCGGCCTGGAGCCCGTCGCTGTCGCGGCCCGCAGCGACGACGAGGTCTGGGTCGTCAACCACCTCTCCGACAGCGTGAGCGTGGTCGACGTCTCCAGGCCGAGGAGGCCCCGCGTGGTGCGCACCCTGCTCGTCGGCGACGAGCCTCGCGATATCGTCTTCGCGGGCGCCGGCAAGGGCCGCGCGTTCATCACCACCGCGCACCGCGGCCAGAACAGCCCTGTGGACCCGGCGCTCACCACGCCGGGCGTGGGCCGCGCCGACGTCTGGGTCTTCTCCGCGGCGAGCCCGAGCGCGGCGCCGCTGACAATCATCACCCTCTTCAGCGACACGCCCCGCGCGCTCGCCGCGACGCCCGACGGCGCGCGCGTCTACGCGGCGGCCTTCCACTCCGGCAACCGCACCACGGTCGTGGAGACCAACGTGGTGAACCTGGGACTCGGCCTGCCGCCGCCGACGACCAACGCCGCCAACGTCGCGCAGCCCTCGGCGCCCCTCATCGTCCGGTTCAACGGCCAGCACTGGGTGGACGAGCTGAATCGCTCCTGGGACGACAAGGTGAACTTCGCCCTGCCGGACAAGGACGTCTTCGTCCTCGACGCCCTGGCCGACCCGCCCGCGCCTGTCGCGGGCCCCACGGGCTCCTTCGGGGGCGTCGGCACGATCCTCTACAACATGGCGGTCAACCCGGTGAGCGGGCGCGTCTACGTCGCCAACACCGAGGCGTTCAACGAGCAACGCTTCGAGGGCCCCGGCGTCTTCGCGGGCCACACGGTGCGCGGCCGCTTCAACCACAACCGCATCACCGTGCTCGATCCGGCGACGGGCGCCGTGGCCCCGCGGCACCTGAACAAGCACATCGACTACAACGCGTGCTGCGCCCCGGTCCCCAACGCCGAGAACCGGAAGAGCCTCGCGCTGCCTCAGGGCATGGCCGTCTCGGCGAACGGAAAGAGGCTTTACGTCGCCGCGCTCGGCTCGGACAAGATCGGCGTCTTCCAGACAGCGGCGCTCGAGGCCGACACCTTCGTGCCCAGGCTCGCGCGCCAGATCCCGGTCTCGGGCGGCGGGCCGACCGGCGTGGTGCTGGACGAGGCGCGCGGCCAGCTCTACGCGCTCACGCGCTTCGACAACTCCATCGCTGTCATCGACACCGACGCCCGGGCCGAGGTCGCGCACGTGCCCATGTACAGCCCCGAGCCGGAGAGCGTCGTCCGCGGCCGCCGCTTCCTCTACGACGCCTCGTTCTCGTCCAGCCACGGCGACTCGGCCTGCGCGAGCTGCCATGTCTTCGGCGACACCGACAGCCTGGCGTGGGACCTCGGCGATCCGGACGCGCTGACAACGCCGATGCCAGGCCCCTTCGCGCTCGATCCGACGCTCTTCGGCCAGCCCGCCGAGTTCGCCGCGCTCAAGGGGCCCATGACGACGCAGACCCTGCGTGGGATGGCCAACCACGGCCCGATGCACTGGCGGGGAGACCGCACCGGCGGCAACGACGCGCCGAGCGCGCAGCCGGACAGCGGCACCTTCGACGAGGACGCCGCGTTCAAGAAGTTCAACGTCGCCTTCGTCGGCCTGCTCGGGCGCGACGCGCCCATCCCCGCGCCGGACATGCAGGAGTTCACCGACTTCGTCCTCCAGATGATGTATCCGCCCAACCCGATCCGGCGGCTGGACAACGCGCTCACCCCCGATCAGGCGGCGGGCAAGGCCTTCTTCCTCCTGCCGCCCAGCGAGGGCGGCCCCTGCGCTTCATGCCACGTGCTCGATCCCACGGCCAACGCCGAGCACGGGGTGCAGTTCCCGGGCTTCTTCGGGACCGACGGGCGCTACACGTTCGACTTCATCTTCCAGAGCTTCAAGGTCGCCCAGCTCCGCGGCCTCTATCAGAAGGTGGGCATGTTCGGCATGGTGCAGAACCCCCGCTTCAACGATCGAGACCACCTGTTCCAGGGCGATCAGATCCGCGGGTTCGGCTTCGCCCACGACGGGACGGTGGACACGATCTTCCGCTTCCACGATCAGCTCGGCTTCAACGAGGCCCCCGGGATCGCCGGCTTCCCGCCGGGCGAGCCGGGCGACGTGCTGCGCCATCAGGTGACAGACTATCTGCACGCCTTCGACAGCAACCTCGCGCCGATCGTGGGCCAGCAGGCCACGCTCACCGGCGCGGTCGATCCGGCGGCCGAGCAGCGGGTGGATCTCCTCATCGCGCGCGCCGGCGCGGGCGAGTGCGATCTCGTGGTGAAGGGCCGCATGGGCGGCGAGGACAGGGGCTTCCTCTACCAGCCGGGCGACGGCACGTTCCGCAAGAACAGGGCGGGGAGCGCGGCGATCGGCGACGCGGCGCTGCGCCAGCGCGCGTCCGCGGAGCACGCGCTGACCTACACCTGCGCGCCGCCGGGCGCGGGGGTGCGGATGGCGCTCGACCGCGATGGAGACGGGGCGCTCGACGGGGACGAGGAGGACGCGGGGACGGATCCGGCGGATCCGGCGAGCATGCCCCCCGGCTGAGCGACATCACCCCGCCTCCGCCCCCCGCCCAGGCCACAGCGCCTCGAAGCGCGCGCCCCCTGCCGGCGCGCGCTCGTGGCGCAGCGCGCCCCCGTGCCGCTCCAGCCAGCGCGCCGCGACGGCCAGCCCGAGGCCGGTGCCCGGGTGCTTCGCGTCGCGCCCGCGCCCCGTCACGAACGGCTCGAACAGCCTCGCCTCGATCGCCTCCGGCACCCCCGGGCCGTTGTCCTCCACGCGCACGACAACGGCGCCTCCCTCGCCGCGCGCGACGCGGACGCCGATCCGCCCCGCGGGGCTCCCGTCGAGCGCGATGGCGGCGTTCTGCAGCAGCGCCGTGGCGACGTCGAGGAACGCCCCGCGGTCGGCCTCGACGAAGATCGCGTCGCCGGCCTCGGACGCGATCTCGACGGTCGGCGCGCCCTCGCCGACGATCTGCCGCACGTGGCTCGCCGCGAGCCGCAGCGTGGAGAGCACGTCGACCTCGCTCACCTCGAGCGGCCTCGGGCGGCTGTAGCGGAGCAGGTCGTCGAGGAAGCGCCGCGCCCGGTCGACCTGGGCGCGCAGCGCGGCAACGGTCTCGGTCTTCGCGCCCTGCCGCTCGAGGAGCTTCGCCTGCGCGGCGATGACGCCGAGCGGGTTGCGGATCTCGTGCGCCACGGCGCTCGCGAGCCGCCCGAGCTCGGCGAGGCGCTCGGCCTGGTCGGCGCGGACCTCGACGCGCTCGACCTCGTCGGCGAGGTCGCGGACGCCGATCGGCCTGTCGAAGAGCCGGCGCCCGAGGTGCTCGACGACGAGCATGCGCAGCGGGTCGAGCGGGAGCGCGGCCAGGAAGATGACGAAGGCGAGCCAGGGGAGCGACGCGCCGCCGCCGGGCGAGAGGTGCGGCAGCAGCTTGAAGAAGGCGGCCAGCCCGAACGTGGACAGGAGCGCCGTGAGGGCGGCGTAGGCGAGCCCCTGCATGACGACGCGGCGGGATCGCCCGAGCTCGCTGCTCAGCACGGCGTAGGCGACAAGCAGGATCGCGGCCAGGAGGAGCGGCGCGGCGACGATCACGTCGCCGAGGCCGGTCACGCGGAGGATCACGACGAAGCCGCCCCCGAGCGTCGCGAGCACGCTGCCGAAGAAGAGCGCGGCGAGGCGCCGCTGCTGCAGCCCCCGGGCGCCGCGCACCGCGCGCCCGAGGTGGACGCCGATCGCGATCGCGGTGACGCCCATGACGACGGCGAGCGGGAAGAACAGCGGGCCGGGCGAGCGAGCCGCAGGGCCGTAGAGCAGGCGCGGGGAGACGGCCCCGAGCAGCGCGACCGCGGCGCTCACGGCGTAGGCCACGACGACGGGGCGGCGCGAGGTGCCGGCGACGTCGGCGTAGGCGTGCGCGAGGCCGGCGACGACGATCATCCCGCTCGGGAGGACGTGCTCGGCGAGGCGGAGCGTGCTGTCGGTCTCGAGCAGGATGAGCCCCGTGATCCAGAAGGCGAGGAAGAAGCAGAGGGCGACGAGGCCGCGGCCCACGTTGCGGCCGAGGCGCAGCGCGGTGATCGCGACGGTCACGACGACGGCCCAGAGCGGATAATAGGCGAGGGCGACAAGGGGTCTCACGGGGCCTCGGCGGGGTGGGAGGCGGCACGATAGCGCCGGAGGACGCGGGGGGGCGAGGTATCCACCGCGTGGACAGGGGGCTGTCCACGCGCTGGGCGCCGGGGCGGGCGCGACGCGGGCGCGAGGGCTCGATGGCGCGCGTTGGCGCCGCGTTCGCGGGCGGATACGGCGGTGGCACGCGCGCTGCTAAGGGGGGTGTCGAGGAGACGGAGCATGGAAATCGAAATGGAAGGCGCCTTCGAGGGCTATATCGTCGCGGTGTACGGGGCGTATGCGATCATCAGCGTCGGACTGACGATCTGGATCGCGCGCACGCTGTTCAAGAACGGAGCGGTGTTCCTGGAGGACGTGTTCGCCGACAACCCGAGGATGGCAGAGGCGGTGAACCGGCTGCTCGTGGTGGGCTTCTACCTGGTGAACCTGGGGTATGCGTCGCTCATCCTGAAGGCGGACCCCTCGACGACGGTGGCGGGAGGGATCGAGGTGCTGTCGTCGAAGCTCGGGCTCTTGCTGCTCTCGCTCGCTGTCATGCACTTCGGGAACCTCTATGTGTTCCACCGCATCCGGCGCCGGGCGAAGCTCGCGGTGCTGCCGCCGCCTGTAGCGCCGCAGATGAGGCTCGGGGCGCACGCGTAGCGAGGAAAGGCGCGAGCCGGGGGGGTGGGGAGGAGACGAGGGGGAGCGGAGAGGAGAGAGCGAGCACGCGCACGCGCACGAAGAGGCGCACGGGAGACGGGAGACGGGAGACGGGAGACGGGAGACGGGAGACGAGAGACGATGGACGAGAGACGGCAGGGGGGAGGCGGGGGCCTGCTCCCCGTTCACGAGGAGAAGAGCCATGATCGAGCGGATCACCGTCCTCTATGACGCGGACTGCGCGCTGTGCGTGAGATGCCGCGAGTGGATGGAGCGCCAGGACGCGCTCGTCGAGATCGAGTTCCTGCCCGCGGGGTCGGGCGAGGCGGCCGCGCGGTTCGGGGACGTGCCCTGGCTCGGCGAGGACCTCGTGGTGGTCAGCGACCGCGGCGAGGTCTGGGCCGGCCCGGCGGCCTTCATCGTCGCGCTCTGGGCCCTCGATCGCTACCGCGAATGGTCGTACCGGCTGAGCGGCGACACGCTCTCGAAGGTGGCGGAGGGCTTCTTCCACGCGCTCTCGGGCAACAGGAGGTGGATCGCCGGCTGGTTCGGGCACCCCTCGTGCTCGGGCGGATCTTGCCGGCTGCCGGGCGCGCCGGCGGCGGGGCCGTTCCGGTGAGGGGAGCTGTGATGAGAGCGAGCTCAGCTCAGCATGCTGCGCGAGCTCGAACCTGCCGCCGGCTGGGCGATCGAAAAAACCCCCTCATCTAGCAGCCTTTTTTCAGCAGAGAAATTGAACAGGGAGGCGGGGAGATAGGGAGTATCTTCAAAATTTCTCTCCCCGCCTCCCTGTGAATTCTCCGAAGTTCGAGGGGGTTGCTTATCTGGGCGATGGCCCCATGTCCACGCGAGACGTGGGTGCGGGCCCGCCCGCCCTCAATGCACCCGCATCCCCGGCTTCGCCCCCGAGTCCGGCGCCAGGATGTGCACCGTCTCGTCCCCCGCCGCGAGCACCATCCCCTCGCTCAGCCCAAACTTCATCTTTCGCGGCGCCAGGTTCGCGCACACGATGACGAGCCTGCCGATGAGGTCTTCCGGCTTGTAATACGCCTTGATCCCGGCGAACACAGTCCTCCGCGCCTCCCCGCCGAGCGACACAGTGAGCTTGAGCAGCTTCTTCGCCTCGGGCACGTGCTCCGCCGCGACGATGCGCGCCACGCGCAGGTCGACCTTGCCGAAGTCGTCGATCGTGCACTCCGGCGCGAGCGGCTCCTTCGCGAGC
>NZ_JEMA01000733.1 GCF_001589285.1 Sorangium cellulosum | reverse complement strand
ATCAACCTGATCGGTCCTCTAGCGTCTGGCGTCGCGGAGGGTTAGGGCGGCCGCGGGGTGTCCAGGCGACCGTGGGCTCTCAAGGGATCAAGTCTTCTTGGGAAGGGACAAGAATCATGAACCACCGAGCTCGGGTTACCCTCTCCGCGCTGATTGCGGCTGTCTCGCTGGGCGTCGGAGGACCAGCCTCTGCCGACGTGACCATCTGGGGAAGCGTATCGCCTCAGAATCCAGCGGACCCATGGGACCTCGGACTGGACCGGCTCCGCGTGGGAACCGGCGCGGTCGAGGTGACCGATGGCGGGACGTTGATCAGCCCCGGCGCAACCCTGTGGGCGAGCTACGATCCCGGCCTCATCTTGATCGACGGGTATGGCTCGACCTGGATCAACAACGGATCCATCGAGATCGGCGACGATCTCGAGAGTCGGATCGTCATCCGGAACGGCGCCGAGGCGATCACAGATGATCTCGTGGTGGGCATCAGGGGCGATCGGTACCATGGCCGCGTGCTCGTCGAGGGGTACGACGCCACCCTGACGAGCAGGACGACGGCCTACATCGGCACGATGGGACATGGAACCTTAGAGCTCAGGCAAGGAGCGAGCTTCTTCTCACACGACGTCTACTTCGGTGGCATCTTCGGCCCCAGCTGCGGGACCTGCACGGGCGAAGCAATCATCACGGGCACCGCGACGAGGTGGGTGAGCACGGGAGAGTTCGTCCTGGGCCTGAGGAGCCGCGGCTTGCTGGACATCCGGAGCGGCCAGCTCTCCACCGTGAACGCGCGCATCGGCGGCGATGACCTCATGAGCAGCCGCGCGAGCGTGCGCGGCTGGGGCGGCACGTGGACCAACCAGGGCCTCCTTCAGGTGGGATCGAACCACGGATACGGCGCGCTCACCGTCGGCGCTTATGGGACCCTGATCACGGACGATGCCGAGATCCGCTCGGAGCTCGGAGGGGGCTTCGTCAAGGTGAACGACGTCTATGCGTCATGGCTGAACAGCGGCGATGTCTCGATCTTCGCCTCTCTGACGCAGTCGCCGTCGCTCCTGATCGACAAGGGCGCCTCCGTGAGGATCGGCGGCCTCCTCCGGACAGCGCTGTTGTTCAACGGCTATCCCTATCTGGGGCCCTCCGTGCGACTCGCGAAGGGCGACCTCGTGGCAGGCGCGATCGAGGTCGATGCGGGCGACTTCGACTTCGCCGGCGGGCGCCTCGAGACCGGCAGCTTCGTGGGCGATCTCGCCAACACGCAGGCCGGCGAGCTCTCCGTCGGCGAGGTTCACCCTTCGACCGTCATCGCCGGCAGCTACAGCCAGGGGCCGGGCGCCGCCCTCAGCATCACGGTCGCAGCTTCGAGCTCCTCGCCGCTCCTCCATGTGGATGGGGAGGTCAATCTCGACGGGGCGCTGGAGGTCCTGCCGGCCGCCGGGTCCGCGTCGTTCCAGGAAGGGGACACCATCGTTCTGCTCAGCTGGAGCGGTGACCTCACGGGGACGTTCGCTGCCGTGAATATCGCCTTGCCGCTCGCCCCAGGGCTCGCCTGGGACACTTCCGCGCTGTACACGACCGGCGAGATCACCGTCGTGACCGCAACCTGAGCGCCACTGGCTTTCCTGACCACGAACGATCCTGGCTCGAATGAACCTGATGGTTCAGCTCGAGTCGGGCCGCGCGCTTCATCGTCCGGGTCGGCGATCCCGCCGATGCAGTACGCAGACAGCGAGCGACCAGGACTGACGCGTATGCGGTGAAGTTTCCCCGCGTAGCGGTGCAGAGCAGGTACGTGGATCTCTGTCGCCCCGATCTCCGCCAATGTACAGGTTCCGCGCCGCATCCAGCTCGTCGACGCCGCAGACGGGCCCGAACCAGTAATCGCTCTGTGGCCAGCTCACGATCGTGACGTCGCTCGGCTCGAATCCCGCCTCGAACACGGTGATCGCCTGCTGGGCCCTCGGATCCGCGTGCTCGGCGGCGTGCGGCTCCCCCGTCTCCGCCCACGACTCTGGCCCGAGCACGTGCTCCACGCCCCCGATCGCGAGGAGCTGAAGCCCGGTCGAACGCGGACCACCCGCCCGTTGGGTAGCGCGATCTCGATCGGCTCCGGCGCGCTCGCGTACGACAAGCCGCTGTGCGCTGCGCTCGATGGCTTCACCTTGCACGCAGCGACGCGCGCCGGTGCGCACCATGCCGCGGCGAGGGAAGCGCTGCTGCGCTACGTGCTGCGACCCCCGATCGCAAAGGAGCGCGTCGAGCCGCAGCAGGACGGCCTGGTGCGGCTCTCGCTCGAGCGCGCCTTCGCTGACGGGACTGTCGCGGTGGACATGGATCCGCTCTCGCTCCTGTGCCGCCTCTTGTAATATAGCGCCTCGCCCTCCTCGAACAGCATGCCCAACGCGCACGCGCAACGAGGTTAAACCACCCGGTTCGATGCCCGGCACAGGCGCGCCGGCGACCGCGCCGAGGGAGCGTGGCTGGACGACGAAGGACGTTCCGGAAGCAGCATGTCCGAAGCGGAGGATAGCCGACCCGGCGGTCGTCCGTGAGGGCGCAGCACCGGCGCAGAACCGCCGCCGCTCGCCGCCTTATTCCCGCCGCCGCGTCGCCCGCGGTGAAGGGCTCGCGGTATCACCGTCCCACCGTACCGCCACGCTGCACGCGCTGGTTGACATAGAGAACCTTGCGCGAACCGCGTCGCTCTGGAAAGTGGCACTGTATCAGCGACTTATCCATGCATCGAGAAGGCTCGGCGTGGCGACCCGCCCGGGTTGCTATGAGCCAACGAAGATGCACGCCGAGCACCTTGAAGGTGCGCCGGCGCGAGCAGGAGCATGTGCAGCGCGGGCGCGTGGATAGCTCTTCGTCGCGGGCGCTCACTCGCCCGGGAAGAGCTCCTCGGCCGTCATGTACTTCGCCCCGAGCGCGCGCGCGAACTCCCTGTCGCTTTCCATGTCGCCGACCATGACCAGGTGCTCGCGCGCGAGCTTATGGCGCTGGATCAGCGATATCCCGAGCCCCGGCAGGGGCTTGCGGCAGAAGCAGCCGACCGGGAAAGCCGGGTGCGGGCAGTACACGGCCTCGGCCACGGGCAGGCCGAGGAGCTCGATCGTCCGCGAGAACGCGGCCACGACAGCCTCTTCGGTCACCGATCCTTTCGAGATGCCGCTCTGGTTTGACACGAAGAAGAGCGTGTATCCGTCGTTGACCCAGCGCTCCAGGACCGCGCGCCGACCGGGCAGGAGCTCGACGTCGTCGGGGTCGCGCGGGTAGATCTCGCCGCTCTTCGTCTTTCGCAGCGTGCCGTCGACGTCGAGGAGCAGGCCCTTGCCCGTGAAGAGCGGATCAACGCGCCGGGCGAACGGGATCTCCTCGACCACCGAGAACCCCTCATCCACGTGCGGCGCCTCGAAATTCGCGGCCCACCGCGAGAGCGCCTGCGGCGGCGGCAGGTTGGGATCCTCTTTGCCGAGCGCTTTCATGTCCTCCGGCCCGAGCAGCTTGCCGTGGCGCTCGAGGACGCGCAGGACGACGTTCGCGTAGGCCTCGTTGATGGGCGTGGCCAGGTACCGGCACCGGACCGGCACGCCGTGCGCGTGCGCGATCCGGAGCACCGCATAGCGCGACGCGCGCGTCCCGTACGTGTTGTCGAGGACCACCCGCGTTTGCCCCGAGGAGAGCAGCTCTCCGAGCTTCTTGACCACGCCATCGAGCGTGCCGCCGAGCTCATCGCGGTTCAGGCGCGCGTACCCTTTGGCCGTGTAGCGGGCGACCTCCGACGATTTGCCTGCCCCTTGAATTCCCATGACCACGACCACCTCGGGCGCATCGCCGGGGCCTTGTCCGGGCTCGAGCTTGCGCAGGCCGACGGGGACCACGGGGGGCGCGACCGAGGCCAGCACATCGGCCGTTGGCGCAAAGCTGGTCTTCGAGAGGTCGGCTCGATCGCGCGCGCCAAAGGGGACCCGGAGCGCGCGCAAGCAGGACTCGACGCTCTCCCGCTTGGTCGCCCCGAACAGCGGAAGGACTGGGGGGCCGAGATCGAGCAGGGCCGCGAGGGCCGCCTCCTGGGGCGTGATGCTGTGCCGCGCGGCGATGGGCTTGATCGCGCGGTTCTTGAGGAGGCTATCGACCTTGGCGTGACCGCCGAGCGGCCGGTGGGCGAGGAACGGGATGCCCATTTGCTTGGCGAGCTCGCAGAGGCCTCGGGCGGCGCTGCCGCGATCGAGGACGCTCAGCTCCTCCTGGATGGCCCGCACCGGAAAGTGCCGCTCGGCCTGGCGGACCTCTGCGATGGAGGTGTTGCTGAGGCCGAGGTGCTCGACAAGGCCCTCTTTCTGGAGCTCGGCGAGGGCGGCGAGGCTCTCTTCGAGGGGGGTCTTGGGGTCGGTCACGTGGAGGAGGAGCATGAAAATCCGCGGGACGCCGAGCGCCTTCAGGCTGCCCTCGACAGTGCGGCGCAGGTGGTCGTGGCTGCCGTTTGGGACCCATCGCCCTTTGGGTCGGGTGAGGCCCGCCTTGGTGATGACGCGCACGTCGTCGCGCGGGCCGGACCACGCGTCGAGCGCCTTGCGCACGAGGCGCTCTCCATAGTGGACCTCGCGGTCGGTGAGGCAGTAGGAGTCGGCGGTGTCGAGGAGGCGTATGCCTTGATCGAGGGCAACGTGGATGACGGCGGTCGCGTCCTCTTCTGAGGGGCGCCCCTCCGTGGTCAGCCGGAGCAGGCCGAGGCCGAGGGGAACGTCGAGGGGGCCTAGGACACCGTAGGGCGAGGGGGCGGGAGTCACGGAAACACTGACGTAGCCAGGTCCGCGGCTCGATGCAAGCGCCAGGGCCATTTTCGATGGGACCGAGAGGACCCGAGGATCGCCGCGCGCGGGCGATACCCCCGCCCGGGACAAGCACGCACAACACCCCGACGGCGCGTGAGGCTGTCGGTGTGGAAGCCTGGACCAGGGTAGAACAGGCCGTCCCGGCAGAGGACGGGATACGCGCGGCGCGGTCCAACGGCGGTATCCTACACGAGCTGATCGCGGTGGCGGTTCTCTCGAACATGGCCCCGCGACCCGGCGGCCTCCGTGCCAGCATGCAGGAGCCGTTTCGCCGCTCCTTCTCACCGCTCCTTGTGGCGTCCGTACTTCCGCCACGGCGTCGCCAGGCATCATCGCGTCGAGAGGTTGATCGCCCGCGCACGCCCTCGCGCTTGCCTCCCCGGCACAGGCCTGCTGGTTGCCGACAGCAATTGGCGAGGCCGAAGCTTGCTCACCCCTCTGGTGCGACCGGCAGCCCGAGCAGCCGACCGAGCGCCTCGTGAACGACCCGGGCCCCCACCTCGTCCCCGAGGGCGACGGCGCGGCTCAGGGTGCTGGCGAGCGAGGCGACTACCGCAGCTCGACGTGACGGCTCGATCACGGCGAGCTCCACAGGCCCGGGGCTTGGCCCTTGGGCCCGGTTGGGCTCATGCCTCGCGAGGGGGTGCGATCCGTCGTCACGCCCTCCCCGGATCCCCGGGGATGTGACGGGTCGCGACGGTTCGCACCCGCGGAAGAGTCCCGCCAGGATTTCTGACAGGCGGGACCAGAAACTAGAGGACCCGCAGGAACGCCGTGAGGTCGGCCTTCTCCTGCGCGGTCAGCTTGGTGCCGAGCACGAGGTTGAAGAACTCCACGGTGTCCTCCAGCGTGAGCAGGCGCCCGTCGTGCAGGTAGGGCGGGCTGTCCTTGATGCCGCGGAGCGGGAAGGTCTTGATGGGGCCGTCGGCGGTGGCCATCCGGCCGTTGATGAGCTCGGGCTTGAAGAAGCGCTCTGCCCGCAGGTTGTGCATCAGGTTGTCGGTGTAGTACGGCGCCACATGGCACGTCCCGCACCGGCCCTTGCCGTGGAAGACCTGCTCGCCGCGGAGCTCCTCCGGGGTGGCCTTCGCGGGGTCGAGGCGCCCGTCCACGGCGAGCTTCGGCGCCGGGGGGAAGTCGAGGATCTCCTGGAACTCGGACATCGCGTGCACCTGGTGCCCGCGGTCGAGGATGTTGATGCCCTTCTTGACGGCGATGACGATATCGCCGTCGAAATACGCCGCCCGCTGCTCGAACTCGGTGAAGTCCTCGACGGTCTTCAGCGCGCGCTGCGAGCCGAAGAGGCGCTGGATGTTGACGCCGCGGAGCGTCGGGGTGTCGACCCGGTGCCGGAACTCCTGCGGCCGGGTGTCGCCCACGAGGTGAAACGCGTTGTTCGTGTGCCCGTTCGCGTGGCAATCGAAGCAGGCGACGCCGAGGCTCGCCCGCTCCGAGCGCCGGTCCGCGGTGGCGTTGAACTGCATCTGCGGGAACGGCGTGACGAGCAGCCGGAGCCCCTCGAGCTGCTTCGGCGTCAGGATGCCGTTGAAGATCTCGTAGAAGTTGTCGATCGTGACGAGCTGCCCCCTGGAGACGTCGCCGAGGTCGGGCCGCGTTGTCAGGTAGATCGGCGCCGGGAACTCGGAGATGACGTGATCCGGCAGGTCGAAGTCGAGATCGAAGCGCGTGAGATCACGCGCCGTCTGGCGCTTCAGCTCGTCGATGTGGAACTTCGGAAAGACCATTCCCCCTTCGGGGTGGTTCGCGTGCGGCAGCGGCAGGAAGCCCCTCGGCCAGAGCCCCTGCTCCCGGATCGCGTCGGGCGTGAGCGCGGCCAGCCCTTCCCACGTCGTGCCCTTCGGGAGCTTCACGCGGACGCCGGCCTGGACGGGCTTGCCGCGCGACATGGTGACGCCCTGCGCCGGGCGGTTCGAGAGGTCGTACCGCTCGTCGAGCAGGGTCTGATGGCGCTTCATCACCGCGGGCTTCTCGGCCTTCATCCGGGCGACCACGGCGGCGAACGGCTCCTTGTCCTCCACCGGCAAGTAGCTCGTGCGCGGCGTGTCGGGGCCGGGCGGAGGGTCCGCGTTCATCGGCGCCCTCGGCCCGGCCGGCGCGATCGTTCCGGCCGCAGCGGGCGGGGCCTCGCGCGGGCCGGTGGGATCTTCGGGCGCCGCGCCCGGCGTCGAGGCGCAATGCACGAGGCCGAGCGAGAGCGCCGCGGTGCACGCGACAAGGCACGACACATCCATCTTCTTCACAGGCATAAAAGCGCTCCTTCCCGAGGGAACGATCGATGTGGAACGAACGATCGCGCGCACCGACGCTCCAGCGCGCCTGTCCGGCCCACGCAGCATGACGGCTCGCCAGGCACGGAGGCCAGGCACCATGAGCCGGTCCGTCCATAGGCGGCTCCTGTGCCAAGGTCGCGTCCGCCAGGAGCGCGTTCCGGACGAAGCGCGGAGCCGAGCGCCCGGCGCGGGAAACCCGTCTGTTCTTGCTCTACCTGGCAGACGCCGGGCCAGGGCCATCGGCTCCGGGTGCGGGAAGGAATGTAGCAAATTGCCACGCGTGTGGCAGAGGCGCTCAGAACGATCCGCCAGCTCAACGTGGATGACGAGCAACTGCGACGGCCTGGGCGGCTACCCTCCGTCGCGCGCGCGCCTCGCCGGAGCGATGCGGACGAAGGGCTCCTTGACGTCGCGCACGTCGAAGAAGAACACCCGATCCCAGCAGGGCACCTGCTCGCGCTCCGACAGGTCGAACACCTCACCCCGGGACAGGCTGCCGACGAGCTTCGCGCTCGACTGGCCCCTCAGGCTCCACCGGAACTCGTACGGAAGGAGGACGCTGGGATCGCTGAACATGCCGCGCCGCGCGGAGAAGCTCCGCTGCGCGGCCTCGGAGAGGTCCTGTGCGTGAAGCAGGTTCGGGGCGACGATATAGGTCATCGCCAGGCCCTCCTCGAGGAGCAGCCGGTTGATGAGCCGACCTCCCGAGATGACATACCCGAGCACGCGACCGTAAGCGTCGCTCGGCTGCTCGTCCGTCTGGATCTCGACCTCGGCGCCCGCGGGGAGCAGCTCGGACAGCCGCGCGGCGGCCATCTCGGCCCAGTAGCCCTGCGAGGCGCCGAGGAAGTGCGTCTCCGGCGTGTCGATCGAGAGCATGCGGATAGCGTGGTCCACGCCCCGCTCGTCGCATACGTGGAGCGTGTCCCCGTCGACCGTCCTCACCACCGTCGCGGGAAAGCGCGGGCCCGGCAGATCCGGCGCCCTGCGGAACCTCCGCCTCCGAGCGACAAGGGATACATAGCCGATGAACCTCCGGAATCCCGGAAGCAGTCCTGTCATCGCCCCCTCCTTGGATGGATAAACCCCCAGAAACCGCCGTTCGTCAGGGCGATCGGACTCCACTCCTGCCCAGGCGGCCTGTTCCATGACGCTATAGAGCGCGCCCAGGCCTGATGAAAGCGCTCGACCGCCCTGACCGGGGGTACGCGGGGTGGCCTGAGTCAACGGGCGGATGGAAGGGAGAGGGAGAGAAAACGCCAGGAGCGCCACGCGCCGTCCGCGCTTTCCCGTTACGATGGCCGTCGCGATCGCTTCGGTAGATCGTCGCGGGGCACGGGACGTCTGCGGGTGACCCCGCGCTGGGCTCCGGGGACGAGAGCCGCCGCGGCGAGGAGGTCCTGGATGTCGTCGCTTGAACACGAAGAGCCGGCCGGAGCGCCGGAACCGGAACGGGAACGCGCAGCCGCGGCGGAAGGCGAGGCGGCGCGGCGCAGGCGCAGCCTCCGCCTGCGGCTCGCGGCCGGGGCGCTCGCGCTCGCGGCGGCCGTGACCGCGCTCGTCCTGACCCGGGAAACACCGCCCGCGAAGGCCAGCGCCATCGGCGCGCGGCTGGAGCTCTCCTCGGGAGACGTCACGCTGACGGAGAGCGCGCAGGACGACAGGCGGTCGACGGTTGTGTCCGGCATCCCGATCCCGGTCGGGGCCGAGCTCGCGACCGGAAAGGGAGCGCGGGCGCTCGTGCGGCTCGCCGACGGCTCGGCGGTGTTCCTCCGCGCAGACTCGGAGATCGCGCTCGGCGCGGGCGGGCTCTCGCTCGCCCAGGGCGAGGTGTGGCTCGACGCGCCGCCGTCCGAGCGCGGCGAGCTCTCGCACGCGCTCGGGGACGTCAGGGTCTCGGCGGCGGACGCGGGCCTGTCGATGAGGCGCTCGGGCAAGGAGGTGAGCGTGTACGTGGCGCGCGGGCTCGCCTTGGTCACGGCGCCGGGGGGGCGCGTCGAGGTGCACGCCGGGGAGCAGGCGACAGTCGCCGGAGACGCCGCGCCGAAGGTCGCGCCGCTCGCCTACTGGGAGGACTGGACCGGCGGCATGGGCGACCACCGGCCGCTCGCGGGCGAGGGCAGCGGCGCCGGCCGGATCTACGGCGTCGACCTGCAGGGCGCCCCGGGGGCGCAGGCGCGCACGCTCGAGATCAGCCGGCAGGTCGTGCGCGCCGTCGTGCGCGACGGCATCGCCGAGACCGAGGTGGACCAGACCTTCTCGAACCCGGGCGGGCGGCAGGTCGAGGGCTGGTACTGGTTCACCGTGCCCGAGCGGGCGCTCGTGAGCTCGTTCGCCGTGGAGACCGACGGCGTGCTCGTCGAGGGGGAGGTGATCGAGCGGAGAGAGGCGGCGCAGCGGTACCAGACCGCCGTGCAGACCGGCCACGAGCCGGCGCTTCTCGAGTGGGTGGACGGGCACAGCTACCGCGCCCGCATCTTCCCGGTGCCCGCGAGCGGCTCCCGGCGCGTCGTGCTGCGGTACGTGGAGATGCTCGGCGCGCCGGCCGGCAAGCTCGCCTACGTGTACCCGATGCGCTCGAGCGATCCGGTCCAGATCGGCGAGTTCTCGCTCTCCGTCGACCTGGGCCAGGCCGGCCAGGGCATGCAGATCGCGACGCTCGCGGACGCCGTGATCGAGGACGGCGGGCGGCGCGTGAGCATGCGGCGGAGCGGCTACGAGCCGCGCGCGGACTTCCAGCTCGAGGCCTCCGTGAAGGCGAAGGCGTCGCCGCTGCGCGTGTCGCGCTTCGCCGCGGGCGAGGACCGCGCCGACTACGTGATGGCCCGGTACGTGCCCGACGTGGACTGGACCGAGCTGAAGGAGCTGCCCGCGGACCTCGTCGTCGTTGTGGACACGTCGGCGTCGGCCGACGAGCCGTCGCGGCAGCAGAAGGCGTCGGCGGCCGAGGCGATCCTGCGGGCGATGTCGCCGTCGGACCGCTTCGCGCTGATCGCGCTCGACGCGGCGCCCGCAGTCCTGCACCCGAGGGACGGGCTGGCCGAGGCGTCGGAGCAGGAGATCTCCGCCGCGCTCACGCGGCTGGCCGAGCACGCGACAGGGGGCGCGACCGACCTCGGCGCCCTGTTCGAGTCGGCGCTCGGGCGCGTGCACGGCAAGGAGCAGCCGGCGGTCATCTACATCGGCGACGGGCTCGCGACGAGCGGCGAGGTGACGGGTGCGCGCCTGTCGGAGCGGCTCCGCCGGTCGCTCTCGGCCTCGCGCGCGCGCTTCTTCACCGTCGGCGTCGGGGAGAACGCGAACCACGCGCTGCTGCGCGAGCTCGCGCGCGCCGGGGGCGGGCAGGCGTTCCGGATCGACGAGGCCGAGGGCTCGACGTCCGAGGTGCTGCGCCTCGCCAGCGCGATCAAGACGGCGACGATCACCGATCTGTCGATCGACCTCGGCGCCGGGCTCGACGAGCCGATGCTCACCGCGAGCGGCAAGGTGTCGCGCGGCGAGGAGGTCGTGCTGCTCGCGCGCACGCACCACGCGCTGCCCGCGAAGGCGATCGTGAGGGGGCGGCTCGCCGGGAAGGAGTACGCGCGCGAGCACCCGATCGAGATCGATCGGGGCGTCGGGGCGGCGCTGGTGCCGCGCTTCTGGGCGGCCGAGAAGATGCGGCGGCTGCTCGCGGACGGCGACGACATCGAGGCGCACCGGGGCAAGGTGGTCGAGCTCGGGCTCGAGTACGGGCTGATCACGCCGTTCACGAGCACGCTGGCGCTCGAGAGCGAGCAGGCCTACGCGAACCAGGGGATCCGGCGGCGGCGCTCGCCGCTCCGGGGCGAGCGGCTGACGGCGCTGACGCCCGAGCGAGAGCGCGAGCTCGCGGCGCTGCTCGCGCCGCCGTCGATGGCTGTCGCCGCCGGCTGCTCGAGGAGCGAGCCGAGCGCGGCGAGCGATGAGGAGGGCTCGAACAAGGAAGGCGGCCACGGCATGAGGAAGCAGGCGCCGGCCGCGGAGCCGCCCGCGATGCC
>NZ_JEMA01000732.1 GCF_001589285.1 Sorangium cellulosum | reverse complement strand
CGCTGGAGGGCGCGCCGCCGCCGGGGGGCGCGCCGCCGTGGCTGGGGGGCGCGCTTCCGGCGCNGGCGCGCCGCCGCTGGAGGGCGCGCCGCCGCCGGGGGGCGCGCCGCCGTGGCTGGGGGGCGCGCTTCCGGCGCGGCGCCCGAGGCCCCAGTCCATCACCAGCACCTCGCCGAACTCGCCGACCATCACGTTCTCGGGCTTGAGGTCGCGGTGCACGACGCCGCGGCTGTGCGCATACGCGACCGCCTGGCCGAGGCGCGCGAAGGCGTCGATGAGGCGGCGGAAGGTCCAGCCCGAGGGGGTCTCCCGGAAGCCGTCGGGCCCCGCGGACGCGTGCAGCTCGTCGAGGACCTCGCCGAGCGTCCGGCCGCGCACCTCGCGCATCGTGAACCAGAGCCGCCCGTCCTCGAACTCGCCGAGATCGTGGACCGCGACGATGCCCGGGTGCTGGAGGTCGGCGGTGAGCTTCGCCTCGGCCAGGAAGCGGGCCCGGCTCTCCGGCGCCCGCGTGAACCGCGCCCGGAGGACCTTCATCGCGAGGACGCGATCGAGCATCGTGTCGCGCACGCGCCGCACCTCGCCGAACGACCCGCCCGCGATCAGCCCGAGGTCGCGGTAGCGCGCCGGGAGCGGCGGCTCCGGCGCGGCGGTCGGGCCCGCCTGGGCGCGCGGCGGCGCTGGATCGCCGTCGCGCCCGCCCCTGCGGCCCGCCTGGCCCGCGCGATCGCGCTCGATGAGCTCCGTCGCGGGCAGCTCGACGAACGTGCGCGTCGCGTCGGCGCGTGACGGGCGCTCCTCCTCGTCGCGCTCCTCCTCGTCGCGCTCCTCCTCGTCGCGCTCGTCGCGCTCCTCGCTCGAGGGCTTGTCCGTGGGCTCGTTCGATGGGGTCAATGTCGTCCTCGCGGTCGTTGTCGCGCGGCCGGCGCCGATGGTAAATTACGAGGGCGCCATGGGGGCACTGAAGCGGGCCGGATTCGACGGCACGATCGCGCTGGGCTCCCGGTGCCTCGTCGGCCGGCACGCCGGGTGCGACCTGCGCCTCGACGATCCGCGGATCTCGGGCGAGCACGCGGGCTTGCGCTGGGTCGATCGCGCCTGGGAGCTCCGTGATCTCGGCAGCAAGAACGGCACGTTCGTGGGCGGCCGGCGGCTCGCTCCGGGCGAGCGCGCCCGGCTCGGCGAGGGCGACGGGTTCACGGTCGGCGGCCCGGAGCACGCCTTCACGCTGATCGACGGCGCCCCTCCGGCGGCGAGCGCGCGGAGCACCCCGGGCGGCCGGGTGCGCGTCGCCTCGGGCGGGCTGCTGGTGCTGCCCGACGAGGAGAACCCGCGGGCGAGCGTTGTCGAGTGCGGCGGCTGGCAGCTCGAGACCGAGGAGGGCGCGCGGCCCGTGCTCGATCGGGAGGTCGTGGTCGTCGACGGCGAGGGCTGGGTGCTGGATCTGCCGAGCGCCGCGGCCGCGACGATGGACGCGGAGGGCGCTGGCCCGCTGCTGGAGACGATCGCGCTGCACTTCGGCGTGACGCGCGACGAGGAGCACGTCGAGGTGGCGGTCCTCCACCGCGGCGAGCTCACGAAGGTGCCGCCGCGCACGTACCATTACCTCCTGCTGACGCTGGCGAGGAGGCGGCTCGCCGACCGCGATGCGTCGTCGGCCGAGCAGGGCTGGGTCGAGAGCGAGGCGCTCTGTAAAATGCTGGCGACCGACGCGCCGAAGCTCAATGTCGATATCTTCCGGGCGCGCAAGCAGCTCGCGGCGCTGGGGATCCGCGGGGCCGCGGGGGTGATCGCGAGGCGGCCGGGGACCGGAATGATCCGTATCGGCGTGGAGCAGCTGGAGGTGGTGCAGATCTGAAGGGAGCCCCCGTCTTCCGTCTTCCGTCTTCCGTCTCCCGTCTTCCGTCTCCTGTCTGCGGCCTTCCGTCTTCCGTCTGGCCTCTTCGTGCGCGTGCGCGTGCGCGTGCACGCTCCGGCGTCTGGCTGAATTTCCCCGGTGGAAGACGCGAAGTGCTTGCTGACGCGTATCCTCGCCATGCCCACTGTCGCGGGTGATCGCATGACGGGATAAGCGCGCACGCGCACGCGCACGCGGAGGCCAGACGGAAGACGGAAGACGGAAGAGGGAAGACGGAAGACGGGAGAGGGAAGACGGGGGCTCAGAGCGGCTGATAGAGCTGGATCAGGTTCCCACAGGTATCCGAGAGCACCGCGATCATCACCGGACCCATCGGCGTGGGCTCCTTGGTGAACGCGACCTGATGCTCCTTGAGGCGCGCGAACTCGGCCTTGAGATCCTCCACCTCGAACGCCGCGAGCGGGATCCCCTGCGCGAACAACGCCTGCTGGTACGTCTTCGACGCCGGGTTGGCGTTCGGCTCCAGTACGAGCTCCACGTCGTCGGGGCCCTCCGGCGAGACGACAGTGATCCAGCGGTACTCTCCGAGCGGGATGTCGTGCTTCTTCTTGAAGCCGAGCACCTCCGTGTAGAACTTGAGCGCTCGGTCCTGGTCCTCGACCATGATGCTGTTGAGCTTGATCCTCATCGACGATCGCCTCGCTGCGTGGATGGTTCGAAGCCGACTCTGCCCGAACCGCCCGGATCACGCTTCTCGAAAACTGCGAAACGCACCGGCCGGCAGCCGGCCCATCAGGGTGAGACAACCGGGGACGAGCTCCCACGGGAGCCTCCCCGGCACCTGGACCATCGCGCGCACACGCCGCTGGTACGCCGACGGCGGCATGCCGATCCGCTGCGCGAACTGCGCGCTGAAGCTGCCGAGGCTCGAGAACCCGACCTCCATGCACACGTCGGTCACGGAGTGGTGCCCGGCCGCCAGGAGCTGCTTCGCCAGATCGAGGCGCCGCCGGATGCGGTACTGGTGCGGGGTCACGCCGAACACGGCCTCGAACTGCCGGATGAAGTGATAGGGCGAGATCGCCACCTCCCTCGCCACCTCCTCGATCGACAGCCTCGACCCGCGCACCTCGGAGAGCAGATCCCGCGCCCGGCAGAGGTTCCTCAGCGCCACGTGTCCCAGCAGCATCGCCTGGGACCACGATAGAGCCCCGCGGCGGCTGGCTCAAGCGACCCTGCCGGACGGGCGCGCGCGCAGCGAGGCTCGACCCAGGTCGGGCCAGCCGTCCTTCGCGGGCGGCGCGCGCGGCCCGCGCGCCGCTGGCGCGGTGCTCGCGCCTTGTGAGCCCCGCGCCTCCGGGGCGTTATGATCGCCGCCCATGGACACCGCTTCCTTCCTCGACCAGATCGAGCCGCTGACGCACCACGACCGCGTCCGCCGCGCCGTGGAGCTCGGCCGCGCCGCCGCGGGCGGCGACGCCGGCGCCGCGGCGCTCCTCGGCGCGCTCTCGCGCGGCGCTCAGCCCTACGAGCGCCTCCTCGCGCTCGTGGCCGTGTACGGGTCGGGGGACGGCGCGCGCGTCGTCGCCGCCCTGTCGGACCCGTCCCGCACTGTGCGGCAGCGCGCGAGCCGTATGGTCGCCCGCTTCTGCGACGACGCGCAGGCGCTGGAGGCGCTCGGCGTCCTCCTCTCGCGGCGCACCCTCGTGCGCACCGTGGCCCAGCTCGCGCGGCGGAAGCGCCGCGGGGTCGTCGACGCCTTCCTCGCCGCGCGCATGCAGCAGGGGCGCGATCCGGCGATCGTGGATCTGCTCCCCTTCGGCTCCGAGCCGCTCGCGTCGGCGCACAGGCGCGACATCGACGAGGCGGGCGGCCCGCGCTGCCTCGCGCGGCTCGCCGCGATGCACCCCGCGGCCGCGGCGCGCTGGTTCGGGGAGGCGATCGAGCGCGCCCGAGCCCTCGACGTCCGGCAGCGCTACCGCCTCACCCCGCTGCTCGCCTCGCTGGCCCGGCGCGCCCCCGACGCGGCGATCGGGCTGATCCAGGCCCTCTTCGCGCTCGGCGAGGATCCCTCGTTCCTCGCCGGCCCCCTGCGCGTGCTGGCCCGCGCGCGCCCCGCCGCCACGTTCGACCTCCTCCGGGCCCGCCACGAGAGCGGCCGCCCCGCGCGGCCGCCCGGCGCCTTCGCGGTCGTGCGCTTCGACAGGGGCGCGCGCGGCCTCGGCGCCGAGCGCCTCGACTACCTCATCCGCCACGCCTGGGGGGCGCTGAGCGACGGCAAGCGGGGCGCGCGGTGGTTCCTGCGGCTCGGCGCCGACGACAAGAAGGCCGTCCTGCGGGCCTTCCTCGACGGCGGGCGCGGGGGCTTCGGCGCGTTCCTGTTCCGCTACGTGAAGGCCGAGTCGCCCGGGGAGCACGCGATCCGCGAGCGGGCCTTCGCGCGCTGGTCGTGCGCCGCCCAGGCCCCCGACGGCACCATCGCGCCCGAGGTGCTCGAGCTCCTGCCCCGCGACCTGCGCGAGCGCGAGGCGCGGCGGCACCTCTCGGAGTGCCCCGCGCTCGCCGCCAGACCGGAGCGGCGGATGACCTACGCGCGCCTCCTCGGGTTCGCCGAGGCCAGGGCGGTGCTCGCGCCGTTCCTCGGGCACCCGGAGGGCGACGAGCGGGCGAGGGCGCAGGCGCTGCTCCTCGCGACCGTCGCGCACGACAGGGGGGCGCTCCCGGACGCCCTCGCGGCCGTGCGCGCCCGCAAGTTCGAGCAGGATCCGGTGCGGCGGGCGATGCTCGGCGCCCTCGCCGCGCTGCCCGTCGCGCGGTTCGGGCCGGAGCACCTCGAGGCCGCGGGCGCCGTCGTGCAGGACGCGCTCGACGCCGCGGACCTGTCCCAGGCCACGGCCTCGGCGGTGGAGCGGCTCGTGGTGAAGCTGTTCCGCGTCGACGGGCCCTGGGGGGCGCGCTGGCTCGCGAAGATCCTCGCCGCGCGCGTCGCCGTCTCGACGGCGGGGCTCGCGGACGGGCTGACGCGGGCGGAGGCCGAGCGGCTCACCCCGGCGCTCGCGCAGCTCGCCGATCTCTGGTGCACCCGCGAGCGCGCCGCCGCGGTGCTCCTGCTCGCGCAGAGCCTCGGCGCCCGGCTCAAGGTCGTGCCGCCGCTGCTCGAGGCGCTGGAGCGGCTCTCCCGCGAGCTCCCGTTCCTCGGCGTCGCGATCGCGGCGCTGGGCCTGCTGAGCCTCCACGATCGGCCGCGGTTCGCCCGGCTCGTGCCCGCGCTCCTGCGCGACGACAGGAGCTTCGTCCTTGTCGGCGTCGTCGCCCGGCACGTGAGCCGGAGGCGCCAGGACCTCCTGGATCCGCTCCTGGAGGCCCAGCCCATGACAGGCAGGTTCGCGACGGGCCGGACCCACTGGGTTGTCGATTTCGGCGCGGGCCACGGCCGCTGGACGGCGAGGCAGCAAGGGAGGTACGCGGCCAGCCTCCGCGCGCTGCTCGAGGAAGGGACGTGCGACGTCCCCACGCAGCGGTTCGCCGTCTCGACGCTGATCCGGCTCGCCTATGCCGACGCGTCCGCGTTCACCCCGTTCGCCTCGGATCCGCGGCAGCCCGTGCGCGAGATGGCCGTCCGCGGCCTGCCGTGGCTCGACGCCGGCCAGGGCGTGCCCGTGCTGATCGAGTGCCTGGGCGACGATCGCGCGCGCTGGGCCATCTACGCGCTCCGGAAGGCGTTCGCCGAGATGTCCCGGCAGCGGGTGCTCGCGGAGCTCCGGGCGGTGCCGACGACGAAGGTGACCGTGGCCAAGGAGGTCGTGCGCCTGCTCGGCGAGGTGGGCGGCGAGGACGCCTACAGGGACCTGCTCCGGCTCGACACCCCGAAGGCCCACCGCGACGTGCGGATCGCGCTGCTCCGCGCGCTCTGGGACCACCTCGACCGGCCCGAGACATGGGACGTCTTCGCGCGCGCCGTCCAGGATCCCGACTGGATCGTCGCCTCGAAGCTCGCGGACATCCCGCTCGGCAGGCTGTCGACGGACGCCGAGCAGCGCGTTGTCGGCCTGCTCGCCGCGATCCTCGGCCGGGCGGAGCCCGAGGCGCGGCTGGATCTCCTGCGGCGCGCCGCGCACCTGCCGCTCCGCGACGAGAAGCGCGCGCTCTTCGACCGGCTGCTCGGGCACATGGGCGCGGCCGCGCCGGAGGAGGCGGCCGAGGCGCTCGCCGCCGCGCTCGCCCGGATGCAGCCGGGCGAGGTGCGCCGCGTCGTCCAGCGCCTCGGGGAGCTCTCGCCGAGGCGCCGCCACCTCGTGGCGTTCCTTCCCGTGCTCTCGACGCGCCTCGGCGCGTATGCCCCGCAGCACCACCTGGCCGTCGGCGAGGGGCTGCTCGCCGCGCTGAAGCAGGACGCCCTGGCCGCGCCGCAGTACCTCGGGCTCGCGGCGCGCCTCCTCCCGTGGCGGGAGCTCGGGCAGGCGCTCACCGACCTCGGCCGGCAGGATCTGCTGCACCACGACGCGATGGTCGCGGCGATGGCCGCGGTGCACGCGTGCGTGCACCCGTCGCTGCTCGAGCAGGAGCTGCGGGGGAGCAAGGATCCGCGGCTGCGGCGGCTCGCGCTGGAGGCGCTTGTGCAGGCGGCGTCCCCGAAGAACGGCTGGACGGCGGAGCGCCGCGCGCTGCTGGTCGACGGCTATCAGAAGGACCCGTCCCCCGCCGTGGCGGGGCCGGCGGGGTTCGTCACACTGCCGTGACGCCGTTCGCCGCGGCACCATGCGGGCGTTCGCCTGTCCGGCTCCGGCCTCGTCGCACGCCGAGAGCCGCGGATCGCAAGAGCAGCCGGCTTTTCCGCCTGCTGCCGGGTCTGTCTTCGGGCGCGAGCACGGCGAGCCGCTCATCGTGCAAGAGCACGAAGCGCTCGGCGTCCCTGCGGACACGAGCTTCAAGCAAAACCCCTTCGTCGACGGCGCCCTCGTCCGCTGCACGCCCGAGCCGAGCGCTGCGGAGGACAGCGGCGGGCCGGTGAAGATCGCCCCGCTGCCGGAGAGCCCAATCGACAGGGGCCTTGCCGATCCGAGCCTGCTCGCCCACCTGTTCGTCCACAAGCTCGATGACCACGCGCCCTACTACGGACAGGAGACGGAATCGGAGCTTCACGGCTTCCGCAGCGGCCGCGGCAACATGGCACGCTGGCAGTACGATTGCGGCGGCATCACGATGCGTATCGCCGACGCGATGTGGAGCGACGCGCTCTCTGATCCGGGGGAGAAATGACAATAAAAGTCCGATGATGTCCGAGGCTCGCGGAACGCAGGCCCGCGTGGACGCGCGTCACGTTGCGCGGCCATGGACGTATCGAGCGGACGCACGTCGGCGCTTTCGGCCATGGGCTCGGTGCCCGGAGGTCCGCGGAAGCGGGGCGCTACGCCACGTCGAAGCCGAAGTCCATCTGCCCCGTCGGGTCCCTCGCACGGGCCCGCGGGAGGCTAGCTGTGATAGCCTGACGGCGATGGCCGACGCCAAGGGCAAGTTGCTCGCCGTAGCGTACCGGGTGCTCGAGAGCGAAGGCCCGGCGGCGCTCACGACGCGGCGGGTGTGCGAGGAGGCCGGGGTGACGATGCCGACCCTCTACCACCACTTCGGCAACCGGGACGGGCTCGTGACTGCTGTCCACGCCGTCGCGTTCGAGAAGTTCATGGCGGAGAAACGGGCGCTCACGCCGACAAACGACCCCGTCGCAGATCTCCGCGCGAGCTGCGAGCACGTGCTCGAATTCGTGCAGGCCCACCCCTCCGTCACGGCCGCGGTGATGGCGCGCGGCATCGAGCATCCGTCGATGTTCGAGCCGAGCTACGCCCTGATGCGGCACCGCATCGAGCGTTGCGCCAAGGCGGGCGCCCTGCGCGTGCCGATGGAGCGCGCTGCCGAGCACGTCTGGGCCGTCGTCCAGGGCCTCGTGCTCTGCATCGTCGCGAGCCCTTCCGGCGCACCACCGAGCCGCGCCACCTCGGCGGGGGCGCTCGACGCGCTTTTCCAAGCGATCGCCGACAAACTATAGCATCGCTCTAGACAGTTAGTGTAGCGATGCTATAGAACCTCCTGGAGGGCGCGCGCCGGAGCGGGCCCGAACCGGAGGATTCGTCATGGCCGAGACCGTGTTTGTCACCGGAGGGAGCGGCTTCGTGGGCCGCGCCATCGTCCGCGCGCTCATCGCGCGTGAGTACCGCGTCCGTGCCCTCGCGCGAAGTGCCGCCAGCGCTGCCGAGCTCGCTGCTCTCGGCGCCGAGCCCGTCCGCGGCGACCTCCACGACGCCGCCGCACTCACCGAGGGCTGCGCGGGCGCCGCGATCGTGGCGCACGCGGCCGCGTCCCTCACCTCGGCCCTGCGCTGGGGCGAGCACGCCCGCACCAACGTCGAGGGGACCCGCGGCTTGCTCGCAGCGGCGCGCGCGGCCGGCGTCCGCCGCTTCGTCTACCTCGGGGCTGCGTCGGTCGTCATCGAGGGCTCTCGGCCGAGCGAAGGGGACGAGGACGCTCTGCCGCCCAGGGTCGACCGCTCCTTGCCCTACAGCGCGACGAAAGCGCTCGCCGAGGCGATGGTGCTCGCGGCAGACAGCCCCGCGATGCGCACCGTGAGCCTCCGCCCACCGATGATCTGGGGCCCGGGCGCGCACACCCTTGACCTCATCGCGGAGGCGTTCCGCGCCGGGCGCTTCGCCTACGTCGGCGGGGGCAAACACCTCTACAGCGTCGCCCACGTCGACAATGTCGCCGAAGCGGTGATCTGCGCAGTGCGCAATGACGTCGGCGGGCGCGCGTATTTCGTGACCGACGACGAGGTCACGCCGATGCGCACCTTCTTGACGGAGCTCATGGCGACGCGCGGCGTGGGCGCGAAGGCCTGGTCCGTACCCCTCCCCCTGGCGGTGCTGTTCGGGTGGCTCCTCACCAACCTGTTCGGGTGGTTCGCGCCGCGAAGGCGCCCACCGCTCACCCTCGAGGACGTGCGGCTCCTCGGGCAAACGCTTCACCTCTCGTCCGCTCGGGCGAAGAACGAGATCGGCTACCGCGCGGTACGGAGCCGCGCGGAAGGCCTCGCCGCGCTCCGGGCCCAAAGCAGCGCCGTTCCGTGAGGGCACGTCGCCGGGGGGCAAGTTCCTCTTCAACGGGGAGATCCCCACCCACGACAATGCCTCCGAGCGGGCTCTGCGCCGCGTCGCCAAGGGGCGGCGCAACTGGCTCTTCCACGGCAGCGACGAGCATGCGGTCCGGGCGTCTCGCGCGTCAGCCTTGCTGCCTCCAGCGTTCCTCATGGAGCATCCCTGCCCGTCGTCCAACGGCGGCGTTCCGCCACCGCACCGGACGTGGCGTGGCCGCCGACGTGGCGTGGTCAGCGTGGAGGGGATCGGCGAGCTCGGGGAGCGCGCCGCACCTCAGCGCGCACGCTCGCCGGCGCCGAGCCCTGGCGCACGGCCACTGCCGATGTCCTGAGCGCGACGCCGTCGTTCGTCACGCCGCCGTGAGGCGGCGCGCGGCGGGGGATCAATCCTTCACTGGCAGGGGCTCTCGCCGATCGCGGCGAGGCACTCTTCCGGGTCGTTGAGCTCGAGCGCGCGGCTGACGTGGAGCAGCCGGCACGCGAGCGTGTCGCCCTCCGCCTCGGCGCTCGCGACGGAGTAGCCGGAGTCGCGGGCCGCTCCCGGCAGCAAGGTGCATTCGGACTCGCACGAGGCCGGGTCCGGGAACGACTCGCCGAGGTACTCGCTGCAGGCCGCGGTGAGCAGCATGCAGTACGACTCGCAGTTGCCCGTCAGGCCCGTCTCCGGGTCGTCGGCGGACCCGCAGTGGCCGTCGCCGCCTGGCCCCGTGTGCGGGCAGTGGGCCGTCGGCGCCAGCATCGCGCTGTAGGCGTGGTACTTGCGGCAGCCCACGGTGTTCTCTTCCCGGTCCTCCGCGCCGCCGGGGGGGAGCGCCCCGCAGACGGAGAGGCACTGCGCCTCGGACTCGTAGACGGCCAGCTCGCCCGTGCACGAGGTCATCACGACCTGGCAGAAGCCCTCGCAGTCCGGCGCGGTCCCTGCCGGCTCGACGCACGGCTCCACCGGCATCAGGCTCGAGTGGTCGCAGTGCTCCTCCGGGTCCACTGTCGCGGAGCTCACGTGCACGAGGCGGCACTGCAGCGTGTCGCCCTCGTGGTTCTCGATGACGTCGAACATGTCGGCGTCCGTGAGCCCCGCGCACATGGCGACGCATTGCTCGTGCGTGGCGAGCTCGGCCATGCACGCGCTGGCCCGCAGCGCGCAGTAGCTCTCGCAGTTGCTCCCGCAGACGCCGGCGCCGCCCGGGCCGGCAGGCGGGCAGTGCACAGCGACCTCGCCTGTGCGCCCCGCGAGCTCCGCCTGGTGGGCGCGGCAGGCGACCGTGTTGTCCACGGGCTCCAGCGGGTCGCCCGGCTCCAGCAGCGCGCACACGCCGTGGCAGGTGGCCACCGTCGAGTAGACCTGGTGCTCGGCGGTGCAGTTCTCCATCACGGTGGCGCAGTACGCCGCGCACTGCTCGCTCACCTCGGTGGGCTCCGGCTGCTCCCCTGGATCGACGTAGGTGCGGTCCTCGATGCCCGCGATCGCGTGGCAGCCGAGCCACGTCGCGGGCGCCAGCGGAGCGAGCAGGATCAGCGACAGGAGCCCTGTCATGCGCCTCATTCGAACGTCCCTCCCACGAGCAGCCCGACGTTGCGCCCGTCCACCATCGGCCCCACCTGGACGCGCGGGGTCTGCCTCGGCGCGACGACGAAAACCAGGACGGCGCCGCCGATCACGGCGGCCGTCCCGAGCCCGAACGCGATGTTCGAGGCGGTGGCGGCGCTGCTGGCCTCGTTGGTCAGCGTGACCCCGCGCGGGTCCTCGCACGTCGCGCCGCCCTTGCAGTAGCCCTTCGCCTCGTCGTTCTTCGAGATCGCCCTGACCCCGAAGAACGTCCCGACGCCGAGCCCCACCACGCCCGCGCCGCCCACGACGAGGCCGATCAGGCGCGTCGTGCCGCCGCCGGACTC
>NZ_JEMA01000731.1 GCF_001589285.1 Sorangium cellulosum | reverse complement strand
GCGCGGTGAAACCTTTCGCAGAAGATCCCCGGCGGCAAGTTANCACCGCGCGGTGAAACCTTTCGCAGAAGATCCCCGGCGGCAAGTTATAGTCCATGAGCTGTCCGACCTCCTCCGTGATCTCTTCGCTGAGGTTGGCTGCAAGGAGTGGATCGATTTTCCCCATCAACTCAGTCCGGAGCGGCATCTGGATGGTGAGAGAACAGTACCACTCCCTGGTGCCGGCTGTAGACACGTGCTCGAATTTCAGGCTTGCCTTGGCCTGTTGGTACCCTCCGGCCTTACCCCTTCCGTCATCCTGGACAGTGGTAACAAACGGGAAATCCGATGTCTCGAAATTTACCCAGACATAGTGGGCCATTCCGGGATTCGGACACTTCGAGCTACACGCACCGCTACAGCTCAAGAAGGTCGCTCCGTCTCCCGCTATATCGCCGGATCCGGGGCACTGGTCTCGCGGGGTCTCCGGGCTATATGTCGTCGGGGTCTCCGAGCTGTCGCTCGGTCTCTCCTCTTCGTCTTCGAGCTCCCACTCGTTGCACGCGATCTTGCGCTCGCTGCCGTCGTTCGGGCCGTCCGGCGGCTCCGCCCCGAAGTCGCCGGATCCCGCGGAGGTGTAGACGGGGCGTGGCTCCGAGCCTGGACCGGCACCTGCCCCCGAAGTTCTTTCCCCGACAGGATAGCAGTCTCCGATCGTCCAGTTGCACGCCGCCAGCGTCCAGACCGATATGACCACGACCAATTAACAGGACTGTTCTCGCGTTCATTTGGCACTCCATCGAAGCACAGGACCAGCAACAACGACGACGGACACGTAGCCCGGGAGCACAAGACTGCCCCGACCGACCCAATCCACGTTGACGCTCACCGACATCCCCAGCGGTCCAGCAACGTACGCGTTGGTCTGCGCGTGGCCGCCCACGGCCAAGGCACCAGGACAACCCCTGCTGTCCATGAGATCCTTCCTTGTGACACCCTCACCGTCTCCCCCCGGTTGGAAGCCCTTGGCCGCTGCGCGCGCAGCGCCCTGAGAACCGCGGGCCATTTCTCTGAGCGTGGCGTGGGCGTCAAAGACAAATTGCGCGGTAAAATCGGAATGCACGCGACTCGACCCGTCCCGGGCGTGCGCAGGCGCGCAGGGTGAGGCGGCGGGGGTGTCCGCCAACCAGTTGGTCGATGAGCGGCCGGTCACCAGCGCGCGATGCATCCCTCGAGCTCACGACGGTCGATCCGTCTCCGCGAGTCGCCCTGGTCGCCTCGCTCGCCGAAACGCTCACCCGAGCTGTCCGCGCTCGGCGATGAGCCGGCGGCCCCGGTCGTCCACGAGGCGATTGGCCCGTTGCTCTGGCTGCCGATGGCACCGGAGGGGCGAGCGCGCTCGTGCCGGTAGGGTGAGCTTGTGTCGCTTGCGGCAGCCCCCGCTCTCCCGACCTTCCAGGTCAGAGAAGAATTGTTTAGTAGCTGGAGGTTTGCATCCCTGTCGCCGGGACGCCTCTGCCGCGGAACGCACGTTGATCGACGCCTGACCTCACGACCGCCGTGGGTGCGCCATAGGTGCTCGGCGTCCCCGGCGACGTGCTCTCGAGCTCGGTCAGGTGAACGGCGACGTCGACGAGCCTACTCCTTGAACGGCGCCGCCAGGATAACATCGTAGAAATTGGGGGCATGGAAGCCCGGGATCAGGCGCTCGGCGATATCGGCCGTGAAGTTGTAGAAGGCGGTCTCCGGCTTGCTGGCGAGCATGTCAGCGATCGCCTGCGGGAATGCGCGCTTGAAGTCGAGACGCGGGTACGCCTGGAGCACCTCATCCACCTCGTCCGCAGAGAGCTCCTTCAAATCCTCGCCAATGATGTCCATGATGGTTCCGACGTGAAGCAGCGCCACCTCGGGCCGCTTGTACGGCGGGACCCCCCTCACTGTGTGCAGCGCAATTGCGTCCCACACGACGCCGATCGCCTCCTCGGGCACGCCGCGCTGCTTCAGGAACTCGCTCGCCGCGTTTGCGCCTTCGACCTCGTACCGCTCCGGGCCCCGGACCCTCTCGGCCAGGCCCAGGTCATGGAGCGCCGCCCCGATGTAGAACAGCTCGAGCTCGAGCGCGATCCCGCGCCGCCTCGCGAGCAGCGCGCCGAAGATGTACGTGCGCATGACGTGGTTGAAGAGGAAGGGCGCCGACATCTCCCGCGCGAGCTCGGTCGCTTCCACGGCCAGGTGGCTGTCAGGGATGCGGATGCCAGCGATCTCGTTCTTCACGGTCCTCTCTCCTTCGTGTGGCGCCGAGCCCGGAGCGGATCTCCGGCCTCGCGCCCGGCCGGACACAGGAGGGCGGTGCTGTCATCTGAACATGAAGGCAGGGAGGCGGGGAGGTGGGGAGAAAACCTGAAGACGTCCTCGCCTTCCCGTCTTCATGTGGAACCTCTCCGGGCCAATGACAGCACCATCCACGGGGCCCGGGCCCTCGGGCTGATGTTCTTCAGGCCGGCGAGGTTCTACCCGCCGGCGAGTCACGATCGGCGATTCAGCTCCACGGCATTCGGCCGCCCTTCTTGCCGAACAACCTGCGCGCGACCCGGCGTGACCACCATCGGAAGGATCCGCCAGCTTCGGTCAACTGCACACCCGATGTGCTGTTCACCAGGCCCGCCCGTCCCATGCCAGGAAGAACGGGAATATCGAGGTGAGGAAAGTAAAACAATCCCGTTCATGGCTGCCTTCGCGATGTCTTCCGCCGGCGCCTCCCTCGACGCTCACAAGGTCCACTCCATGTTCGCGACGATGCTCGCCAGCGCCACCGACGCCGCCCGAATCCACCGGTTCGGCGGTCCCGAGGTCGTCACCCTCGAAGAGGTGCCGGTCTCGCCGCCCGGCCCAGGCCAGGTGCTTGTCCGCGTCGCGGCGGCCGGGGTCGGGCCGTGGGACGGCTGGATCCGCGCCGGCAAGAGCGTGCTGCCCCAGCCGCTGCCGCTGACGCTCGGCTCGGACCTCGCTGGTACCGTGGCCGCGGTCGGCCCCGAGGTGACTGGCCTCGCGCCGGGCGCAAGGGTCTTCGGCGTCACCAGCAAGCGCTTCACCGGCGCGCACGCCGCCCATGCCCTGGCGCAGGCGGGCATGATGACGCGCGCGCCTCTCCGGCTCGACGACGTGCAGGCCGCCTCCGTGCCGGTCGTCGCCGTCACGGCGTGGCAGGCGCTGTTCGATCACGCACAGCTCGAAGCCGGACAGACCGTGCTGGTGCACGGCGCGGCCGGCAGCGTCGGCGCGTACGCTGTCCAGCTCGCGCGCCGGGCCCGCGCCCGTGTGATCGCGACGGCCTCGGCCAAGGATCGCGACTTTGTCCGCAGTCTCGGCGCGGACGTCGTCGTGGACTACCGGCGCGAGCGCTTCGAGGATGCCGCCAAGGACGTCGATGCCGTCATCGACCTCGTCGGCGGCGACACGCAGGCGCGGTCCTTCGCCGTGCTCAGGCCACGTGGCACCCTGGTGTCGGCGGTGTCGACCCCCGATCAGGAGGAGGCCGCCCGCCGCGGCGTGCGGGCAAGCTTCTTCCTCGTCGATGTCACGACGGCCCACCTCGACCGCATCGCTGCCCTGCTCGACTCGGGCGAGCTCTCGGTCGACATCGGCGCCGTGCTGCCGCTCACCGAGGTCCGCGGCGCGCATGAGATGCTCGACGGCACCCGCCCCCGCCCGCGTGGCAAGATCGTCCTCGCCATGGGGCCCGCTCGCTGAGGTCCGCGAGCAGCAGGCCTCCGGGCGCGTCCGACGAGGCCAGTCTCCTGAAGCGCCGCCCGTCGCTGGTGACAGAACCGGGCGGCGGTTCGACGCGCGCGGCGAGGGAGGCCGCCGTCACTCCCAGCCGGACACGCCGTTCGTGTCGCGCAGGATGGCGTGCACGGCGTGCACCTCACCGCCGGACATCTTGATCATATGCATGTCCAGGTGCCCGTCCGTCATGAAGTCGAACATGGTGAGACCGACGGCGATGCCGCGCACCTCGTCGGCCAGGATGACGCGCGGGATGAAGGTGCCGTTGGACCCAGGATCGCCGGCGCTGCAGGACGCTCCGGTGCGGCAAGAGAAGTTGCCGCCCCCGTTCTCCAGGCGCTTGCAGGCTCCCGTGACGTTGCACACGCCGGAGGGGAACGCGCGGAAGTACTTGTCGATCCAGCTCGTCAGCTCTTCCCGGGTCGCCCGCTCGGCCTCCGGGACCTCGTCGTGCCAACCGATGTCGTCCGAGATGGCGATGATCGCGGCGGGATCCGAGGCGACCGCGAAGGACGCCGTGTAGTCGCCCGGGCGGACGACGATCGTCTCGATCTCCGTGATCTCCGAGCCGTCCACCTTGATACGGAGGGCGACGGGAAGATCCCTCCCGGCTTCCGGGATCACCGCCTGAGCGCCCGCGCTGCACGCCACGGTATCCAGGGCACGCTGCGAATGCTTCACCTGGCCAGCGTTCATCCAGAAGTCCGTCGTGCCGATCTCGGCCTGCACGGCGTTCTCGGTGAACTTCACGCCTTCTGCCAGGGGCAGGCTGGAAGGATCCCCGGCGGCGAGGGCGGCGAAGTAGTCGTCCAGGAGGCCATCCAGGAGCTCGCGCGTGCAATCGCCGCTCGGAGCGCCGCCCGCCCCTCCGCCGGTGGCCGCTCCGGATCCACCGCCGCTGGAGGTGCCGCCGCTCGTCCCCGCCCCGCCTGTCGGCGTCCCGCCGCCCGATGAGGTGCCGCCGGTCTCTTGCGGCGTGCCGCCTGCGCCTCCCGTGGGGCTCTGGCCGCCCGAGCCCACCGCGCCGCCCGAGGCGCCACCACCTCCGGCGCCGCCCGTGGCGTCATCGTTTTGGCCAGGGCCGCAAGCGCCCAGCGTCAGGGCCAGGGCGACACCGAGAGAACGGAACGAGTTATGATTCATGTGCTACCTCCGCGATGGATCAAAGCTCGCCGGTGAGCGTCGGCGGTGTCCGGTCGATGTGGTCCGGGTGGTTGGGCCGGCTGGGCAGGTCCGCAGCGAAATCGCCCGTCGCCGCAGCGTCAAGTCATTTCGTGCTCTTTCGTGGCGTCCGCGCGCTGCGCGCACCGCTCAAGCGGACTTTTCTCGGCTCTTGCGAATTCGACTCTTGCGGAATGCGCCGGGCGTGCAGCCGGTGCGCTGCATCGACGGCCTGCGACCGAACGAGCCCTCTGCGTCCTGTTCGATGGCCTCGATCCCTCCTGCCGCAGCCGGTAACCGTCCCCTTCGCCCGCGCCGGGGGCCTGGAGCAGGCCGAAGCCGATTCCCTGTTTGACCCTCGACTGTACGACGAAAGAGGCCTTTGCCTTCCACGCGAAGCTATCGAGATGCGCGTTCGAGCTCTCGCAGACGTTCGGCGCGTCGCCGATGAAAGATGTCGTTGTCTGCCTGCACCCCACGGGGGACAGGTGCTCGTGGCGTTCTCTTCCTCGCGGACGCCGACGACGTGATGTCTCTCCCGATGCTCGCCGAGGCCGGGCCGGCGTTCAGGCGTTGCGCGCCGGAATGGCCAGCCCACGCACAACCGCCGGCCGCGCGACGAAGGCGTCGAGCACGCGCTTCACCTCCTTGAAATCGTCGAACCCCACCAGCTCGCCAGCGCCGTAGAAGCCCACGAGGTTGCGCACCCACGGAAAGATCGCGATGTCGGCAATGGTGTAGTCATCGCCCATCATCCACGCGCGGCCGCGCAGGTGGCCGTCGAGGACGCCCAGCAGCCGCTTCGCTTCCGTCGCGTAGCGGTCGCGCGGCCGCTTGTCCTCATAGTCCTTGCCGGCGAACTTGTGGAAGAAGCCGAGCTGGCCAAACATGGGGCCGATGCCGCCCATCTGGAACATCACCCACTGGATCGTCTCGTAGCGGCGCGCCGCCTCCTGCGGCAGCAGCTGCCCGCTCTTCTCCGCCAGGTACAGCAGGATCGCGCCGGACTCGAACAGCGCGAGCGGCTTGCCGCCCGGGCCCTGCGGGTCGAGGATCGCCGGGATCTTGTTGTTCGGGTTGAGCGAGAGGAACTCGGGCGAGAACTGATCGTTGGTGTCGAAGGCGACAAGATGCGCCTCGTAGGGCAGGTCCATCTCCTCGAGCGCGATCGACACCTTCACCCCGTTGGGCGTGGGCAGCGAGTAGAGCTGAATGCGGTCGGGATGCAGCGCGGGCCACTTGCGCGTGACGGGGAAGGACGACAGATCGGTCATTCGGTCTCTCTTGCTGTTGGAACCGCCAAGGTGAACCACCCCGGGCGGCGCGGGGCTGGGACGCGAGGCGTCCTCACATCCGGGGGAGGAGGGAATCGAAATGTCGCGGAGACGTCAAGCCCCGGCTGCGGGACCAGCCCGTCCTCGGGCTCCTTCCCTGGTGCCTGGGCCTGCTGCAGCAGCGCTGCTATCACGGTCATTTTACGGTGTCGTGGAGCTGGGTCCGTGTCGTGGGGCCGAGTCAGAGGTGCCCCATTGTGACATCGATGTCGTGGTACGGCCGCGCAAGTCCCCGGTCCCGCCTCGGGTTCCCGGGTGTGCTGGCGCAGGTACGTCGATTGCTTATGCCGGACGATATGAGGCTCCTCGGGAGAGTGTCGAGGCTCGTCGCCCTGGGTCTGCTGCTCGGCGGGACGACGGGGTGCGTATTCCCTTACGAATGTGAGGACGAGATCTCGGTGGCGTCCGGGGAAGCCGCACCGGGCGGCATCGACCCGGTCCCCGCCCTCGACGCGTTGATGCCGCAGACCCTGCCGCTCCGCTGGGTACGGATCGACCAGACCACCACGCTGAAGCTGACGACGGCGACAACGAACATGCCGAGCACTGCCCACATCGAGTGCGACGGCGAACTGGTGAGCTACAGGGTCCCGGTGGTGATCACGCTCCAGACCACCGACGGCCGGCTGAACGCCACGGCGGGGACCAGGCTCAGCGTCGATCTGAACGGCGCGCTGTTCCGGCCTCAGCGGGTCGCCGCCGACGTGCCTGCGTCGCTCTTCGCCGATGCCGGCGTCGTCTCCCCGGAGATCCTCGAGCCCGCGACCGACCGGGGAGTCAGGTTCGTGAGAGCGGAGCTTGATCTCGTGGCTGCCGGCGCGGGTGTCGCCTATGGCGACGGGTCGATGGTTCTGACGGGCGGCGAGAGCGTCACGCTCGCCGTCGTGGAGTCCTCGCCATGACGTGGCGCTCTGCGATCGCGCTGGCTGCGCTGCTCCAGGCCGGCTGCCTGGAGACGCGAGACGACGACGGCCGATGCCTGCATGAATGGTCCCGCCCGCTGGAGGCAGGTGAGCAGGTCAACGGCCACGATCCGGTCGAGTTGCTCGCCCCCTACGCCGGACGCTGGCACGGCACCGTCACCTGGCGCGACGGCCAGGTCACGGACATTGACATCGACATCTCGTCCGACCCCCCCAGCCCGCTGTCGGCCTACATGTTCTGCGACCGCCTCGGACTGGTGAACACCCAGCGACCCGTGACCGTATCAACCGCCGACGGCGCGCTGAATGACTCGGCGCTGATGGCCGCGTCCGTTCGTTTTCCGGTCGACGGCACGAGCAGCCAGCGCACGCCCCAGCTGTCTCCGCTCATGGGGCCGTTCGGGCCGCCCGCCTCCACGCTCGTCGATCGCGACCTCTATCAGGACGGCCACATCCTCATCGAGTTCATCTGGAACACGCCGACCTCGCCTGCCGGAGGCCGACTCCTGTTCGTCGGCCAGCTGAAGGGCATCACCCTCTCGGACCAGATCGAGCTGGGCACGATCGTCTTCTGATCGCGCGCCCGCCAGACCCGGGATGCCGGGGAGGTGGATCCCGCAACGTGGGCAGCGGCTCGAGCGGCAGGCGCTTCACTCCAGCGCGATGCTCACGCTCTTCGTGCCCTCGTATCCGTCGCCGCGCACGGTCACCGTGAGCTCCAGCTCCTGGCCTTCGAGGGTCTCGCGGTCCCACGCGAAAGGTTGGTAGAGCGCGCCGTCCGAGACCAGGAAAGCACCGGCCTTGATGAACCGGACGTTGAACTGCGCGGACGCGAGCCCGTCGGGATCGTCGGCGAGCGGGCCCTCGAACTCGTTCGCGAGGCGCACCACATGGCACGTCTCCTCCGCGTCGCCGGGCAGAGCCTCCACCTGGACCCAGGGCGTGATCATCATCGACCCCTGATTGCCGAGGATCAGCCGCACGCCGGCGCCGTCCGCGTAGGGCACGAACGTCCCGGACGACGCGTCGCCGATGTCGACGGCGCGGGTCTCGGGGAAGTCCTCGCCGAACTGCGCGGGACAACCCCTGGCCTCCGCCGGGATCGACGCCTCACTGTCGACAGGGCCACACCCGGAGAGGGAGGCGACGAAAGAGAAGACGGACAGCACCAGGCAGGATCGCATCGCGCGCGCAGGGCTCCGGAGAAAGCCGGGACGAGCCGGGCAGGAGAGACGCCGGCTCGCAGAGGCGCGCGGGCGAGGGGGGGCTGTAGCACGCCGGGCCCCGAGCCACCTCGGCGAACAAGGCGTGTCCGCCGGGCAAGACGTATCCGTCGAGCAACGCGCCTCCGGCGAGCAGCGCGTGTCCTCGGGCTCGCGACACCGGTTCTCCGAGCAGCCTTCGTGCAGCATCGCTCGCCGCCTCAGCGACAGCCGTGCCAGGGCAGCAGGGGCGGGGGCACGGGCCGGCCGCGGCGCGGTGGCGCGCCGCTCCGGCGCCGGCGGCGAGTGGCACGCGCGCTGCTATAGGCTCGCCGCGATGCTGAACTCATCGCGGCGAATCGCCGGGGGCCCCGCGGATGCTCTGACGTCGGTGTCACGGTCGCAGCGATCTAGGCCGTCGCGCATCGCGGTCCTCCGCCACCCCCTCTTCCTTGGCGCCCTGGCGCTCCTCGTGGTCAACGACCACCTCCTGAAAGGCGCGGGGCTCTTGCCAGGCGCCCTCACTGGCAAGCTCAGCGACCTCGCCGGCCTCGTGGTCGCCCCCGTCCTCGCAGCGGCGCTCGTGAACGCGCGCTCGACGCGCGCGCGAGCGCTCGCGTTCGCGGCGGTGGTCGCGCCGTTCGCGGCGATCAAGCTCTCGGCCGCTGCCGCGCAGCTCCTCGTGGGGCTCGTGGGCCTCGCGGGGATCGAGTGGCACATCTGGCAAGATCCGACGGACCTGGCCGCGCTCGTGGTCCTCGTCCCGGCATGGCGCCTCTCGGCGCGCGCTGCTTTCAGCCGGGATCTCTCGGCCCGGCGCGCCGAGGAAGGCTCGCGCGCAGCCTGGGCGCTCGAGCGCGCGATCCTGGGGGCGTCGGCCGTCGCCTGCGTCGCGACCGGCACCCCACGACCCGACGGCTATTTCACGGACGCCTATCTCGTCAATGCCACGCCCGGCGTCGTGGACGTCCGCGTGCGCTGGGTGGACGCGTCGCTCGATTGCTCTGCCGTCACCTCCGGCGATCCGACACGCATGTTCGGGCCGAGCGCGTTCAACCTCGGGATCACGTATCGGCTGGACCCGCAGGACACGCTCCCGCTCAACCGTGCCGTGGCCCGCAGCGCCGCAGGCATTTTCGAGGAGACGGTGCCGACCTCGGACGGGCCTTGCGACGTGGCGCTGCTCGAGACGGATGGAATGCGGCCTGTGGTGGTCTGGTGGTCCAACCTGCAAAGCCTCGAGATCCCGCAGAACGTGAAAGACAACCGCGATTTCTGGGGCGACGCGGAGGCGGCGGCGGGGCGCGTCGCGCTGGAGCCGGACACCGTGGTGGTGCCCGGACAGGTGAAGAAGGGCGAGCTGCAGACGAACGTCGGGCCCTCGGTGTGCGCCGGCGCGCCGCAATCGTCCTTCCAGTGGGCCGCCCCCTGGCCAAATCTGCTGGCGATCGGCGAGATCACGAACGTCGATGCTCTGTCGGACGGCTGCATCGAATTGACCATGAACTATCCGTCGATCGACGACGGCGGTGGCTCGGGCGGCCCTGGCGGCCCGGGCGCAGGCGGCACGGGCGCAGGCGTGGCCGACGTCGGCGGGGCAGGCGGCGAGCCTGCCGGCGGCACCAGCGGCACCGGCGGCACCGGCGGCGAAGGTGGGACGGGCACCGGCGGCACCGGCGGCGAAGGTGGAACGGGCACCGGCGGGGGCGGCGGCGATCCGGGCCCGGCCTACCCCGCGCAGACTCACTACCTGTGCATTCCGCTCGAAGACTTCCCGTTCTCGGTGGGCGACAAGGTGGAATGGCGCCAGGGCATCGACAGCCGCGGCGACCACGTCGAGATCTCCGCCTTCGACTCCGAGAAGCGGCTCGACGTCTATCGCAACGTCGTCGATCTCCAGCTCGCGGGCCTCACGGCCTCGATCGAGGCGACCGGGTGCGAGGGCGACCGGCTCGGCTGCGGCGCCTTCGTCACCGACGCGGCTGTCGCGGTGCAGACCGGCGGCGCCACGACCCTGCTGGGCCCTGGAGACGCCCTCGAAGGCCCGGATTTCCGCGTGCGGGTGGGCCGCGCCGAGCGCGTGCTCGCCGGACGTGACGCGTGCGACGCGGGCTACCAGACGCCCAACGCGTCCGCGGACCTGTTGATTGCTTACGAATGAGGAGAAGCAACATGCTGTCGAAGATGAACCTGGTCTCACTCGGTCTCTGCGCCGCCGCCGTCGGTTGCTCCACCCAGGACAGCGCCGTCGAGGGGGGCCTCGTCCCCACAGGCTCGGTCAACGTGGCCCAGGGCGGGGCGCAGGACATCTCCGAGTTCCGCGCGCTCGTGAAGGCGGGGAAGGTGCCCGCGCTCGACACGCTGGATCCGGTCGGGTTCTTCGCCGAGCACGCGATCGACCTGCCCGACGCCGACTGCGGCAAGGACGTCTGCATCCACCCGTTCCTCGCTGTGGCGCCGCGCTTCAACGGGGGTAACTGGACAATGGCCTTCGTCGCGATGAACACCGGGGTCGACCCTTCGACGCTGGAGAGGCCGCCGGTTCACCTGGCGATCGCCGTCGAGAGCAGCAGCTTCGCCGACATCGACGAGGACGCGCTGGACGCGGGGATGCAAGGGCTGCTCGCCAGCCTCCGTCCCGAGGACCGCGTCAGCGTCATCCGCTATGGCGAGAAGGCCGAGCGCCGCGCCTTCCTCGCAGCGCCGGGATCGGCGGAGCTCGCGAGGCTCATCGCCGACAGGCGCCTCGGCGGCGGCGCCGGCGAGCTCGTCGGCCTCTACGAGGGGATCGCCGCCGCCGAGATGGCGTTCGAGGAGGGCGACGCGGCGGGCTTCGAGGGCGCGCACCGCGTGCTCCTGCTCACGAGCGGGCACGCGACCCGCGGTATCACGGACCCCGACCACATCCTCGCTCTGGGCGAGGCGCTGGTGGAGGACGGCACGGCGTTCGGCGTGATCGGCGTGGGCGAGAGCTTCCTGGTGAGGATCCCGTCGGCGCTCGGCTCGATGGGCGCGGGCACGTACGCCTATGCGCTCGACGCGGGCGACCTCGGCGGTCTGCTCTCGGAGGAGGGGAAGACAACGCTCTTCCCGCTGGCAACGGAGTTCAGCCTGGAGGTGATCCCGTCCGCCGGCTACACGGTGGGGCGCATCTACGGGACGAAGCGGGCGACCGCCGACGCCACGGGGGCGGCCCTGGAGATGCCGGCGCTGTTCATCGGCCAGCGCGACGGCGCGACCGACGTGGGCGGCAGCCGCCGCGGCGGCGGTGGTGGTCTGTTCGTGGAGCTCCTCGCCGACCCGTCCCTCGCCGACGACATCGGGCCGGACAAGGCGGCCTTCCAGGTGACCGCCGACTGGAGCTCGGCGAGGGACGGCGCCGCGCAGGAGGTCGACACAACGCTGCGCAACGCGCTGCCTCCCGGGCAGAACCCCGACTCGATGTGGTGGAACATCTCCGACGGCGGCTCGGGCAAGCCGTACATGATGCTGAACATGTACCTGGCGCTGCGCGGCGCGCTCGACTTCTACCAGGCGGGCGACTGCCGGCGCTCGCTCGGCGTCATCGAGATGATGAAGCCGTCGGTCGGGGCGTGGCTCGGGGCGTACTCGGACACCGACATCCAGGACGACAACAACCTGATGTTGACGTTGCAACAGAACATCGAGAACGCCTGTCGTGAATCGCAGTCGTCCACGGAGCCCACGCCCCCGTTCGACTTCGAGGGCGGCTGCGGCTGGTTGTGACAGCCACGTCCCTCGGATAGCGACCGGGACGTGCGGCTCACGGCGGACACAAAGGTGCCCGGGGCTGCGCTGCACGGCGGCCCGACAACGGCGACACGGGTCCGGGGTGCCAGGCGGCAGGTGGGAGGCCAACCTTGTCGAGCGCTGGCCGCGAGCTCGCTCATGCTACCGTCCGTTCCGATCATGGAAGGTTCGATCCTGCGGCACATCGTCGCAAGCGACGGGACGCGCATCGCGTGGCACACGCACCAGCGCCCGGGCGACGAGGTGGAGCTGCGGGATCGAGCGCCCGTCGTCCTCACGAACGGCCTCAGCACGACGGAGAACTTCTGGAAGCACCTCGTCGGCGCGCTCGCGACGACGACCCACCTGGTCCACTGGAGCTACCGGGGCCACGGGCAGAGCGAGAGTGCGCGCTCGGGCGACTACGCCATCCGGACCCACGCAGACGACCTTCTGCGGGTGACGGAGGCGGTCCGTGCGCGTGGCACGTTCGCCGGCGCGCCGGTGCACGTCGCCTTTTCCATGGGCGTCACGGTGCTGCTCGAGCTCTATCGCCGCCGCCCTGATCTCGTGCGCGCGATGGTGCTCGTCGCCGGCGGCGCCGATCACCCCTACGCGTCGAGCGCCGCCTTCCGGATCCCCGGCGCGCGCGCGGCCCTCCGTGTGGCGCTGCGGACAGCGGCCCCCATCGTCCCTCGCATCGCGCCGGTCGTGCGCCGCGTCACGGCGTCGAGGGCCCTCTTCCCCCTGGGCCAGGCCGCGGGCGTCTTCGGGCCCGAGGCGCCTCGGGAGGAGGTGGAGCACTTCCTCCGCGCCGTCGGGACCATGGACCTTCGCGCTTACTGGACGTCTCTGCTGTCGTTGATGGAGGCACGCGCGTCGGACGTCCTCCCCCATGTGCGGGTGCCGGTCCTTGTGATCGCGCCCGAGCGCGACGTGATGGCCCTGCGGGCCGATCTCGACACGCTGCGCCGCCTCATCCCGGGCGCCGCGTGGATGATCGTGCCCCGCACGGGCCACGCGATGCTCCTCGAGGCAGGGGGGGTTGTGTCGGCCCGCATACGGGAGTTCCTGCTCGGCCTGCCGTAGCGGCCACCTCCATCCCGCGACAGTGCTGGGCGGCAAGCACGATGAGCTCACCGCGCTCAGGACCCGATCATGAAGACGTGAACGCGGGCCTCGGCGCCCGGAGCTCACTCCTTCGATAGATACGCGACCATGAAGCACATCTCCTGATTCGTCCCCTCCCCCCAGGGCACGTCGTCTGGCGGGAGCCGGAACTGCCCCTCGCTCTCGGCCGTGTTGTCCCAGGTGCACTCGGTGACGAAGCGATCTCCCGTCCCCCAGCGCAGCGGCTCGTCGAACATGAAGAGCGCCTGGTGGTGGAACTCGAACTCGCCGCGCGCCGCGCACTCCTCCTCGCCGCCGTCGCGCTCGACCCACGCCCGGTACGAGCGGCCGAGCAGGTGCATGTGCGGCAGCAGGCCGTAGACGAGCTGCGGCGGGCCCTCGTTCGGCGTGCTGCTCCGCTCTGTGTGGCCCTCGGCGCCGGCGGGGATCGTGAAGGGCACCGGGCCGAACACATCCATCGTGACCTCGGCGCGGGGCGGCTCGCGCGAGAGCTGCAATCGATACCCCGATCGATCGCGGCTGCTCGTGCCCCCGCGCCCGAAATAATGCATCTGCAGGACGAGCTGCTCGCCCGGCCCGATGCGGACCCCGGCGCCCTCCGGGAGCCGCGTCACCCCGACGCCGGGCGCCCAGCTATGGAGGAGCTGCCAGTCGAGCTCGATGACCGGATCGCGGCACGGAAAAGCGCGCGTCCCCGGCGGAGCGCCGTATCCGATGCCCGCGTCGCCCGCGAGATCCCGATACACGGCCATGTGGTGCACCACCGCGGGATCGCCGACGACCGCCTCGAACGCCGTGATCCAGGCCGGCTCCGTGAAGGGGTTGTCGATGATCGCGCAGAAATACTCGTTGCCGTCGTCGTCGAGCGTCACGTCGTGCGCCTCGGGCATCTCGAGCGTGGCGTCGGGAACCGCGATGGTGTCCGTCGCGCGCTGCGGCGGGGGCGCGTCGGCCGGATCGCCGAGCGGCGCGCCGTCGCGCGCCCATGCTTCGAAGCGAGATCGCTCGTCGACGGTGAGGCTCATCCGCTCCGCGCCCTCGTAGCTGCGGCAGGTCGGGTCGAGCACCGGCGGCGGCATGTCCCCGTCGCTCACCCGAAGGGCCATCAGAGCGGCCAGCCGCTGCGCCGTCGCCGCGTCCGTCAGCGCCACCCTGCCGACGCCAGCGCCGTCGTGGCAGGAAGCGCAAGAGCGCTCCACGAGGGGCTGGATGTCCCGATACCACGTCACCTTCGATCCCGACGGCGAAGGCGCTTCTCCATCGCCCCCACACCCCATCACCCCCACCACCCCGAGCGCGAGCACCGCCGCGCTCCGCGCTCCGCGCACGGCTTTGCACCACGTCATCCCACACCTCCTCTGTTCACGGCCGACACAGGAGCCGCGTCTCTCCGGCGAGCTCCGTTCAATCAACCGTTTCAAACAAACGTTTAAGCCACGCGCGCGGGCGTGTCAAGGACAGGGGCGACGATCGCGCGGCCGCCATGGCCAACCCCGCGCGCTGGCCTCCGTGCGCGGACACAGCCGAGGTCCTCGCCGGCATCGCCGAGCGCGGCATCCCCATCGCTGTCGTCAGCGACATCGGCGTCCTGCTCCTGCCGGGCGCGGAGGATGTCGTGTCGTGGCTCGCGCCGTCGGAGGAGGTGCGGGGCCTCGGGGCGGTGTTGCACCTGCTCGACGCCGCCAACCGGCGCTGACAGCGGACGACTGCCTGTGGATGCGTCATGGGCGTCACCGAGGGCGACACCCTGAGGAGCTCTTGCTCTACGCTCCTCCCCGATGCCTAGCGACGCTCCTGTGGATCTCTACTCGCTCGCCTTCTCCTCCTGCGTCGACCCGCTGCTCTTGCTCGATGAAAGCGGTCGGATCCTGGCGCTGAACCCCGCCGCCGAGCGCATCTCCTCCACGCCCGGCGCGACGGCGCGCGGAAGGCACGTCGATGAGGTCCTGCGGCCCGAGGTGCCCCTCGGCGCGCTGCTCGAGCAGGTGCTCCGCGAGCGCGCCCCGCGCGCGCTTCCGCGCGACCTCACCCTCCACCTCGCGAACGAGCGCGTCGTCGTCGCCGAAGGGCACCTCAGCCCGCTCGTCGACCCCGCGGGCGCGTGCGCCGCCGTGCTCCTCGCGCTGCGCGACGTGACCGAGCAACGCCGGGCCGAGCAGGCGGCGCGCGATCAGGGAGCGCGCCTGCACGCGGCCGTCGAGGCGCTCGACGTCGGCTTCGTCATCTATGACGCCGAGGAGCGGCTCTGCTTCTTCAACACGGCGTACAGGTCGCTCTACCCCGAATGCGCCGCCGCCATCCAGATAGGCAATACGTTCGAGGACGTCGTCCGCGAGGGCTGCCGGAACGGGATCCACCTCCACAGCGGCCTCAGCGAGGACGAGTGGGTCGCCGGTCGCATCGCGGACCATCGCCGCCCCGGGGACATCTACGTCCGGCGGTTCGGGGACCGCTGGATCACCCTCAAGAGCTGCCGCCTCGCCGACGGCAGCTTCGTCGGCCTGCGGTTCGACACCACCGAGCTCAAGGAGACAGAGCTCTCCCTCGAGCGCGAACGGCAGTTCATCCGCCTCGTGCTCGACACCATCCCGCTCATCGTCACGGTCAAGGACCAGGACGGCAGGATGAAGCTCGTCAGCAGGGGCTACGCCGAGCTGTACGACACGACGCCCGAGGGAGCGGTGGGAAAGACCCTCGCCGATCTGCCGCCCTCCCACGCCGAGCTCTCCACCATCGGCGAGATGGACCGGGAGGTGATCGCGCGCAGGCAGCCTGTCTCGAGGGTTCAGCCCGTCGCGCGCCCGAACGGCAACGTGCGGTGGATGTCCATCGTCAAGGTGCCCCTCATCGAGCAGGACGGCACGACGCACATCCTCGCCATCGGCACGGACATCACGGCGCAGCGGCAGCACGAGGAGCACATGGCCGCCACCATCGCCGAGCTCGAGCGGCAGAAGGAGGCCATCGCCGATCAGCTCGCGGTCATCCAGCGCCAGCAGGCGCTCATCCGCGCCCTGTCCACGCCCATCCTCCAGGTCGCCGAGGGCGTGCTCGCCGTGCCCTTCATCGGCGCGCTCGACGACGCGCGCGCCACAGACGTCACCGGCAAGCTCCTCGACGAGGTCGTGCGCACGGGCGCCCGCTTCGCCATCATCGACGTCACCGGCATCGAGAGCGTCGACGCCGCGACGGCCGACCACCTCGTCCGCATCGTCCGCGCGATCCGCCTGCTCGGCGCGAGCGGCGTCCTCACCGGCATCGGGCCCGCCGTCGCCCAGTCCATGTGCGGCCTCGGGGTCGACCTCTCCGGCGTCACAACGCACGGCAACCTCCGCGCCGGCATCGAGGTCTGCCTCCGGGCGCTGCGCGAGCGGCGCTGAGCGACGCCGGCGCCGGATGCGCCCGAGGTGACGACAGAGGTGCTCAGAGCACGCGCACCGGCTTGCCGGCGCGGAACGCGGCGATGTCCTCGAGCGCGTCGCTGTAGAAGATGCGGTACGTCTCTTCGGTGACGTAGCCGAGGTGCGGGGTAAGCACGGTGTTCGCCAGACCGCGCAAGGGGTGCTCCGCGGGCAGCGGCTCGGCGTCGAAGACGTCGAGCGCCGCGCCGGCGAGCCGACCGCTCGTGAGCGCCTCGACGAGCGCGCGCTCGTCGACGATCGGGCCGCGTGAGGTGTTCACGAGCAGCGCGCCGGGCTTGATCAGGCTGAGCTCGCGCGCGCCGAGCAGCCCGCGCGTCCTCTCGGAGAGCACGAGGTGGACGCTGACCACGTCGGCGCCCGCCAGGAGCTCGTCGAGCGGGAGGAGCGTCGCGCCGTGCTCGGCGGCGCGCTCGCGCGTGAGGTTCTGGCTGTAGGCGGTCACGCGCATGCCGAACGCGAGCGCGAACCGCGCGACCTGCGCGCCGAGGCGGCCGAGGCCGAGCAGCCCGATCGTCTTGCCGGACAGGCCGAGCCCCAGGCTCGTCTGCCATTCGCCGGCGCGCACAGCGCGATCTTCGCGCGGGATGTTCCGCGCCAGCGCGAGCAGCAGGCCCCAGGTGAGCTCGGCCGTGGGATAGGGCAGACCCCCGGTGCCGGACACGACCACCCCGAGCTCGCGCGCGGCGGCCACGTCGATGGCGGCGTTGCGCGCGCCCGTGGTGACCAGCAAGCGCAGCCCGGGGAGCCCGGCGAGCACCGCGCGCGGGAACGGCGTCCGCTCGCGCATCGCCACGACGGCGTCGAACGGCGCCAGCCGCTGCACGAGCGCTCGCGCGTCGGCCACGTGATCGTGAAAGAACTCGACCTCGACACCAGGGCCCAGCGTGTTCCACGCCGCGAGCGAGCGCGCCGCGCGCTGGTAGTCGTCGAGCACGGCCACGCGGAAAGGGGCGGGCGGAGCGCTGGAAGGCATCTTGCCTGGTAACCTTGCATTTCAGCGGACGGTTGTCCACTATAACGGACATGGCTCTTCCGCATCCCGTCCGGCCCAGCCTGCTCCGCGCCGCGTGGCCCGCTGTCATCCTGTTTGCCCTGCTGGCCTTGTGCGGCGCCGCGGGCTGCTCGCGCGCCGACACGTCGCGCGGCTCCGCCGGCGGACCGGAGGGCGAGTTCGAGACGCTCGAGCTCCGCTATCAGGGCAACAACGGCACCGTGTCGCCGATCGAGCTCGCGGAGGACCTCGGCTACCTCGCGCCGATCCGCCTGAATTTCGTCGGCAGCACGGTGAGCGGCCCGCAGAGCGTGCAGGCCGTCGTCACAGGGGATACCGACTTTGGCGGCGCCTTCAACGGCGCCGTCATCAAGCTGATCGCGGCCAGGGCGCCGATCGTCGCCGTCGTGGGTTATTACGGTGTCGACGAGCAACGCCAGAGCGGCTTCTACGTGCTCGAAGACAGCCCGCTGCGCACGGCGCGCGATCTGCTGGACAGGTCGATCTCCATGAACACGCTCGGCGCCCACAGCGAGTTCATGGTCAAGGAGTTCCTGTCGCGGAGCCAGATCACGCCGGAGGAGGCTCGGCGCGTGACGCTGCTCGTCGTTCCACCGGTGAACGGCGAGCAGCTGCTGCGCGAGAAGCAGGTCGACGTGGCGTCGCTCGGCGACATCTACCGCGACCGCGCGCTCGAGCGCGGCGGCATCCGTCCGCTGTTCTCGGACCACGAGCTCTACGGCAAGTTCACCGCGGGCAGCTACGTGATGAAGACAAGCTTCATCAAGAAGAACCCCAGGACGGCCCGGCGCTTCGTCGAGGCGACAGCGAAGGCGATAGAGTGGGCCCGGAGCACCCCGCGCGAGACGGTGGTGGAGCGCTGCATCGCGCTGATGAAGAAGCGCGGCCGGAACGAGGAGGACGCGGCCATCAAGTTCTGGCGCAGCTACGGCGTCGCCGGCAAGGGGGGCTTGATCGCGGAGCGCGACTTCCAGATCTGGATCGACTGGATGGTCAAGAGCGGCGAGCTCGAGCCGGGCGAGATCGCCCTGAGCCGCGTCTACACGAACGAGCTCAACCCGTACGCGAACGAGCCAGCCGCGAACTAGGGAGCGCCGGAAGCGGCGCTGCTGCGAGGCGCGTCCGCCTCGGAGAGCGTGGATCCGGGGGATCTGCCCGCACCCCGAATGCAGCGATGGTAAGGACAGCCATGATGGCTCCGAAGACGACGAGCCCCATGAAGACCGCGATGCCAGCGTGGAGCGCCACGGTGGCCGCTACCCAGAGCCGCCGCGTGCGCCGCGGCCAGATCATGAGGGGGTAGCCGCACTCGATGAGCAGCACCATCCAGCCTGCGCCCACCGCGAGCCATGGATGGTAGGCCAGCCAGGTGAAGTCGTACTGGCGATACTCCGGCATGTTGAGCGTTCGCCAGATGGCATCGCCGTTCCACCATTGCTCGCCAAGCGCCTTTCCCACCCCGCTCATCAGGTAGACGACGCAGAGGTGTAGCTGCACCACGCGCAGGGAGAGCCGCGCCGCGCTCGTGGGCCCGGCGGGCGCGCGGCCGAGCCGCCGATCCAGCGACAGCGCCGCGCCCGCCGGCATCCACAGGAGGTAGAACAGGAAGATGTTGGCGAACTGGTCCGCGCCGTAGTTCGTGCTGTCCGCCGTCATCATCAGCATCAGGTGGGTGAGCCAGGCACCTGCCGCGGCCATCCTCGTGTGCCATCCCGCGAGCAGCGCGACGAGGGCGAGCACATACGACGCGCCCACGGCGACGAGGATGGGCGCCTCTCCGATCCCGAGCGGGGCGAGACGGTCTATCAGCCAGCCGAGCCGGACCGGTCCCGGCCTTCCGAGCGCGTCGAGGAGCGGTCCCTGCAAGATCCCCGATCGCCCATAGAGCTCGAACAGCGCAGGAGCGACCATCGCCGCCTGGACGAGGAGAACGGAGGCGAGCCCGATCCGGAGCACGGCGAGCGGCGCCGCAGACGCAGGAGCGAAGGCGAAGCGCTCGACGGCCGCCCACGCTCGCGCAGGGCCACGCTCGTTCGCAGGCGGGAGGGCAGCCATCGACGTCGCGTTCACGGCCCCCTCCCGTTGCTTCGCTGCGCGCGCATGAGCTTCGCGTGATGCACGAATTTCGCTCGATAGTTCAGCGTCCATCCTGGGGTCTTCCCCTCGCGGTGCTCCGCCATCGAGGGAAGCTCGAGCGTATCGAGCTGGACGACGACGCCGTCGGCGTCCGGGTGCCTGGCGAGCACCTTGCCGGCCCAGGAAGCCACGAGCGAGCGCCTCACTGTCTCATCCTCCTCCAGCCGGAACATGCCGATGATGTTCCTGACCCGGATATCTGCTTCACGGCTCACCCCCGTCTCCAGGAGATCGGTGACGATCTCCCCGTTGGCATCGTTCAACTGAAAGCTCGCCGAGAGCGTCGCTCCGACCCCCGGAGCGAAGAAGGAGTACCCGCTGTCAGCTCCGGAGAGCAGGCCGTAATACGTCACCGCCCGGCGCGCCCAGCCCTCGTCTCCAAGTTGCACGTGCAGAGCGCCCAGACAGACCACCGCGAGGTGCGCCGCCGCCGCGGCGAGCAGAAGGATGGCGCGTCTTCGGCCCATGGATGTTCCGTTCATCGAGCTTCCCCCCAGGGTGCCCGCAACGCCGGCACCTGCCCGACCAGACGACCCCTCTTGCCGGCACGGCGCCGCTGGCGGCCGAGCGTCCGCTCGACCTGCCAGCGGCGCCGTGAACCGTCAGGGCATCAGCGCTGCTCGGCCGTCAGGCTCACGACCGGAGTCGGGAGCCCTGCCTGCGGAGAAGCGTCGGCCCTGAAACCCCAGTAGCCGTGGCGGCCGTAGTGGCCATGATGCCCGTGGTGACCGTGATGCCCATGGTGACCGTGATGCCCATGGTGACCGTGATGCCCATGGTGACCGTGATGCCCGTGGTAGCCGTGATACCCATGATAGCTGGACCAGCTGGCGCTCGCGTCCGCCGAGCTGGCTGCACTCGTCTCCTCGACGAGCGCGAGATCCTGAATCGGCGTGGTGCTCGCCGCACGAGCGAGCGGAGCGGCAGCGACCGTCGCGGTGGCCATCAGAGCGCCAATCATTCTCACCTGTTTCATTGTCGTTCCTTCCCCTCTACCCGAGCGCGCTGACTGCTGCGCTCCGGGTGATGCACGGCGACCATGCACGCTGCGCGCCGGGGTGAGTCCCAGCCTTGAACCGCCGGCAAATCTAGCTGCGCGAGGGCGAAACGGGGCAAGACACGGCGAGAGGGCTGGGCTCGATCGGCGGATCCGGCATCGCGCCGTCGACGGGCCGCTGCGCGAGTGCGCGAGGACTTGCTCGAACGCGCAACGGGGACTGGTGCTGCTGAGCCCACCGGGCCGGTGGGTCTCGAGGCGGCCGCCATGACGGGACAGCCCCGCGCCTGGAAGTGCAGCCAGGGCCGGGGGGATGCGCTCTGGGTCCGCGCCGGCAGCTGCCAGGTCGTGGGCCACCTCAGCCGAGCCTGCGGGCGCCGGCGAGCGGCACGGCGTCGGCAGGCGTCGACGCGAGCGGCGGGCTCGACTGCGGGCCTAGCTCGGGCTCATGTCTTCCGAGGGGCTGCGAGCCGCCGTCAGTCAGCGCGGCCCGAGCGGTTCACGACGATCGCTCCGGTCCGGAGATAGCGCTCGTAGACGACACGCAGCTCCGCGTCGTCGAGCCCCCGCCCGTCGCTGCCGATGAGGTAGACCCCGCGCTGCGGGTCGCGGTAGACGTTCGCCTGGAACTCCTCCCAGCTCAACTCGGTGTCTTCGTCGGGCGCGGATCCTTCAGACTCGGATGACGTGGAGGGCTCCACGCCGCCGCAACCGGCCAGCATGAGCGCCACGACGGACGCACAGAGAAGGACAGACAGGGAGCGGCCGATGCGGCTCCTGGACAGACGCCCTAAGGACGAACCTTGATTCATGGGGACACCTTTCGCGGTCAGGCCGCACGTCGTTCGCAACAAGGGGACCTCGCCGGCGGCGATCCGGCAGCCAGCGCCGACAGCATCTTGCATGATGACACAGGAATCGAGGAGAATGGAAGTCCCCTGCGGGAGCTGCAGCGCGGATCGGTCGCCGCCGGCTGTGGCGGGGTCAGCTCGTGTGCGCGACGGCGCGGATCTCGATCAGTTGATGTGGGAACGCCAGACCCGAAACGCCGATGAGGGTGCCTGCCGGGCGATGTCGCCCCACATACTCCTTGAACAGAGCGACGCACCGCTCGAAATGCTCGGCAGGATTCGTGAGATAGATCACCATCTCGGCGATGTTGGACCTCGTGACGTTGAATCCCGCCAGCACCCGATCGAGGTTCTCCAGCGTCGTCCTGGCCTGTGCCTCGAAGTCGCCCTCACCGACGAACGCGCCCTGCATGTCGTGGGAAAATTGCCCCGAGATGTAGATGGTGCCGTTGACGCTGTAGCCCTGGGTGACGCCGAAGCCCTCTTCCCATGGGACGCCGTGGTTGTAGGTGGTGGCCTTCTGTATCATGTTGGATTCCTTACGGTCTGTGGTTCCCCGCCGCGACGTGGACGTGGGCGAGGCGTCGAGGACTGTAGCCAGCCGATTGACGAACGGATGTCTACACAGCCGCGAAGAACCTTCTTGAAACGCTCGAGGCGCCCTGCTCGGCCCAGCGCCGGAGCAGGTGGAGCTGCACCATGCTGCGCGCGAACCTGAACGAGATCCTCGTCTTCATGGCCGTCGTCGATGAAGGGAGCTTCATCGCCGGGGGGCAGGCGATGGGCCTGACCAGGTCGGCGGCGGGCAAGGCCGTGAATCGCCTGGAGGACAGGCTGGGCGTGCGCCTTCTGAACCGCACGACGAGGGCGCTGAGCCTCACCGATGAAGGTCGGGTGTTCTACGACCGATGTTTGCAGATCCTCGCGGCGGTCGACGACGCCGAGGCGAGCGTGGCGGGGCGTTCCGGCACGCCGCGGGGGCTCCTGCGGCTCACGGTCCCCGATGCCTTCGGGCGGCTCGTGGTCCTGCCGCTGCTGCGGAAGTATCTCGAGGCCTGGCCCGACCTCCAGGTGGAGGTGAGCTTCACCGATCGCCTGGCCGATATCGTCGAGGAAGGCTTCGATCTGGCGGTCCGGATCGGAGAGCCGCCCCCGGACACGCGGCTGATCTCCCGATGGGTCGCCAGGTACAAGGCCGTGCTCTGCGCCTCGCCGTCCTACATCGCCGAGCGCGGAGAACCGCTGAACCTCGACGAGCTCGCTGGCCATGACTGCTTGATCTTCAGCAGCCGCAATCGAAGGCAGAGCTGGCGCTTCGTCGGCGACGAGGGAGCCTGGGTCAAGGCGCAGGGCCCGAGCCGCTTGCGGCTGGATAGCGGAGAAGCCATCCGGGATGCTGCCGTCGCAGGGCTCGGCATCGCGTTCCTTCCGGACTTTCTGGTGGCCCAGGACCTGGCTGCCGGTCGCCTCCAGCAGGTGCTACCCGACGTCGAGGCAGAGGACGTGAAGATCGTGACGATCTACCCGACCCGACGTCTCCTGGAGCCCCGCGTCAGGCGCTTCATCGATCTCATGGTCGAGGAGCTCGGGACCTGACGCCGCTGACATCCAGGCATCCATTCGCGCGCGGCCTTCAACCCGTCGCAGCACGGGCCGAGGTCGTCGCGCCCGCTCAGCGCCCTCTCAGCGGCGGCGCCAGGAGCGGGACGCTCGCGCTCTCGAAGGCGCGCGCGGCGCGCAGCACCAGCGCCTCCTCGAAGTGACGCCCGACGATCTGGAGCCCGAGCGGCAGGCCGGCGCCGGTCACGCCCATGGGCACGCTGATGGCCGGCTGGCGCGTCAGGCTGAAGGGGCCGGCGAAGGACGCGGGGAGCGGGCCGCCTCCCTCGATGGGGGGAGCCGCCCCGGCCAAGGTGGGCGTCACCAGGAGGTCGAAGCGGCGGTGGAGCGCGGCCATCGCCAGGGCCAGCTCCGCGCGCCGCCGCTCGGCCTCGAGGTACGCGACCGCGCCGAGCGCCTCCCCTTCGGCGGCCGCGCTCCGGGCTCGGTAAAGGGCAAGGAGCTCGAGGCGGTCGCCTGCACCAGCGAGGAGGTCATCGCGTATCCACTACAACGGAAATGTTATCCGTTATAACAGACATAACGCCGGGCGGACCAGCGGCGGCGTGCTCACGCGCCCGGCGATCGACCGAAGCGCCGCCGGTAGTCCTCCGGCGTGACCTGCAGCGTGCGCTGGAACGCGCGCCGCATTCGCTCGTCGCTACCGAAGCCGCAGTCGCGCGCGAGCTGCTTGATGGACGCCTGGCCCCCCTCGAGGCAGGAGCGCGCCTGCTCCAGCCTCGCCGCCTCGACGAATTTCGCGGGGGTCATCTGCATGGCCCGGGCGAACGTCCGCGCGAAGTTGCGGGGGCTCATCCCGGCCTTCCCGGCCAGCGCCTCGACGCGCAGATCGGCGTCGAGGTGCCGGAGGGCCCAGTCGATCACGCCCTGCAGCGGCCCCGCGGCGACGGTCTGCGCGAGGAGCGGGCGGCTGAACTGGGACTGTCCGCCCGGGCGCTTGAGGAACACAACGAGGTCTCTCGCCACCTTGAGCGCCACGTCGTACCCGAGGTCCTCTTCCACCAGCGAGAGCGCGAGATCGATGCTCGCGGTGACGCCCGCTGACGTGTAGATCTTCCCGGACCGCACGAAGATCGCGTCGGCGTCGACGTCGACGCCGGGATACGCGCGCGCGAGCGCGGCCGCCGCGCGCCAGTGCGTGGCCGCCCGGCGCCCCGCGAGCAGCCCGGCGGCGGCGAGGACGAAGGCGCCGGTGCAGACAGCGCCCATGCGCCGCACCTTGGGCGTCGTCGCGCGCAGCCAGCCGAGCAGCCGGGCGTCGCGCGTCGCTTCACCTGTCTCGCCCCCCGCGACAAGCACCGTATCGACGCCGGGGGCCAGGTCCGCGAGCGCGTTGTGCGCGACGATCTGCGTCCCGGAGGCGGTCCGGATCACGCCGCCCGCCACGGAGGCGATCTCGACGGCATAGGCCGGGGGAGCTCCGGGGAGCGTCGCTCTGGCCGCGTCCGAGGCCATGGCGAACACGTCGGCGGGCGCCACCACGTCGATGGCGCTCGCGCCGTCATAGGCCACGAGCACGACCCTGCGCGTCGGCGCACGGCGGCTCGCGCCCGGCGTGACGCGGGGAGCGATCATCGAGGAACGGGGCCGGCTCACGCGAAGACGGTACCCGTCGCGCACATGTCCGGCAAGACGACGTACCTGCATTTCCGGCCAAACGCCCTGAGGCCGGCGGGACTCCCGGAGGGCGGAGCTAGAGCGCCGATCAGCTTGACTCCCCCGGGAATGAAGAGATTTGAACCACAGAGGGCACAGAGGGCACAGAGGGCACAGAGGGCACAGAAGACACAGAGTTTTTTGTTGTTCCTCTGTGCCCTCTGTGCCTCTGTGGTTCGTTTTCTCAGGGCTGCTTCATCGCCGGTGTCCTCTGTGGTTCGTCTTCTCAGGGCTGCCTCATCGCCGGTGTCCTAGGGAGTGTTCAGCTCGACGACGTTGCCGTCGGCGTCGACCGAGAGCTCGAACTCCACGCCGCCGATCACGATGTTCGCCTCGTAGGAGAGCTGCCCGCCGTGCAGCTCCTCGTCCAGCTCCACGATCGAGCCGCCCTGGGCTGCGCGGACGAGCGCCCGGTAAGCCCCCGGCGGGAGCATGTCCATCGTGATGTCCCGCTCGATCAGCGTGCCGCGCGCGTCGATCCTCAAGGCGTAGGTCCGCGCTGTGTTCCGGATGTCGGCCTCGTAGACGACCTCCCCGAGATCCTCCTCGATCTCCATGCGTATCTCCAGGATCGCCGCGCCGGCTGCCTCGCCCTCGATCGCGCGGCGCGCGGGCTCGGCGACCCAGGACAGAGGCACGATCCAGGCCTCGATCTCGCGGGCGAGCACGTTGCCCTGGTCGTCGAGCTCCACCTCGACATAGGTGTCGGCCAGGAGCAGATCGACCTCGTACGTCGCGACGCCACCGTCGATGTTCTCCTCCACCTGCAGGATCTCGACCCCCTTCCCGAGGCGCATGAGCGCCGCGCCGACGGACGCAGGGAGCTCTTCGACAGCGATGAGCCGCTCGATGTCGCCCAGCGCGCCCGCCGTCGAATCCATCGGCTCCCTGATCAGCGTGGAGCCGTGATCGTCAGCCGTCGCGCACGGAGACGCGACGGAGACAGCGCACGGAACGCAGACCAGGACGACGGACAGCGACGCACCCAGGACAGCCACACATGGTTTCATTGGACCCCCTCCGCCTACATGTCGGATGCAGTCTGACATGCGTAGCCGAGGTGGGCGCGACTTCCTTCGACGTGCTCGCGCGAAGCTGCCGGCGATGGGCGTCTGTGCCGGACACTGCCTGCGGATTTCGTCGGGCGTGTATACTCGCTCCATTCACGAAGGGAATTACATGTCCTGGCCAGAACCCGTTAGCCTGCGCGGGAGCCATGCCGCGCTCGAGCCGCTGACTCACGCCCACCACGATGAGCTCGCCGAAGCCGTGCGCGATGGGGAGCTGTGGAATCTTTGGTACACCTACATCCCGCGGCCTGAAGGCCTGCGCGACGAGATCGAGCGCCGGCTGTCCCTCCAGCGCTCGGGCTCGATGCTGCCGTTCGTTGTCGTCGACGCGCGAAGCGGACGCGCTGTCGGCATGACCACGTACATGAACATCGACGCAGGCAATCGACGCGTGGAGATCGGCTCGACGTGGTACCGCAAGAGCGTACAGCGCACCGCGCTCAACACCGAATGCAAGCTGCTGCTGTTGCAGCACGCGTTCGAGACGCTGGAGTGCATCGCTGTGGAGCTCCGGACGCACTTCTTCAACCAGCAGAGCCGGCGCGCCATCGAGCGCCTGGGCGCGAAGCTCGATGGCGTCCTGCGCAACCACGTTCGCGCGTCCGACGGCACGCTGCGCGACACGTGCGTGTACAGCATCATCGCGTCGGAGTGGCCCACGGTGCGCAGCCACCTCACGCATCAGCTCTCGAAGGCGCGCGAGCCGGCGCCCGTGCGTTGACGCGTCGGCGTCGTGGGGCGCCGCGCGCCCCACGGAGGTGGGTTGTCACCTGATCCCGCCGACGAGACAGCGCTTCAGCGCCCGGCGTCCCGGCGCCGGCGGCGGGCCGTCAGCAGCGCGAGGCCCATGGCGACGGCCGCCGCGATCGAGCTCATCGGCTTCGCGTTGCCGACGGCGACGAGGGCGCATCCGCCGGATTCGGACGCCGGCGCTGGGCCCGCGCCGGGGTCGGCGCTGCCACCCGTGCCGCCCGTCGCGC
>NZ_JEMA01000730.1 GCF_001589285.1 Sorangium cellulosum | reverse complement strand
GGGCCGCGCGCTGCCTCGCGCCCTTCGGCCTCGCGCGCCGCCGCCTCGGCCGCGAGCTTCTCGAGGTTGTCGCGGTAGTCGCGGAAGCCGCCGGGGTAGACGTCCACGCGCCCCTCGCGCACGGCGACGATGCGCGTCGTCACCTGCTCCAGGAACCGCCGGTCGTGCGAGACGAGCAGCACCGTGCCCTCGAAGCCCGCGAGCGCCTCCTCGAGGATCTCGGCCGCCGGGATGTCGAGGTGGTTCGTCGGCTCGTCGAGGAAGAGCAGGTTGCGCGGCTCGAGCAGCAGCTTCGCGAGCGCGAGCCGGCTCCGCTCGCCGCCCGAGAAGCCCTGGACCTTCCGGAGCGCGTCGTCGCCGTAGAAGCGGAAGCGCGACAGGTACTGGCGCGTGGCGTCGACGTTCATGTCGGCGCGGACGCTGCGGATCTCCTCGACCGCGGTCCGCTGCGGGTCGAGCGAGCCGAGGTGCTGGTCGAAGTAGCCCTGGCAGAGGTTCGTCCCGCGCCGGACGTCGCCGACGTCCTCGGGCGCGCCCGCGCCGGCGAGCAGCTTGAGCAGCGTCGACTTGCCGGTGCCGTTGGGGCCGACGACGCCGATGCGGTCGCCGCGCCGGACCAGCAGGTCGACGCCGGAGAAGAGCGCGCGCCCGCCGCGGGAGGCGCCGAGCCCGCGCGCGTCGAGCACGATGTCCCCGCTGCGCGGGGCGGGCGCGAACCGGAAGCGGACCTTCTCGGCGGTGGCCCAGACGTCCTCGGGCCGGTCGATCGTCTCGAGCTTGTCGAGCATCTTGCGCCGGCTCTGCGCCTGCTTCGTCTTCTGGCCGGCGATGTTGCGCCGGATGAAGTCCTCGGTCTTCGCGACGAACGCCTCCTGCCGCTCGGCGAGCTCCCGCTCGCGGGCGAGGTCCTCCTCGCGCGCGACGGCGTAGTCGCTGTACTTGAGCGGGTAGGAGCGGAAGCTGCGCTGCCCGAGCTCCATCGTGTTCGGGCAGACGGCGTCGAGGAAGGCGCGGTCGTGCGACACGCAGAGCAGCGCGCCGGCGAGGCCGGCGAGGTGCTTCTCGAGCCAGGTGATCGTCTCGATGTCGAGGTGGTTCGTGGGCTCGTCGAGCAGGAGGAGGTCGGGCTCGATGGCGAGCACGACGCCGAGCTGCAGGCGGCCGCGCTCGCCGCCGGACAGGCTCGCGACGGGGCGATCCATGTCGGCGGGCGTGAACCCGAGGTGGGCCGCGATGATCTCGACGCGGCGCTCGAGGTCGTCGCCGCCAGCGATGTGGTAGCGGTCGGTGAGGTCGCTGAGCCGATCGAGGTCGGCCTCGCTGCCGCTCGCGGCGGCGTGTTGCGCCGCGGTGAGGGCGTGGCGGAGATCGAGCACCTCGGAGAACCCGGAGAGGAAGGCGTCGAGCACCGTGCCCTCGGCCTGGAGCTCGTGCGACTGCCGGAAGTAGGCGACCCGGACGCCCTTGCGGATCACGACCGAGCCCGTGTCCGGGGTGAGCTCCCGGGCCACGAGGCGGAGCAGCGTCGATTTGCCGGCGCCGTTGGGGGCCACGAGCGCGGCGCGCTGGCCGTGCTCCAGGGAGAAGGTGATGCCCTGGAATAGCTTGTCGGCGCCGTAACCGAAGCTGAGGTCGGCGACCTGGAGGACCGTCATCGCGGCCGAGTTCTAGCATGGGTCGGGCGCGCGCAAGGGCGCCCGGGGCGGGACGGGCCAGGCGGGCGACGACCGCGCGGGCGAGGGCCGGTCCTGGCCGCGCGGGCGGTGAAAAGGAGGGGCGCCTCGCCCGCTCGGGCGAGCGGGGCGCGGTCGGGCTCAGGTCTCGGCCATGGCCGCCTTCACGGCCGGGCGCTCCGCGATGCGGCCGAGCCATCCCTGCAGGTTCTTCAGCTCGGCGATGTCGATCTTGGCCGCCATGAGGCCCCAGCCGAGCATGGTCGCGAGGTCGAGATCCACCAGGGTACAGCGCTCTCCGGTGAGGTACGGGCGGCCGTCGAGGCGGCTGTCGAGGATGCGGAGCAGGTCGCGCATCTCGGTCAGTGCCTGCTCGGCTTGCTTCTCGTTGTGCATCTCCTTGGGGAAATACTCGCTCGTGTTCCCCATGTAGCGGAACAGGGTGCCGGTGAGGGTGACCTGGCCCCAGGCAAGCCAGGTCAGGGCCGTGAGCTGCTCGGGGGAGCCGGGGGCCGGCCACAGGCCCTTCTGGACACCGTAGCGCTCGCCGAGGGCGATCTGGATCGCCACCGACTCGAACACCGGGGTGCCGTCGATCACGACGGTGGGCACCTTGCCATTGGGGTTGAGGGCGAGGAAGTCCGGCTTCTTCTGATCGCCGGCGCGCAGGTCGATCCGGACGACCTCGTGGGGAATATCGAGCTCGGCGAGCGACACGCGGATGCGCCCAGCGCTGGACTGAGGGGTGTAGTAGAACGTGACGGACATGGCTTTCCTCCGGCGCCCCTTGTAGTGGATCTGGCGGGCTGACGTCACGCGCCGTTTGCGGCGGACCTCGGGTGTTGTCGTGACGGTTCAAACCACGCTGTCCGGGCAAGGCGCTGGTCTCGAGCCACGCTGCCCGCGCCTGGCACGACGGTATTGCGGCGTTCACCATCGCACCACCCGCGCCATTGCACGCCATCGCCGTTCTGGGCAAGGCGCGCGAGCGCCTCCGCGGCCCGCGGCACCATCCTTGCTCATGCAGGGGCCGCGGCGCCTCCAAGCCCGGGAGGCGCGCTCTGGAAGGGGAACACGATGCGCAAAACACTTCTTCACTTTCATTTCGTCCCGATCCTCCTCGCCCTCGGCGCCGGCTGCTCCAGCGGGGGGCAGCCCGGCACGGAGCCGCCCACGCCGATCGAGCCCGCGCCGCTCGGGCCCGAGCAGGGGGCGGAGCTCACCGCGCTGCTCGGCGAGCGCGATGCCTCGGCGGACATGACCGCAGAGGCGTTCGCCTCGAAGTACGCCGTCGGCTTCACCTCGAACCTGCCCTACGCGCCGGCGGACGCCGAGCACCTGCCGCTCATCCAGGGCTCCTCGCTCGGGCTCGACGACGACGAGCTCGCGAAGCTCTCGAAGAACGGCTTCGTCATCTCGGAGAAGAAGACCTTCCCCACCTTCGTCTACGGCTACGAGACCATCTACGCGCTCGACCTGCCGATCTACGTGTCGGCGGACTCGATCCTGTACGCGGTCCACCGCTCGTACGACGCGATCCTGAAGGCCATCGAGCTCGCCTCGCTCTCCCCCGAGCTCGCCACGATGCTCGAGGAGATGCGCGCGCGGCTCGCCGGCGGCGCCGGCAGCGAGCTCGGCGCCGAGGCGCGCGCCGACGCGGATCTGTTCACGGCCGTGGCGCTCGCGCTCCTCACGGACGCGGCCGTCGCGCCCGTCGCGGGCGCCGACGCCGCCAAGATCGAGGAGCTCGTCGCGGGCGCCAGGGCCCACCAGGGCATGGGCGCGGTGCGCCTCTTCGGCTCCGAGCGGCTCATGGACTTCTCGCAGTTCGAGCCGCGCGGCCACTACACCGACGAGCCCGCGCTCGAGCGCTACTTCCGCAGCATGATGTGGCTCGGCCGCGTGGACTTCCGCTTCCTCGAGACCCAGATCGACGGCACGCAGGTCTTCCAGCGGCGGCAGCTCGAGGGCGCGTACGTGGTGCGCGCGCTCGCCGAGGCGAAGACGCTCGACCGCTACACGCGCATCGACGACACGATCCAGGCCTTCGTCGGCGAGAGCGACTACATGACGCTGCCCGAGCTCGACGACCTGCTCGCGGACCTCGGTCTCAGCGACGCCGCCGGGCTCGCCGGCGTCCCCGACGAGCAGATCGCCAAGGTCGTGGTGGAGAAGGGCCACGGGACGCAGCGGATCTCGAGCCACATCATGATCAACGGCCTCGACAAGGGCACGCTCCCGCTCTCGTCAAGCTTCGCGCTGCTCGGCCAGCGGTACGTCGTCGACTCGCACGTGTTCTCGAACGTTGTCTACGACCGGGTGAAGGGCGGCACCGTCAAGCGCATGATGCCGAACCCGCTCGACGTCGGCTTCGCGGCGCTGGGCAACGACCAGGCGGGCCTCCTGCTCGGGCCCGAGCTCGGGCAGTTCGACTACGCGCCCGATCTCCACATGATGCGCGTGCTCGTCGACGCGCACCCCGGGGACTTCTGGGGCAAGAACATCTACAACCGCTGGCTCGGCGCGCTGCGCGAGCTGTCGCCGGCCAGGGCGCTCGCCGACGCCGAGGGGCTGCCTGGGGTGGCCAAGACCGAGGCGTGGGGCCGGCGCCTCTTGAACACGCAGCTCGCCTCGTGGGCCGAGCTCCGGCACGACACCCTGCTCTACGCCAAGCAGTCATACACGGCCGGCAACACCTGCGAGTTCCCGGACGCCTACGTCGACCCGTATCCGGCGTTCTTCACGCGCATCGCCGAGCTGGCCGCGCAGGGCGGCGACGTCGTCGGCGCGCTCGACCTGTCGAGCCAGCCGTGGCTCGAGCAGAGCGTGCCGGCGTATTTCGAGCGCCTGCGCAGCGTCGCGACGACGCTCGCGGAGATGGCCGCGAACGAGCGCGCCGGCGTGCCCCTCACGCAGGAGCACCTCGACTTCATCAACCAGGCGGTCCGGATCCAGTGGGGCTGCGGATCTCCCTTCGGCGCCGAGGGCTGGTATGCGCAGCTCTTCTTCGACATGGCCAAGAGCGTCGAGCAGGACCCGACCATCGCCGACGTCCACACCCAGCCGACCGACGAGGCCGGCGCGCCGGTCGGCCGCGTGCTCCACGTGGGCACCGGCCTGCCGCGGCTCATGGTCGTCACGGCCGATCCGTGCGGCACGCCGAGCGCGTTCGTCGGGCTCGCCTCGTCGTACTTCGAGCAGGTCACCGAGGGCTTCGAGCGCATGACCGACGAGACGTGGGCCGACTCGATCAGGGAGACGAGGCCCGCCGACGTCGCCTGGATGAAGGATCTCGTCTCCCGCTGATCCGCCCCGCGACGACGCGCCGTCGGACGCTCCGGTCCCACTGGAACTGTGCCGGGCTGTGCCGGCGCGTCACCGCGGTCACGGGGTCGCCTGGTCGATCGGAGCGAGCGCCGAACCGACCTCCACAGGTTCATCGGAAGGCGCGGACTGACCGCCCTCGGGACGTGGCGTGGAACGAGACGGCCAGCGCCCCGGCCGGGAACGTCGCCGCTTCCTCCTCGATCGCGGTGCGGTCGGCGGCGACATCAACGCCTGTCGAGCTCCGATGCGCACCCCATGTGCGCGCGCCGACTCGCACGTCCGGAAATGACGACCGATAAAGCGCTGAAGGGCAACGGAGCCGAGTACGATTGGCTCGATGAGCCGACATGTCTTCGGCGCCACCCGCTTCAACGCGCCCGGCAGCTTCACTGGGCTCGATTTTTCTCCGGACTCCACAACGCTCGTGGCCCTCGTGACCGGAGAGGAGCGCACGAAGGTGCATCGTTTCGCCGTCGACGACGGTCGTGCCCTCGACGAGCAGACGGTGACCGGTCGCTTCACTGGCGTCTTCGCGTTGCCTGGCGGCGACCTGCTCCTGTGGGCGCGTGGATCCATCGCGCGCCTCGGCCAGGACGGCGAGCTCTCGTGGAAGCTCGGAGAGAAGGCGACGAAGAAGTTCGCCTTCGCGACCGTGAGCGCCGACGGTGCGATGGTCGCGACCTACGGCGGAGACTCCGTCGCCAACGTCTTCGACGCGCGTACCGGCAAACGACTTCACGACCTGAGCGAGCCCGCAGGCGAGATCTTCGCGTTCGCCTTCTCACCCGACGGAGCGAGGTTCGCGACCGGCGGACAGAAGGGCATCGTCCGCGTCTTCGATGGCAAGTCGAAGAAGGAGCTCGCCCAGCGAAAGAGCTCCAAGATCCTCGTACTCGCGTTCTCACCCGAGGGCAGCGTGCTCGCCGGCGGCCACGGGCAAGGCGACGTCCACCTCTGGGACGGCGCGTCGCTCGCGCCCGTCCGCCTCCTGGGCTCGCATCGCTTCCAGGAAGATTACGGCTCGGGCGAGCAGGAAGGGGGGCCGGCCGGTTGTCGCTGGCTCGCGTTCCTGGCCGACGGCGAGACGGTGGTCTCGCAAGGCAACGATCGCTACTTTCGCTGGTGGAAGCGCAGCGGCGCGGAGATCCGTCGCGTCCGCACGCCTCGCCACCACGCGTACGGCCAAGGCCCCGCGATGGCGCTCTCGCGCGACGGGAAGTGGCTCGCCGCAGGCTCGACGGCGTCTGGCATCGGCATCTGGACCTCGGACGGTGAGCCGGCTTCGAGCGAGCTCGGGATCGACGCGCCACGCGCGATCGCGCTGAGCCGCGAACGCGTCGTCGTCGCCGGCTCGTCGGGGATCTGGTCCTGGCGAAGGACCGACGGCACAGTCAGCGAGCGGCGCGCGAGCGGCCCCGCGGCGCTCGCGAACCTCCCGCAGGGAGAGCTGCTCATCGTCGAGCCCAAAAACGCCGTCGTGGTGCGCGAGATCACCGACAAGGGCGAGGCGATCTTCGCGAACGACGCTATCTCTCCCCAGGGCGATGCCCGCGCTGTCGTCGTCGACTCCGCGGGCCGTACGCGGACGGCCGACGCCGAGAAGGGCCAATGGCTCGACGAGCCCGAGGCTCCGAAAGACATCGAGTTTCACGGCTTCGAGATCCTCCCGCTCACCGCCTCGAGGACGGGGCCGAGATCGCGTACATCGACGGGCACGGCAACCTCGCCATCCACGCGATCGAAGGCATGAAGAAGCGCGCCACTCCCTTCGAACTCGGCTTCACCCCGCTGGCGGAGAAGGAGCCGCAGGGCATGTTCGAGGAGCGCCTCGCCGGGATATGCATTCTCTACGCAGGCAAATTCCAGAGGTCGGCGATGGATGTGCGCACGTCGCGCGAGCTCCGCGAAGACATGCTGCTCGAGCTCGGCGGGACGGTCGCGAAGAAGGCGAAGGACGCGACGCACTTCGTCGGCGCGCGTCTTCCGCACGTGGAGCACGTCCCGTCGAAGGCGGAGACCGAGATCGACGCGCGCATCGCCAAGGGCGACAACGTCATCAAGCTGAGCGAGAAGAAGCTCATCGAGATGCTGCTTCCCACGTTCGAAGAGTCGCGCGCGATGCTGCGAGGTGAAGTCAAAGACGGCATTGAGCGCTGGAACCGCTGGCGGTCGCGCTGGCGCACGTTGAGCGGCGGGTTCGTGCAGCTCCCGGGCATCGATCTCACGGAAGCCGACCTGCGAAAGGCAGACCTCATGGTGATCCCGTTCGAAGAGGCGAAGTTCTCGAACGCGCGCCTCGAGGGGGTCAACCTCTACGACTGCGTCTTCCGCCGCGCCGACCTCCGCGGGGCGGATCTCGAGGGCGCTCGCTGCGGCCGCGTCGACTTCTCGAATGCCGACCTCCGCGAAGCGAAGCTGGCCGGCGCCGAGTTCACCGGCGCCGAGTTCACCGGCGCCGACCTCCGCGGCGCCGACCTCCGCGGCGCGGACCTGCAGTACGCGAAGCTCGCGGGCGCCAAGCTCGACGGCGCCAAGCTCGATGGCGCCAAGCTCCCGCAGGGCTCCAAACGCCCGTAGCAGCCTCGCGCGGCGGATGCCGGGCACGTTGCGCTGATGTGGTCGCAGGTGGATCGTGGTTGTCGCGTTTCAGGCAAACGCGACCACGACCTCCGGACAGGCTCCTGGCTGAATTTCAGTTCACGCCGGAGGCTCCGGACAGCTCCGGCTCGAGCCGAATCCGGCCGTCGCCGTGGTCTCACACAGGCCCGCGGCGGACCCGGGCGCGCCTCACGCCGCCGCGGCGGCCGACTGGAAGGCGCGCGAGAGCTCCTCGGGGGCCGGTAGCGCCGAGCTCGCGAGCCCCCGCCGCGCCACCGCGAGCCAGCGTATCGGGTCGGCGACCGCGCCGCTGGCGATCGCCGCGAGCAGGCGGCGGCGCATCCAGTCCTTGCGGCGGTAGAAGCTCGTGCCGTGCTCGGCCATGGGCCGCGGGACGTAGCTCGCCAGCGAGACGTGCGTCTTCTCGTGGAGCAGCAGATCGGTGAGCGCGGTGAAGGCGACGGCGTCGTCGCGCAGGAGCACCGCGGTGAGCAGCGCCCGCACCCGCGAGGAGGCGAGGTTCACGCTGATGCCGCTGCCGTCGGTGTGCGCCATCTCGTCGGGGCCGTAGAGGTCCTGGTGCACCCAGATCGGCGACGTCGGCAGGTCCGCGGACTCGGAGATCGCCGCCTCCAGCCGCTCGAGGACGGTGATGGCCGCGGCCACGGCGCGGACGCCGGGCACGTCGGCCGCCGTCTTCAGGAGCGCGTCGCGCGAGGAGCGGGGCATCGGGCACGGCGCGGCGACCGGCGCGCGCGGCGCCGACGACGACGCCGGCG